>DATMNB010000050.1:0-44199 GCA_035569435.1 Gemmatimonadaceae bacterium
TTGGCCGTCGAGGGCGAGATCGAAGATGTCGCCGTGGGCGCGCGGATGCAGGCGCACGTGGTCACCGCGTTTCATCTGCCCTCCGCATGGTGCCGTGCATCTGCATGAAGTCGTCGGCGGTGAGCGCTTGGGTGCGCTCGAGGAGCCGGCGGGCGTGTTCGTCGGAGTGTCGCATTTCCCGCTGTTCGTCGTCGGTCAGCGTCAGCACGCGCAGGGACAGGATCTCGTCGATCTCGGTGGCGTCGAACAGGTCGCCGGCGCTCTCTGCGGCGATCTCGGGATAGTCGTAGAGAATGATTGGCGAGGACAGCATGGTCCCGCGCTGGCCCGGGTCGCCGGCCAGAACGGGCCACGTGCGGATGTTGCTGCACGCGGCAGTCTCGGCACGGAGCTCGTCCGGCGGGTCGAGGAGCGACACCCACTCTCCACACGAGACCGAGAGGATCGTGTGGGCCGAGATTAACGAGCGTAAAAGCGCGTCATCTGATACAGGCGTCGTCTCGTTGACGATGCGGGTGCGGATGCGATGGACGCCGGCTGGAAGTGCCACCGAGGCCAGTTCGATGGTGCAGCCGATCGCGTGTTGTCGGCGGACCACGGCGCCGTCGGTCGTCTCACTCGCCGGCCAGGTGAATGTCCCGCGGCAACGGTCGCCGAGGGCGCAGTGCATGAGTCGCACGTCGCGCTCGACGGCTTCTTGCCACGAGGTCGCATCGGTGGTGCGGTCGACCAGGTGGAGAAAGCGCACCTGTGCGCTGATCAACGTATCGGGGCCGCCGCGCACGAGGCACTCGGTCTGCATGAGCGGTGTCTCGCCGTCCGGGGGGGAGACGATGCCAAAGTTGAAGCGGCGGCGATTCTTCACGGCGGTCGGACGATAGGGGTACAACATGTACCCCTCGTAGAGCAGGGCCGAGGCCACGCGGGCGACATCGTGACGGCTCACGGGCCGGCTGCCTCTTCGACGGTCTGTTCCCAGGTGGTAATCCCGTGCTCCTGCTTGTACTGGTAGAGGCGATCGAAGACATCGCGGCGCAGGGCAAGCCAGGCGACGTTGGGGTAGTACTGGTCGATGAGTTGACGCCAGACGCGCACGGGGAGACGGAAGGTCGCCTCCCGATCCCATGGGATCGGCGATACCTGGAGGGCGCTGGACGGATCCTCGTAGAAGATGCTGCCGCTGAACAGGAAGGTGAGCGGCACGTGTCCGTCGTCAAGGCCGTAGAAGTATTTCGTCGCGGCGACGTTGAAGTCGAACGTGCAGGGGACCGTCACCTCGACGGTCGTCTCGCCCGTGAAAGCTGGGACGATCGTACTCACATGAGTCCAGAGCATACTCCGGAGGGTAGTGCTCCAGCGGTCGGGCTCTCCGAATAAATCGCACAGCTTGGATTGTTCGATCCGGCTATATGGCCGGCGGGTCACGTCGAGCTGGACCTGCGAGCGGAGGACCACGGTGTGAATGCGCTCGGTCGCTGGCGTGTTCATCACGTGCAGGCCAAAACCGAGAAGGGGAACGGCAGCAAACGGCACCGGCGCCACTGACTCCAGGCCGAACGTGAGCTCAGGCATGGCGCCGCAGCTCGTCGAAGAAGCCACTGATCGCAGACCAGACCTCGGTGCCGCCGGAGAGCCCAGTCCACCGGGTCCGGATCAACCCGACCAGGCGGTAGCACTGATCGATGGGGACCAGGAAGTACTCGGCTTGCATGCCCCCGCGGCCGTGGCCGACGCGATTGACGAGCAGCGCTTCCGTGTCGGGTTCCATCTCGTCCAGGACCGGATTCTCGCGCATGATGTCGTCCCATGCCTCCAGCGACAGGAGGGACTCCGTGGCGCCGGCCGGACTCGGATAGTTGGCGACGGGGCGGTCGTGGACCGTGGACTTGACGAAGAACGCCAGATCGATGGGCAGGCGCAGCTCGTCCCACTGCGCGTCCGTGAGCCGAAAGCCAGTGAGGGCGCGCACGCGGCGCGGGACGCGCTTGCGCGTCCCCGACGCGCTGAACAACACGGCACACGGGCCGCAGACGCACGTGAGCCGGCGGGCGGCCGGTTCGATCACGTGGTCGTGGTCATCTGATAACTCGCGGCCACAGAGATCGCACCGCTCGACCTGGATCGGTCGCTCGACGAACCGCTTGAGCCGCTCGAGAGGCATTAGCGCCGCCGTTCGAGGAAGACGAGCGGCTCCTGGTGTTCGACGACGACGTCGGGGAGATCCGGCGCCGCTTCGCGCACGGCATTCTCGACGACGCTGGTGAGCGACGCCGCACCCTGCACGCGCACGTGGACCGCGCCCTGGTCGTCGAGGCGGACCAGCTCGACCGCGCCGCCGTGCGAATCGATATACGGGCGGGCATGCTCGATCGCTTCCCGCACGCGGGTCTCCGGATCGACGGGGTGCAGGTCGTACAATAGCAATACGCTGCGGACGAGGGGATCGCGTGCGCACTGCTCCATCAGGGTATCGCCGCTCGGGCCAGCCTGGCGGATCAGCGTCACCATGCGCTCCATCGCGGCGCCATGGAGGTCCATGAGAGTCGCCACCAACTCGCGGGCGGTGGCGCCCGAGACCGGGTCAGTCCCGGTCTCGAGACGCTCCACCAGCCCGTCGATGCGCTCGAGTCGACGCTCGAGCTCCGTGCTCATGGCTGCACACCAAACATCGGCGAGTGGTGTGTTTCCAGCACCTTGCCGTTGCCGAGGTACATGTGGACGCCGCAGGGGAGACAGGGATCGAAGCTCCGGACCGCCCGCATGATGTCGACGCCCTTGAAGGTGTCCGGGCCGTTCTCCTCAAAGATCGGCGTGTTCTGCACCGCATCCTCGTAGGGACCCGGCGTGCCGTAGGTGTCGCGCACACTCCCGTTCCACGGCGTCGGTGGGTACGGGTGGTAGTTGGCGATCTTGCCATCGCGGATCACGACGTGGTGCGAGAGCACGCCGCGCACGGCCTCGTGGAAGCCGCATCCGATGGCTTCATCGGGGACGGTGAAGTCGCTCCACGTTTTCGTGCGGCCCGCGTTGAGCTCGCGCAGCGCCTTCTCGATGAAGTAGTAGGCCATCGAGCAGGCGTAGGCCTGGAAGTACGTTCGGGCGCGGTCGCGCTCGATCGCATTGGACCACTTGGGGATCTTCCACTCGAATTCCGTCTCGCCCATCATCGCCGTCTTGGGGAGGAAGATCTTGACGCTGGTCCCCGTCGCCTTCACGTAGCCGGTGTCGACGAGTCCGGCGAGAGCGGTCGCCCAGAACCGGGCCAGTGGCCCGCCGCCGGTATCGAGCGCCAGATAGTCCTTGCCGTCGAACCAGCGCGGCGACATGGTCCAACTATAGTTGCCGTTGAAGTCACGTTTCTGCGGCTTGGGGAACGTGGTCTGGTTCCAGGGATGCCGCATGTCGACGGGGTTGCCGAGCGGGTCGGTTTTGACGAACTGCTCGGCTTGTTGCCAGTCATCGTAGAACGAGTGACCGAGCAGGATCCGAATGCCGAGGTTGATGTCGACGAGATCGTGCGTGACGAGCTTGCCGTCGACGACGACGCCCGGTGTGACGTACATGGCGTCGCCCCACGTCGACATCTTCTTGTACGTGTAATCGCAGGCGTCGGGATTGTTGAACGAGCCCCAGCAGCCGAGGAGGGTGCGGCGGAAGCCGACCTTCTCGTAGCCAGGGAGGGCGTCGTACCAGAAGTCGAACAGGTCGTCGTGCAGCGGCACGCACTTCTTCATGAACTCGGCGTAGCGCGCGAGGCGGACCAGGTAGTCGGTGAAGAGCTGGACGGTCGGGACGGTCCCGACGCCGCCGGGGTAGAGTGTCGACGGGTGGACGTGCCGGCCTTCCATGAGACAGAACATTTCCCGTGTGTACCGACTGACCTGGAGCGTTTCCCGGTAGAAGTCACCGGTGAACGGATTCAGCGCCGTCATGATGTCGGAGATCTTGCGATAGCCGTGGATCTCGGCGTGCGGGCAGTCGGTCTTCTGGGCCTTGGCCCAGACGCCGGGGTTGGTCGCCTTGACCATCTGCTCGCAGAAGTCGACGCCGACGAGGTTATCCTGGAAGATGTTGTGGTCGAACATGTACTCGGCGGCTTCGCCGAGGTTCACGATCCACTCGCCGAGCGCCGGCGGCACGACGCCAAAGGCCATGTTTTGCGCGTACATGGCGCAGGTGGCGTGGTTGTCGCCGCAGATGCCGCAGATGCGGCTCGTAATGAAGTGTGCGTCGCGCGGGTCCTTCCCCTTCATGAAGATGCTGTAGCCGCGAAAGATCGACGACGTGCTGTAGCACTCGGCGACTTCGCGGTTGTCAAAATCGATCTTGGTGAAGATGCCGAGGCTGCCGACGATTCTGGTGATGGGGTCCCAATTCATGTCCACCAGCTTGCGCGACTTGCCCGGCGCTCCCGCTTTTTGCGCGGGTGCGATGCTGGTCATTGTCCGTTGCTCCTATAGCCGGTGGTCAACTCGGCTCGCGGGTGGCGCCATCTCGGCTCTTTGTTGAGCGTCGTGTTGGTGAACGCACGCAAGGTGCGGATGGTCCGGCCGTAGACGCCGATCGTGGTCGCCGAGACCTTGGCCCCCGGGGGCTCATCCATGAAGGGCATGAACTTGTCGGGGAACCCTGGCATCGTGCAGCCGATGCAGATGCCGCCGACGTTGGGACAGCCGCCGATGCCCGCCATCCAGCCGCGCTTGGGGACGTTGCAGTTCACGACCGGGCCCCAGCAGCCGAGTTTCACGATGCATTTGGGGGAGTTGTAGTCGGCGGCGAAGTCGCCTTCTTCATAGTACCCGGCGCGGTCGCACCCTTCGTGCACCGTCTTGCCGAAGAGCCATGTCGGCCGGAGCTGATCGTCGAGCGGGATCATCGGCGCGAGGCCGGCGACCTGATAGAGCAAGTAGAGCAAGGTTTCCATGAAGTTGTCGGGTTGCACGGGACAGCCCGGCACGTTCACGATCGGCAGGCCCGCCTTGGATTTCCAGTCCCAGCCGAGGTAGTCGGCGAGACCCATGGCGCCGGTGGGGTTGCCTTGCATGGCATGAATGCCACCGTACGTGGCGCAGGTGCCGGCCGCAACGACGGCGAGCGCTTTGGGCGCGAGCCAGTCGATCCAGGTCGTCGTCTTGATCGGCTGTCCGGTCTTAGCGTCGGTGCCCATGGCCGCCCAGTATCCATCGGTGCCGTGAATCTTTTCGTTGGGGACCGAGCCTTCGATCACGAGGACAAACGGGTCGAGCTTCCCGTCCTTACCCGCATAAAACGGCTTTAAGTACGCGTCGCCCGCGTCGACGGCGAGCACCGGGTTGTGGAGGTGGACTTTGGGGAGTCCGGGAATCGCGCCGAGCAGGACGTCTTCGATGCTCGGTTGGGTGGCGGCGGTGATCGAGACCGTGTCGCCGTCGCAGCCGAGTCCCGCCGTGATCCAAAGAATGTGAATATCAGAGACCGGCGACGGTCTCTGGGTCTTGTGGCCGTACGGAACGATGTCCGGCATCGCGTGTCCCCCGACGCTGCGAGTGAAATCGCGTGAGCACCGTGAGATATGGCCGGGGTCAACAGAGCAAAAGCGGGCTCCGTCCGGTAGCGGCTATCGGGGATTCCCCGGTCGCTCGCTGATACGCCACTCGATGGCGCGCTGCATGAGGGCGCGCGCGCCGGTGAGGGACAGTTTCTCCTTAATGTGCGCCTGGTACGACTCGACCGTTTTGACGCTCAAGTGCAGGGCCTCGGCGATCTCGCGGGTGCCGTGGCCGTCACCGATGAGCCTGAAGACCTCGAGCTCGCGGTCGCTGAGACAATCGATGGACGTTTTGCGGGCCGTCGCCGGGCGGGCCACCATCTGTTGCAGCATACGGTTGGCGACGCGGTCCGAGACGTAGACCTCGTGGCGCACGATCCGGCGAATGGCGTCGAGGACCTTGTCAGTGGCCTCCTGTTTCATGATGTAGCCGTTGGCGCCAGCGCGGAGCGCGCGCTCGGCGTAGGCGGCCTCATCGTGCATGGACAGGATGAGGATGGGCAGATCGCTATCGGTGGACCGAATGAGCTTGAGCAGGTCCAGCCCGTCGGGGCCGTTGAGCGAGATGTCGAGGATCAGAATGTCGGGCTGGAGCGCGGCGAGCGCGTCGGGGACCGACCCGGCCTCTTGGGCCTCGCCGCAGACGACGAGGTCGGGCTCCTGGTTGATCAGGAGGGTGAGGCCCTGGCGGACGATCGGATGATCGTCGACGAGAAAGACGCGATGTCGCGTCACGATTTGAAGTGGCAACTGACCATGGTCCCGCCGGGAGTGGCGCGACGGACATCCAACGACCCGCCGATCATGTCGGCGCGGTAGCGCATGATCTGCATCCCCAGTCCCGTGGGTCGCGACGGCGCGTCGCCCACGCCGATGCCATCATCCTGCACCACGAGCAGGCCCGGCGCAAGCGACACGGTGAGCCGGGTGGGCTTGGCGTGGCGGATCGCGTTGGTGACCGCTTCCTGGGCGATGTGATAGAGCTGGGTGGCGATGCGCACATCGGTGACTTGCGCGCCGTCAGCGCACTGGAACTCGCAGGGGATGTGAAAGAGATCCTCGATCTCCGCCGCCCAGCGCGCGAGCGCCGAGATCAGGCCATCGGCGCCGGACACGACCGGGAGCAGGCCGCGCGAGAGCTCGCGCGTCTTGTGAATGGCCTCGTTGACGAGGGTGACGATCTTGGCCGCATCGGTGGCTTCGGCGAGCTTGCTGTCGGCGAGCTTTTGCTCGAGCACCTTGCTCATGAACGCGATGCCGGTGAGGTGCTGGCCGAGTCCGTCGTGCAGGTCCTGGGCGATCTGGCGTTGGACGGTCGTGCCGATCTCGAGGATCGCCTGCTCCATGCGCTGGCGCTCGGCGATGTGCTCTTGCAGGGTCTGTTCGGTGCGCTTGAGCTCCGAGATGTCGAAGGCCACGCCGTGAATGAACCATGGGCGGCCATTGTCGCGGCGGATCATCTTGGCCTCGCACTGAAACCAGATGACCCGGCCGTCGCGGGCGATCACGCGGTAGGCGGAGCGGAGCGGGTGGCCGGTCAAGAACATCTCGGCCGCCTCGATGCTCCATCGCTGCTGATCGTCGGGGTGGACCTGGTTGTACCAGCGGACCGGGTCCTCGAGCCATTCTGCCTGGGTGAACCCCAGGATCTCCTCGATGCGCGGACTGACGTAGGCTTCGCCGATGCCGCGGTCCAGGTATGCCATGAAGACAACCGCCGGCAGTTGCTCGACGAGCGTGCGGTACTTGTCGTCGGCGTTGGGTGGCGGGAGCTGGGATGCATCGCCCGGCGAGCGAAGGAAGACCGCGGCCAGGTCCTGCAGCGCCGATTCTGCTTCGTCCCGGGTCAATGCCATCGCTTACCTCCGCCGCCAGGCGGGCGGCTTGTTGAGCGAGGCTTGGGTGAATCGACGGAGCGCCTGAATGGCTTTCCCGTAGGTCATCACGGCGGCGGAGGAGAGAAGAGAACCTGGAGGCTGGTTCATGAATGGCTGGAACTTGTCCGGGAAGCCGGGCATGGTGCAGCCGATGCAGATGCCGCCAACGTTGGGACAGCCACCAATGCCGCTCATCCAGCCCCGTTTGCCCACGTTGCACTGCACGACCGGGCCCCAACAGCCGAGTTTCACGATGCAGAGATTGGACCCGTAGGCATCGGCGAACTCGCCCTGCTCGTAGTAACCGCCGCGGTCGCAACCTTCGTGCACGGTGAAATCGAAGAGCCAGCGCGGCCGTTGTGACTCATCGAGCGGGATCATGGGCGCCCGGCCGGACGCCATGTTGAGCAGATACAGCAGGGATTCCATCATGTTGTCCGGCTGGACGGGGCAGCCGGGGACGTTGACGATGGGGATGCCGCTCTGCGAGCGCCATTCCCATCCCAGATAGTCGGCGAGGCCCATGCAGCCGGTGGGGTTGCCCTGCATGGCGTGAATGCCACCGTAGGCGGAGCAGGTGCCGGCCGCGACGACTGCCCAGGCCTTGGGGGCCAGGCGGTCGATCCAGGTGCAGGTCGGAATTGGCTGGCCGGTCGAGCGATCGGTTCCGAAGGCAGCCCAGTAGCCGTCGCCAGCCGTGCGGTCGTCGGGGATTGAGCCCTCGACGACGAGAATGAAGGGGCCGAGGGTGCCGTTGGCCGCGCGGCGGAAGATGTCGACGAACTCGTCGCCGTTCTCGAAGGCGAGGAAGGCGTTGTAGAGCGTGACTTTGGGGATCCAGGGGATGGCGCCCCGGATGACGTCTTCGATGGAGGGCTGCGTCGCCGCGGTCATGGCGATCGTATCCCCATCGCAGCTCAGGCCGGCATTGAGCCAGAGAATCGAGATTGCCTCGATCGCCTCGGTCGCCACGGCTCGATGATCAGGGGCGGCCGTGGCGGCGTCAAGTTGTCAGCAATCTGAGCCGGTCACTGGGTCGTGGTTGGTGCGTCGAGGAGGGCCTTCCACGTGCCATCGGGCTGCTTGCCCCACACGACGACGTACTTGCCCTTGGTGGTTTGTGGCTTGCCGGTCTTGTCGTTGAGGGTCAGCGCGTAGTCGCCGATCTCGTACGCGCGGTCACCGGAGACATCGATCTTGGTTGGGGCGAAGGTGAGGGCGAAGCCTGGGAGGGCCATGAGGCCGGTCCACGCGGCCTGGAGCGCGGGTTTGCCGGTGGCGATCGGCGCCCCAGGGGCGAGCAGTGATGCGTCGTCGGCGTAGTACGAGACAAACTGCTGTGCGTCTTTGGCCACGGCCGCTTTCACCCACGCCGAATCGAGCGTGCGGATCGCGGCCTCATCGCTCGCGCGGTGGTCGACGGGAGTTTGCGTTTGCTTGGCGCAGGCGGTGGCGACGACAGCGACGGCGAGCAATCGACCGAGGGCGCGCGCATTGCGTACACCAGTCATTCGGTCTCCATACGTCAAGGTGTGCCCCGCGGCTTGCCGGTTGGGCCGAAGCGGTCGCTACACAAGCCGTGTAGGGTGTCAGCGAGGATGCCGACTCGGAACGTCGAGGCGGCGGCCAATTGTAGGCGTGCCGAATCGCTCAGGTCAAATAGATCAGCGCTCACGGGATCAAATGGTGGCCCGGAGGGGAACGGGGACGGGACGGCGATCGAGTCGCGGCGGACGCCGATCGTCTGGAGATATTGTCCAATCGCGCGCCGGGGTTGCCGGAACGGCGGCATGTTGGAGCCGATCACCCAGAGGCGTGATGCGCCGCGGAAGGGATCGAGGTCTCTGAGGTAGGGGCGGACGTCCCGCTCCTCGCAGCGGCCAACAACATAGGTGCCTGGGTCCAGGCCGAACTGCGGCCCGTAGTGGAGGAGGGCTTCGGCGGTGTTGGCGAATACGTACACGGCGTCGCCCGGGCGGCGGTGTGTCTGAACGTAGGCGAGTACTGGTTTATACGCCTCCACGGAGTAGGGCGGTGGTGCCGCGCCAATCGCGACAAGGGGCGGCACGATCAACGCCATCGCGGCGACGCGACCAACCGGCGCGCGAGCGCCAATCCACCCGATGGCCTCCGCTAGCGCGAGCAGGAGACTCGGCATGAGAAAGAGCACGAGGCGCGTGCGAAACGGATACTGCTGTGCAACGGCGGCCATGAGCGTGACGACGAACGGGGCGAGTAGGATGAGCGCTGTGTCCCGCCGTCGCCGCCACATCACGACGAATCCCAGCACGGTGAGGAGCGCATAGAGCATGGGCCCCGGATAGGCCAACGAGAGATTCGCGGTGCCGAAAAAGTCGGTGAACCGAGTCCAGACCCAGCGTACGTCATCCGAGCTGCCCAGCGGGAGCGGCGCGAAGCTTTGTCGTTTGCCCCAGAACATGTGCATGTACGCCAGTGTCGCGGGCGCGACATAGTGCTTGGAGACCACCAGGGCCGCTATCGCGGCGACCGCCCAGATCGGCACCGTGATGCGCACCGCGCGGCGCGACGATGGATCGCGGTCGAGCAGCGAGCACACCGTGAGCGCTGCACCTAGGCCGACCAATACCAGGACGGCGGCCTGTGAGAACCAGACGAGGATGCATCCGGCCATGCCGGCCGCCACGCATCGACCAACGGTCGGTGTGCGCCGGCGTAGGTCGAGCGCCACCAGCGTGAGCGCCAAGGTCGCCACGAGGTCGCACCCGTACTGTTTGAGCTCCGTGGTGTAGCGAATGAATGGGATGCCGATCGCGAACAGACCGACCGCGATCGGGATGGCGATCCCATCCAATGCCCGTGCGGCGACACGCCAGAAGAGGACGAGTGCGGCGATGCCGCAGAGGAACGGGACGACGCGGAGGCCGAGATCGCTGGAGCCGAAGGGCATCGTGCCGATTTTTACGAGGGCGATGAACCCGAGCGGTGCGATTTGGTCGTACCCGAGCGGGGCGCGCATCAGCTCGGACAGCGACCGCTCCTGCAGGTTGCGCGCGATCGAGAGCTCGTCGAACCAGAGCGAGGTGTCGGCGACGTACTGCCAGACGCGGAGCGCTACACCGACTACGAGTATGACGGCGACGATCGTCGAGCGACGAACGGACTGCTGGCCCGTAGTGCCTCCAGCGTGGGCGTGTGGTCCGAAGTGCCCGAAGATGCCACCATTAGGGCGGCGTCGCCAGCGCCAAATACGGTGCTGTGCGGCTCGTTGGCGCTCGTGCCACCTCGGCCGGGGGACCGGATGCCACGACGTGTGCGTGCGTATGGGGCGACGGATCCCAGTAGCGGCGTTGCGCCTCGGCGTAGCGCGTGCCGAAGGCGAGCGAGGACTTGCCTGAGCCGGAGACGCCCGTGAAGACCACGAGGGCAGATGACAGCGGCTAAAGCGAGCGTGGACCGCGTGATGCGTGTATTCATTGTGTACCCATGTGCAGCGGTCGTGCACGCTTCTTGCCCTGTGTCGGTTTGGGAGGCTTCATGGCCGAGCGCTTGGCGGGCTCCGACGTACCCCAGATTCGCGGCGCCGCGGTCACGGTGCTGGCGGTGCTGGCGTGCGCGTACAGTATCTATTTCGCGCGTGGCTTTCTGTTGCCGATCGCCTTTGCCCTGTTGCTGTCGTTCTTGCTGAGTCCCGTCGTCCGCGCGCTGGGGATGATACACATCCCCACCCCGGCCGCGGCGGCGCTCATCGTGGTCTCGGCGGTCGCCGTGGTCGCGGTGTGTGGGTACGGGCTCGCCGGGCCAGTCGAAGGCATGATCGCCCACGCCCCACAAACGCTGCGCAAGGCCGGCGTGCGCCTGCGCGTCGTGGCCAGACCGGTCGATCAGGTCGAGCAGGCGGCCGAGCAGGTTGAGCGAGCCACGGCGGTCGGCGAGTCGCCGCGGGCGCAACAGGTCATCGTGCGGGGGCCGACGCTTGCCTCGCGGTTCTTCGGGAGCACGCAGGCCTTTATCGAGGGCGCCATCGAGGTCATCCTGCTGTTGTTTTTCTTGCTGGCCACGGGGGATCTGTTCCTCGAGAAGTTGATCAAGGTGCTGCCGCTGGCGCGCGATCAACAGACGGCGGTGCGCGTCGCCCGCGCGATCGAAACGTCGATCTCGACCTACCTGCTGACCACCGCGGTCATCAACATCAGCGAGGGCGTCATCGTGGCGCTGGCGATGTGGGGGCTCGGCATGCCGACGCCGATCGTCTGGGGCGCCATGGTCGCCGCGTTGGAGTTCGTCCCCTACATCGGGATGACGATCGCCGTCGCGGTGTTCACCGTGGCGGGGCTGACGACATTCGCCAGTTTGCCACACGCACTGGCGGCGCCGGCGGTGTTTTTCGTGATCAACTTTTTTGTGGGGAACGTGGTGAGTCCGCTGATCATGAGCAAGCGTCTCACGCTCAATCCCGTGGCGATGTTCATCGGGCTCATTTTCTGGTGGTGGGTCTGGGGGGCGGCGGGCGCGTTGCTCGGCGTGCCGCTGCTGGCCGCCTTCAAGATCTTATGTGATCACATCGAGTCGCTGGCGTCCGTCGGAGAGTTCCTGGGCGGCCGGGATCCTGTCGGGCGGCGCACGTGGGTGCGCGGACGCGTGACGCGTGCGTCGGTCGAGCCCGGCCCCGCGCCGCTCACGTAAGTGCGGTCGCGGCCGCGGCCAGGCGGGCGCGGTCGACCTGGGCAAAGAGTATGAGGGCGCGGCGCTCGAGGGCGGCAAAGTCGGCGTTTGCGCGCCGCGGGTCGCGTGACGGCAAGCTGACGTCGAGGGCGCGCCAGAGCGCGGCCTGGCCCTGGAGGCCCAACGCCAGCGCTTCCAACCCGTCAAGCCAGGCGAGGGCGGCGCCGTCGGTCGCGCTGGTGAGCGCGAGTTTGGCACGTGTCAGGCGCTCGGTCATCCAGGCGCCGGCCTGCGTGAGCATCGCCTCGCTCGCATGGTTCCGCGTCATGACGGCGCGGAGTACAGCCTGCGCCGCCGCGAGGTCATCGCGGAGCGATTCGAGCCACATGGCGCGGTCCTGATCGTTGGCGCGACTGGCGGCCTTTGCGAGGCTCGCCGCCAGGTCGATGCCGGCGATCGAGCCAGCGAGATGATCGTTGAGATATGCGGCGAGTGGATGATTGGGCATGCGCCGAACGCCAACGCACAATTCATGCGAGACGCGTCAGCGAGGGCGGCTGTTGGTCTTGTCGAGCGCCGCGCGGAGGCCGCGGGTGAGTTGCGCGACGTCCGCGGTCCCCCAGAAGTGCAGGAAGAAGAGGCGTGGCTCTTCCGTGAGCATGTGACTGTGGACGGCGGTCACGGCGAACCCGTTCTCGGTGAGTGCCTGGATGACGGGGTTGACCTCGGCGGCGGTGAGAACGAAGTCCCCCGTCGTCGCGGCGTGGCCGGCCGTGGTGGGCTGGATGTTGATGGCGGTCGCGACACCCATGGCGGGTGGCACGTCCATGCCGCCGTCGCGAATCGTTTCGGCGCGTGCGACGGTGAGTTGGTATACGGCGCCGTTCAGTTTTCCGGATCGACCGAGTGCCGCGGCGATCGCGGCCGTGTCGAGGGCGGCGCCGGACGGCGCGGCGCCAGGCGCGGGAGCGGCGAGTGGGGTGCCGGTGAGTGCCAGCGCGGCGTGGATCGCGGCAGCGACGGTCGCCGGGTTCCCATGCGCGCTCACGTGGAGGTACAGCAGGCGAGGCGACTCGCGCAGCAGGTGATTGTGCAACGCGGTCTGTTCGACGCCGCCTTGGCGCAGCTTGGCGATGACAGGGGCCACTTCGTCTTCACGCAGGACGAGGTCGCCCATGGCCATCGCATCGTTATCGCCGATCTGCTTGAACGCGACCCAGCCGCCGAGGGCGAGCGCGGGCTTGATCGAGACACCGTCGAGGGTGACGGTCAGGTCGCTGCGAGGGAAGGCGTACCGGTAGACGTCGCCGGGGAGCATCGTGCCCGGTCTTCCCATGGCGCGGTCGACTGATGTCCAGTCGAGCGGCGTCGGGCCCCGCGTGGCGAGGGTCGCGGTGAGGGCCATCACGCCGAGGGCGGGTGCCACGATCTGTCTGTGTAGCCGGTGCAACATCGATCCTCCAAAATGAGTCGGGTGGGGAATGGGCCGGTGTCAGGCCGCGTCGTGGGAGCGGACGGTGACGGTGAACACCGTGGTGCCGGCGAGGCCGATCGCGCCGGCGACGAGGAACGGCAGCGAGGGGCGGACGCGCCAGAGCAGACCGCCGACGAACGCGGCGGGTGCGATCGCCACGCTGCGGATGAGGTAGTAGAGCCCGACCGACCGCGCGCGGAGCGTGGGCTGGACGATGCTCACGATGAGTGCTTTGCGCGCAGGCTCGCCGAGCTCGCGGAGGCCGCCGACGACGAAGGCCAGCGTGAGCGCCGTCGCAGAGTGGGAGCTGACGACGGCGATCGGGAACAGCGAGAACGCGAGGAACGTCGCGATCACAAACGGTTTCCGGCCGGTGCGGTTGGCGAGTCGGGCGGCGGGGAGATACGACAGCATCGACGTGACAGCCTGGACGCCGATGAGCGCGCCGAACCGGGCGGCGCTCACCCCGATGATCTCGGTCGCGTACAGGACGAGGAAAATGTCGACCAATCCATCGCAGGTGCGGATCAGGACGTCTGACGTGAGCAGCCATCGGAGCGGCGTCGGGAATGCCGCCCACACGTCGCGGATCCCGGTGGGCTCGCGGTCGGCGAGCACCGGCAGGCGCACGCGTGCGACGACGGTCAGTGTGACTACCGTGACGACCAACGTCGCGACGAGGCCGGCGCGCATGCCTCCGCGGACGCCGAGGGTGGCGATGGCGATGCCGCCGATCGTCGGCGCGAGGGCGATGGGGACGCGACGGAGTACGGCCTGGACGGTAAAGCCTAGCGTCCGGCGATCGGGCGGCAGGGCGTCGCCGACGACGGCGAACAACGTGGGCTGGCCCATGCTGTTCCAGGCGCTGACGAACAGGAGTCCCGCGAACAAGACGGGCCACCGGGGTGCCACGAGATAGATCGCATAGCCCGCGGCGGCCAACACGAGTACGACCTCGAGCGCGCGGCGGCGGCCGTAGCGATCGGCGAGCCAGCCGCCGGGATACTGGTAGGCGCCGTCGAGGAAGTCTTCCGCCGTCCCGAAGAGGCCGATCGTGGTGATCGGGGCACCGAGTGACTCCAGATACTTCGGGATGAATCGACGCCACATCTGCTCACCCATGCCCTGGAGGAACATGGCGGCGGCTACCGCGCCCGTGTTGCGGTCGAGGCCGAGTGTCGCGCGGAGGCGCGTCATTTCCAGGGGGCTTGATCGAGCCATTACCACATGATACAGTTGTGATAGATATGAGATTCAGTCGCGATGAGCAAGCAAATGGCGGAGGCGCATGACCGCAACCCCCCAGGGCCGGTGGGTGCTGCTCATCCACCAGATCCCGCCCAAGCCCGATTATCTGCGGGTGAAGATCAGCCGCCGGCTCCAGCGCATCGGGGCGGTGGCGATCAAGAATTCGGTGTACGTGTTGCCGGCGAGTGACTCGACGATCGAGGACTTTCAGTGGGTCCTCCGGGAGATCGTCGCCGAGCATGGGGAGGGGTCCGTGTGTCACGCGTCGTTCATCGAAGGGCTGACCGATGCCGACGTGGAGGCGCTGTTTCGGAGCGCGCGTGCGGCCGACTACGACGAGATCGTGGTGGCGGCGCGGGGCGCGCTCAAGGCATTGGGCGCCAACCGCGCGGTGGATGCGGAGCGGCGCGCGCAGGCGAGGGCGGAGCTCGCCCGGCTGCAGCGGCGGCTCAGTGATGTGACCGCGCTCGACTTCTTTGGTGCCGGGAGCCGGTCGATCGCCCAGGAGGCGGTCGGGCTGCTCGAGGTACGGCTGCGCGCCGCGGCCGCGCAGGACGCGTCGCCGGCTGTCGCCCGCGAGACGCCCGCGACGCGGGTCGATCCGCGCGATGTGCGCGACCGGACCTGGGTCACGCGCGAGGGCGTCTTTGTCGATCGCATGGCGAGCGCGTGGCTCGTCCAACGATTCATTGATTCTGGGGCGCGATTCGCGTTCGTGGCCGATGGGTATGTGCCGACGGCGGGTGAGCTGCGCTTCGACATGTTCGAGGCGGAGTTCACGCACGAGGGGGATCGCTGCACGTTCGAGACGTTGGTGCGGCGGTTCGGGCTGGACACGGACGCCGCCCTCCGCGCCGTCGCCGAGGTGGTGCACGACATCGACATCAAGGACGCGAAGTTCGGCCGGGCAGAGGCCGCGGGCGTTGCGCGACTGGTGGAGGGTATTGCGGCCAAGTATGCCGCTGATCCCGACCGGTTGGAGCATGGGTCGGTGCTGTTCGACACGCTGTATGAGTCGTTTCGAGCCGCTGGTGGCGCATCGCGTCCCCGCTCGCCGGACACTGCGATCGAGTTGGCACGCCCCGCGTCGCGCAGCCGGAGGCGGGGACAATGACGTCGTGGGTGACTCGGCGCGTCGTCCGCGTCAATCGGACGGCCACGGCGTGGTTCATTCTCCGGTTCATCGACAGCCAGGCCCAGTTCGAGTTCACCGAGCCCGAGCGCGTCGCTGAGATCGAGCGTGCGACGGGGGCGGTCGGATTTGACGCGCCCGGTGCGCGGTACCCGCACCGCGACGCGGCGGGGCGCTGCTCGTTCGAGGCGTTGGTGGCGGAATGCCGGCCAGACGACCCGGCGTTGGCGGCGCTAGCGCGCATCGTGCACGGTGCGGACTTCGCGGACGAGGTCGGACTCACGCCGGAGTCCGCGGGGCTGCGGGCGATCTCGCAGGGGTTTCCGCTGGTATCGACGAGTGACGCCGAGACTATCGACCATGCACGCTTCGTATATGACGCGCTGTACGCCTCGCTGAGACAACGTGGTGTGGATGCGCCTGCCGTCGCCCCCTAAGGTAGTCCGCGTGCTGTCATTCCGTCTGTTGTGTGGCGTCGTCGCCCTCGGCTGTGGCTCGGCCCAGGTCGCGCGCGGGCAGAGTGCGCCGGCGGCATCGACGAGCGCCGATAGCGTCCTCACGCTGTCCGATGCGATCCGACTGGCGGACGCGAACTTTCCGCTGCTCCGGGCGCGGGACGAGGATGCGCGCGCGGCCCATGAGGTGCTGGTCCGCACGAAAGAGACCTATCTGCCGTCGGTCGACCTTGGCGGTCAGATCTCGCGGGCGACCGACAACAACCTCACGGGCCTCTCGTTCAGCCAGAGTGTGATCCAGCCGATCACGGGCATCGTGCGCGCGGACAACGAGAACAATTTGATCTACGGGAGCGCGGTCGGGGCGTCGGTCACGTGGACGCCGTTCACGTTTGGCCGGCGCGAGGCGGAGGTGCGCGCGGCGCATGGCGAGCTGACGCGGGCCTCGGGTGTCGCCGCGGGGCAGCGATTCCAGCATCAGCTGGACGTGGGTGCCTCGTACATGACGGCGTTGGCGGCCGAGGCGCTCGTGCGCGTGCAGCAGGGGAACGTGGACCGCGCATCCGAGGTGGTCCGGTCGGTCGAAGCGCTGGCGCGCAGCGGGCTGCGCGCTGGTGCCGACAGCCTGTTGGCCGAGGCGGACGCGTCGCATGCGCGGCTCACGCTGTTCGCGGCCCAGCGGGACGTGACGGCGGCGCGACGTCTGTTGGCCGAGGCGATCGGCGGGTCGCCCGGACAGCGCGCGCTCACGGCGGGGCTCGAGGGGCAGCGTCTGCTGGATCAGCTCCCGGACTCCATGGTGCCGGCGACGCCGAGTTTCGACGCGCATCCACTGGCGGCGCCGTTTCACGCGCGGGTCGACGCGGACGCGGCGCAACGGACGGCGATCGCGCGATCGCTGTTTCCGACGGTGAGCCTCCTCGGGGCCGCGTTTGGTCGCGGATCGGGGGCCAATGCGAATGGCCAGTTCGATCCCAGTTTGTCGGGGATCGATCTCACGCGATTCAACTATGCGGTCGGTGTGTCGGTCGGACTGCCGCTCTGGAACCTGTTCTCGGCGGGCCCGCGGATCGGCGAGGCCGCGGCGCATGAGCGCTCGGCGGCCGCCGAATACGATGGCGAGTTGCAGCATCTGGCCTCGCAGCGGGACGTGGCGGCCGCGGATTTCGCGCTGGCGCTCCGGGAAGCGGCGGAGACGCCGGTGCAGCGTGCCGCGGCCGCGGGGGCCGCGCAGCAGATGAACGTGCGGTATGGGGCAGGGTTGGCGACGCTGGCGGATGTCGCGCAGGCGCAGCTGGCGCTCACCCGCGCGGAGACCGACGACGTGCTCGCTCGGCTCGGCGCGTGGCGCGCGCGACTGGCGTTGGCGGGCGCGAACGGTGATCTCACGCCCTTTCTGGCGCTCGTGCGATGATCCGGGCTGCGCTGCGTTCCCCCGTGACGGTCCTCGTGATCGTGATCGCGGCCGTCGCATTTGGCGTGCTGTCGATTCGCCGCCTGCCGATCGACATCCTGCCCAAGCTCTCGACGCCGACGGTGTACGTGGCCCAACCATACGGGGGCCTCTCGCCGGCGCAGATGGAAGGGTATGTGACCTCGTATTACGAGTACCACTTTCTCTACGTGACCGGAGTCAAGTTCGTCGAGTCGAAATCGATCCAAGGCGTGGCGCTCATCAAGCTTCAGTTCCATGACGGGACGAACATGGACCAGGCGATGGCCGAAGTCGTCGGCTACGTCAATCGCGCCCGCGCGTTCATGCCACCCGGGACGGTGCCGCCCTTCATCATCCGGTACGATGCGGGGAGTGCGCCAGTTGGCCAGCTCGTGTTCCAGAGTCCGGTGCGCCCGCTGGGCGAGATCCAGGATCTCGCGCTCTTCCGTGTCCGGCCGATGTTTGCCGCGTTGCCGGGCGTGTCAGCGCCGCCCCCCTTTGGGGGCAACCAGCGGACCGTCCTTGTGCGGGTCGATCCCACCAGGCTCCGGAGCTATGGGCTGAGTCCGGACGCCGTGGTGCAAGCCGTGGCGCGAGGCAACACGATCACGCCCGCGGGGAACGTCCGCGACGACAGTCTCACGATGCTCACGTCGTCGAACGCGGTCGTGTCGAACATCGGCGACCTCGCCAAGATCCCTTTACGGACCGCCAGTGGGGGCGTCACGGCGGCCGTCTATGTCGGCGATGTGGCCACCGTCGAGAACGGGACGGACGTCCCGACCGGGTACGCGCTGATCAACGGCAAGCGGTCGGTCTACATCCCCGTGACGAAACGCGCGGACGCGTCAACGTGGGACGTCGTGCACCAGGTCAAGGCGGCGCTGCCGTCGATGCAGAGCGCGCTCCCGGACGACATTCACGTCTCGTTCGAGTTCGATCAGTCGGCGTATGTGGTCGCGGCGCTGCGCAACCTGGTCACCGAAGGGGCGCTCGGCGCCCTGCTCACGGGCCTCGTCGTGCTGCTCTTTCTGGGCGACCGCCGGAGCGCGCTGATTGTGGTGGTCACGATTCCCGTGGCGCTGCTCGCCGCCGCGGTGGGGCTGTCGTTGGCGGGGCAGACGATCAACGTGATGACGTTGAGCGGACTCGCGCTCGCCGTCGGCGTGCTCGTGGACGAGGCGACGGTGACGATCGAGAACATCCATCGACACCAGGAGTCGGGGCAACCCATCGGCCGCGCCGTCTATGACGCCGCGCGCGAGATCGCGCGGCCCAAGTTGCTCATCCTGTTGAGCCTCCTGGCGGTGTTCGCGCCGGCGCTGTTCATGACCGGGACGCCGCGGGCGATGTTTCTGCCGCTCTCGATGTCGGTGGGCTTCGCCATGATCGCCTCCTATCTGCTGTCGCAGACGGTCGTGCCGGTGTTCGCGAACTGGTTCCTCGCGCGGGAGCCGGTACATGCTGGACGGTTTGCCCGGCTGGTCGCGCGGGGGCAGGTGTGGTTCCGTGCGCGGTTGGCGCGCCTCTCGGATCGACGCCGGCCGGTGCTCATCGGGTATGCGGTGGCGGCCCTGCTCGTCATCGGGCTCGCGTCGCGGTTCATTGGCTCGGCGATATTGCCGCCGGTCGATTCCGGGCAGTTTCAGTTGCGACTTCGGGCGCCGACCGGGACGCGGCTCGAGCGGATGGAGGAGCGCGTGCGGGCGGCGCTGGCGTTGATCGACGAGACCGCCGGTCCTGGCAACGTCGCGATCACGTCCACCTTTGTTGGGACGCAGCCGCCGAGTTACCCGATCAACACCGTGTACCTGTGGACGAGTGGGCCACAGGAGGCGGTGTTGCTCGTCCGCATGGCACCCACCGCGCGCATCTCGCTGGAGGCGTTCCGCGAGCAGCTGCGTGCGGCGTTTCACCAGCAGATGCCGGATCTCTCGCTCTCGTTCGAGCCTGGGGATCTGGTCGATCAGGTCATGAGCGAGGGGGCGACCACGCCGGTCGAGGTGATCATCACGGGCCGCGATCTGGCGCAGAGTCGCGCGTACGGCGACAAGCTGCGTCACGCGCTCGAACCGTTGTCGTTCCTCCGGGATGTCGGCTACGCGCAATCGCTCGACTATCCGACGATCGCGGTGGACGTGGATCGGGCGCGGGCGGGGTTGCTCGGGGTGTCCGTCGCCGAGGTCGGCCGGTCGCTGGTGGCGGCGACATCGTCCAGTCGATTCACAGAGCCCAACTACTGGTTGGATTCGACGACCGGGACGGCGTATCAGGTGCAGGTCGAGGTGCCCCAGGCACTGATGTCGAACATCGGGACCGTGGAGCGCATCCCCGTCCAGACGGTGCGCGCGTCGGATCGGGAAGGGGGTGGCGATGCGCCCCTCTTTGTCGGCGACCTGGCGACGCTGTCGCGCGTCGCCACGGTCGGCGAGTATGACCGGCTGAACCAGCAACGGATGCTCACGCTGACGGCGAACCTGCACGGGGCGGACCTGGGTCGGGCGCGCGATGGCGTGCGCCGGGCGATCGCCGCAGCCGGCACGCTTCCCAAAGGGACGACAGTCACCGTGCGGGGGCAGATCGATCTGCTCGACCAGATGTTCGGCGAGCTGCGCGGCGGGCTCGTGCTCGCGCTGTTCGTGATCCTGCTGCTGCTCGCCGCGACGTTTCAATCGTTCCGGCTGGCGCTCACGGTGTTGTCGACGGCGCCGGCCGTGGCCGCGGGCGCGCTGCTGCTCCTCGTCGTGACAGGAACGACACTCAACATTCAATCGTTTTTGGGGCTCATCATGGCGCTCGGCATTTCGGCGGCCAACGCGATTTTGCTCGTCACGGCCGCGGAGTCGGCGCGGACCGCGCCTGGGCCGCTGCATGGCGATGCGCGCGGTGCCGGTCTGCACGCGGCCGAGCTCCGGCTCCGGCCGATCCTCATGACGACGTGCGCCATGACGGCGGGGATGATACCCATGGCGCTGGGGCTGGGTGAAGGCGGCGCGCAGACGGCGCCGCTCGGCATCGCGGTGATTGGCGGGTTGCTGGCGTCGACGCTCGCCGCGCTGGTGGCGCTGCCGCTCATCTATGGGTTGGTGCAGCGCTCGGCGGGCACAGGATCCCGATCACTCGATCCGGATGACCCGAACGGGGTGTACGCGCATGCATGAACGGTCGCGAGGCATGGTGGTGGCAACGTTCGCGGTCGGCATGGGCGTCAGTCTGGCCGTTGGCGCGTGCGCGGACCGAACCACAAAAGCGGCCGCCGGCGGCCAGGTCGGCAGCCCGACCGAGCGACGACGCGACCCCGTGTCGGTGCACGTGATCCACCTGGTATCCGAGCGACGCGCGCGAGCCGTGACGCTCCCGGGTGAGCTGCGCGGCTTTCAGGAAGTTCGTATCTATCCGAAGGTCACGGCGTTCGTGCGGGCACTCTATGTCGACCGGGGGTCGGTCGTGCGTAAGGGACAGGTGCTCGCGCGGCTCGACGCGCCGGAACTGGTGGCCCAGCGCACCGGTGGCACGGCCGGGGTCGCGTCGGCCGACGCCCAGTTGCAGGCGGCGCGGGCCAAGTATGAGGGCGACGTCGACACGTACCGACGGTTGCAGGAGGCGGCTCGCACGAGCGGGGTCGTCGCTCCGAATGAACTCGAGCGGGCGCGGAGCGCCGCCGCCGCCGACAGCGGCGGGCTTGTCTCTGCCGAGCGGCAGGCGGACGCGGCGCGGTCGACGCTCAAGTCCGTGAGCGACGTGGCCGCATATTTGACGATTACCGCGCCGTTCGCAGGTGTGATCACGCAGCGTGGCGCGGACTCCGGTGCGCTTGTCGGGCCGGGCACTGGCGGGGCAACGCAGGCGATGTTTGCGCTCGCCGAGGCGCACACGCTGCGACTGGTCGTCGCGCTGCCCGAGTCGAACGCCGGCGCCCTCCTTGGCAGTGGGGCTGGACCCGAGGTCGCGACCTTTCAGCTCCGGGCCATTCCCGGCAAGGTGTTTACCGCCGTCCTGAGCCGCCGGGCGCATAGTCTCGACGAGCAGACTCGCACCGAGGCACTGGAGTTCGATGTGCCGAACGCGGACGGCCAGCTCAAGCCCGGGATGTACGCCGATGTGACGTTGCACGTGAGCCCGACGGAGCCCGGGTATTACGTGCCGGTGTCGGCAGTGTCCGCGTCGACGCAGGGCGTATTTCTCATTCGGGTGCAGCGCGACGTCGCCGAATGGGTGCCGGTGCAGCGGGCGGACGCCACGAAGGATACGGTGCGCGTCGTCGGGGACCTGCACGACGGGGATGCGGTCGTCATTCCCGCGACGGAGGAGCTGGCGCGCGGGAGCCGAGTCTGGGTCGCGGGTGACTCGATGTCCACGCGACGAGGTGGCGAGACTCGTGTAGGGCCGACCTAGTCGCATCGCACCCTGAGTCACCTTCATCCCGAGGTCCTCTGTTGCATCTCCGCCACCCGCTGTCGTATCTGATCGGCGTCGCCTCGCTCGTCGCTGTGTCCGCACCGCCGGTGTTGCGGACCGTGGCCGACATCCCGATGCCGGGACCGGCCGTGCGATTCGACTATCAGAGTCTCGACACGGCAACGAATCGGCTGTTCATGTCGCACATGAACGCCGGGCAGCTTGTGGTCTTTGATGTGAAGACCCGGACGGTGGTGCGCGCGCTCGACGGCTTCGAGCGGGTCCGCGGCGTCCTGGCAGTGCCCGAGGAGGGGCGGGTCTACGCGTCCGCGTGGGGCAGACATCAAGTCGTGGTCGTGGACGCGACGAGCCTGGCGGTGATGGCGCGCGTGGACGGGGTGAGTGATCCGGATGGCCTCGCGTACGCACCGGGCCCGCGCCGGGTATTCGTCTCCAACGAGCAGGGGAACGCGGACGACGTCATTGATGCGCACACGAATCAGTTCGTGACCGAGCTGAAACTCGACGGCGAGGCGGGCAACACGGTGTACGACCCTGTGTCCCGGCACATTCTCGTTGGCGTCCACGGGAAGAACGAGCTGGTGACGATCGATCCTGGGAGCGCCACAATCCTCGCGCACACCCCGTTGCCCGGGATCGACGATCCGCACGGTATTGTGCTCGACACCAAGCGGCATCTGGCGTTCGTCGCTGGTGAGGGGAACGCGATGTTGGCCGTCGTCGATCTCTCGGCGATGCGGATCGTGCACACGTACAAGGTCCCGGACGGCCCCGACGTCCTGGCGTACGATCCGGGGTGGCGACGTCTGTATGTCTCCTCCGAATCGGGCGGCGTGGCGGTCTTTACCGAGGCGGACAGTCCGGCGGGCGTAGGCCTGGTGCGCAACGGTGAGTTGTCGATGCCGCGCGCACACACGGTCTCGGTCGACCCTCGGACGCACCTCGTCTATTTTCCGCTCGAGAACGTGAACGGGAAGCCGCTGCTCCGGATCATGCAGGGGGACCCGCCTGCCCCGTGAGGGGCCCATTGGGCGGTCTGTCAGGCTCCTGACAGGTCGCCTATCGTACTATATCATGATATGCCGAGCGGGATGAACTACCAGGCGTTGCTCGGATCGGCCGTGTGGGCCCTGCTCAGGAACAAGCTGCGAAGCCTCCTCACCGTGCTGGGGATTACGATCGGCATCGCGGCCGTCATCTGCGTCGTCGCCATCGGCAAGGCGGGGCAGGCGCGGGTCGAGCAGCAGCTCAACAACCTGGGCGACAACTTTGTCTGGATCGAGGAAGGCGGGCGCGCGGTCAACGGGGTGCGGACCGGGACGCACGGCATCAACACGCTGACGATGGCCGATGCGATCGCGATCAAGAACCAGATTCCCCTGATCAAGAGCGTCTCGCCCAACGTCGACGGGTCGACGCAGATCATCTACGGCAACCAGAACTGGTTCACGACCTATCGCGGGGTCTCGCCGGAGTTCTTTGACATCAAAAGATGGTATGTCGACCAGGGCGCGATCTTCTCGCACGACGACGTCGATCGCGCGGCTGACGTCTGCGTGATCGGCCGGACGGTGCGCGATCAACTGTTCGGCGCCGACAATCCGATCGGCCAGGTGATGCGGCTCCATGATCTCCCGTGCCAGGTGGTGGCCACGCTGCAGCCCAAGGGACTGTCGATCTCCGGGCAGGATCAGGACGATGTCGTGATCATGCCGTACACGACCGTGCAGAAAAAGATCAAAGGGATCGCGTGGCTGGACGACGTGCTCTGCTCGGCGACGTCGGCGGACGCCGTCAAGCCCGCCGGTCAGCAGGCGGCGGCATTGCTCCGCGACCGGCATCATCTCCGTCCCGAGGAGCCGGACGACTTCAATATTCGGAACCCGGAAGACATCATCAAGGCGCAGCTCGAGGCGAGCCGGACGTTGACGGTGTTACTCGTCGCCATCGCCTCGATTTCCCTTGTGGTCGGGGGCATCGGGATCATGAATGTCATGCTCGTCTCGGTGACCGAGCGCACGCGCGAGATTGGCGTGCGCGTGTCGGTGGGGGCAACGGAGGAGGCGATTCAACTGCAGTTTCTTGGCGAGTCGGTGATGCTCAGTCTCGTGGGTGGCGCGGCCGGGGTAGTGCTGGGCGTGCTGGCCTCGACGGTCGGCGGACGCGCGCTCGGGTGGCCGATGCAGTTCGCGCCCGAGGCGGTCGTCTTAGCGGTGTTGTTCTCGGTTGCCGTGGGGGTCTTCTTCGGATACTACCCGGCGCGCAAGGCGTCGCGTCTGGACCCGATCGAGGCGTTGCGCTATGAGTGAGATCGCCGAGCGTGTGCGGGCGCTGCCCAAGCGGGCGACCTGGGCAGCGGTGCTCGCCGCGGTGTTGCTCGGCGGCGTCGTGGTGGCGTTTCGCGCGCGGCGTGACGCGTCGGCGCGGTACTTCACCGTGGCGGTCGAACGGGGGGCGATCCACGATGTGGTCGATCTCACGGCGACGGTCAACGCGGTGAAGACGGTGCTGGTCGGCTCACAGGTCTCGGGGACGATCTCGAAGCTGACGGTCGACTTCAACTCGCGGGTGCATACCGGGCAGATCATCGCCTACATCGACCCGTCGTTGTTTCAGGGCGCGCTGGACCAGGCCGTGGCGAACCTCGAGGGGGCGCAGGCGAACCTGGTCGCGGCGGAGGCGGCGGTCGAGAAGGCGAATGCGACGCTGATCCAGACCAAGGATGACTACGACCGCAACCTGCCGCTGCTCGAGAAGGATTACGTGACGAAGCAGGCGCTGGTGACCTCGAAGGCGAATTACGACGTGGCGAAGGCATCGTTGCGGGCGGCTGACGCCGGCGTGGCTCAGGCGAAGGCGCAGGTCAATCAGATGGCGGCGGCCGTCGCGGTCGCGCGGACCAACATGGACTACACGGTCATTCGGTCGCCGATCGATGGGGTCGTGGTGGCGCGGAACGTCGACGTCGGACAGACCGTGGCCGCCTCGTTGCAGGCACCGACGATCTTCACGATCGCGCAGGACCTGACCAAGATGCAGTTGTATGCCAAGACCGATGAGTCGGACGTCGGGCGCGTCAACGTCGGCCGGCCTGTAACGTTCAAGGTCGATGCGTTTCCGAAGGAGACCTTTGCTGGCGTGGTGAGCGAGATCCGGATGAATGCGACGACCGTCCAGAACGTGGTGACGTACGACGCGATCATCGACTTTGCGAACCCCGAGCTGAAGCTCTTTCCGGGGATGACAGCGTATGTCACCATTCCAGTCGCCAGCGTCGAGAACGTCGTCAAGGTCCCCAACAGCGCGTTGCGGTATCGGCCGCCGCTCCCGCCGGAGGAGATCCGGGCGTTGTATGTGAAGTACCACGTGACCGAGACGGGACCCACCGGCACGGGGGCGGTCCTCGGGGATGAGCGTGCGCAGGCTGGGGAGCGTACGGCGAGCGCGGCGTCCGCGTCGGCACAGCGGTCGTCGTCGCCCGACTACGGAATCGTCTGGAAGCGGCTCGCGGACAACACGATCGAGCCGGTGCAGATCGCGCTCGGGATCACCGATCACGCCAGCACGGAGGTCGTGAAGACCATCGCCGGCGAGTTGCGGGAGGGTGATGATCTCGTCACCGGCACGGCTCTCACGGGCGGTCAGGGCGGCGGCGCTCGGCGCTAGTGCTGCACATCGATGACGTCCACAAGTACTATGACCTTGGTGAGACCCGGGTGCACGCGTTGCGCGGGGTCAGTGTAGCGATCGAGCGTGGCGGGTTTGTGGCGATCATGGGGGCGAGCGGGAGCGGGAAGTCGACGCTCATGAACATCATCGGTTGTCTCGACCGCCCGAGCTCGGGGCGATATCTCCTCGATGGGGTGGACGTCGCGACGCTCGACAAGCGGACGCTGGCCGGGATCCGCAACCAGAAGCTCGGGTTCGTGTTCCAGGGATTCAATCTGATCTCACGGACCACCGCGCTCGAGAACACGGAGCTGCCGACGATCTATGCGGGCCTCGGGAAGGTCGAGCGACGGTCGCGGGCGACCGAGGCGTTGGCGATGGTCGGACTGGCGGACCGCGGCCAGCACTTTCCGTCACAGATGTCGGGTGGGCAGCAGCAGCGCGTGGCGATTGCCCGGGCGCTGGTGAATCGCCCGTCGGTCTTATTGGCTGACGAGCCGACCGGGAACCTGGACAGTCGGACGTCGGTCGAGATCATGGCGATCTTTCAGGAGCTGAACGACGGGGGATTGACCGTGGTGATGGTGACGCACGAGCCGGACATCGCGCAGTTCGCCAAGCGCGTGATCGTCGTCCGGGACGGGCGGATCCGGCGCGACGATCCCGTCGTCGATCGGCCGGCGGCGCGGGACGTGCTGGCGACGCTGCCGACGCTCGAAGACTGATCCGTCAAGCCCTGCCCCATCGCGCTCAGTTCTTGCGATAAGGCATCGCGTTCGGCTAGCGCAACCAGATACTCCCAATGCCGGATGAGCACGGTCGAATGTCCGTAGGCAGTGAGGTGACGCCATGGCCAAAGTGCTCTTGGTTCTCTATCCTGATCCGGTCGACGGGTACCCGCCGAAATACGCGCGTGACGCGATTCCCAAGATCGACAAGTATCCGGGCGGTCAGACCGCACCCACACCGTCGCGTATCGATTTCAAGCCCGGTGCGCTGCTCGGGTCGGTCTCCGGCGAGCTCGGTCTGCGCAAGTTCCTCGAGTCGGGCGGCCACACGCTCGTGGTCACGTCGGACAAGGACGGCCCGAACTCCGTGTTCGAGCGCGAGCTACCAGATGCCGACGTTGTCATTTCGCAGCCGTTCTGGCCCGCCTATCTGACGGCGGACCGGATCGCCAAGGCCAAGAAGCTAAAATTGGCGGTGACGGCGGGGATCGGGTCGGATCACGTCGATCTCGACGCGGCCATCAAGAGCGCCATCACGGTGGCCGAAGTCACCTACTGCAACAGTATCAGTGTCGCCGAGCACGTGGTGATGATGATCCTGGCCCTCGTGCGGAATTACATCCCGTCGTACCAGTGGGTTGTCAAAGGTGGGTGGAACATCGCTGACTGTGTCGAGCGGTCGTACGACGTCGAGCAGATGGATGTCGGGACGGTGGCCGCGGGACGGATCGGTCTTGCCGTGTTGCGCCGGCTCAAACCATTCGACGTGAAGCTCCATTACACGGATCGCCATCGGCTCCCGGCGGCGGTCGAGCAGGAGCTCAACGTGACGTTTCACCCGAACGCCGAAGACATGGTCAAGGTGTGTGACGTTGTGACGATCAATGCGCCGTTGCATCCCGAGACGGAGGGGATGTTCAACGACGCGCTGTTGGCGAAGATGAAGCGTGGGGCGTATCTCGTGAATACGGCGCGCGGCAAGATCGTGGACCGGGACGCGATCGTGCGGGCGTTGGAGAGTGGGCACATTGCCGGGTATGCTGGCGATGTGTGGTTTCCGCAGCCGGCGCCGAAGAATCATCCGTGGCGTACGATGCCGCACCATGGCATGACGCCGCACATCTCCGGGACCTCGCTATCTGCTCAGGCGCGGTACGCGGCGGGAACGCGGGAGATCTTAGAAAATTGGTTCGCCAAGAAACCGATCCGCGACGAGTACTTGATCGTGGATGGCGGGAAGCTCGCCGGGACCGGGGCGCATTCGTACAGTGTGAAGACGAAATAGCCATGGGTCAGCGGGAACAAGAAGTGGTGACAAAGCGCTCCGCCAGACTCGGATCGGTGCCAAAGTGCACGTGCAGGTACGAAGCAAGCACGTTCCGAGTCGGGCCGGCGATCAGGCCTTCGAGGACGCCGGTGGCAGGGTCGCGGTAGGCGCGCGGGCCAGCGGTGCCCTGCAACACCGAGTAGTGGAACTCGTGACCACGAATCGTCTGCCCGGCGCGGGCGATCGGAGAATCCCAGAGGGCCTCCGCCTCGCGGTAGGCGAGTGTCGGGCGGGCGGTCATGTGTGATGTGCCGGCGACGATGCCGACCATGGGGTGGGTCGTGTCGTCGGCCGTGACGAGGGCCTGGGCGAGGTACATGAGGCCACCGCACTCGGCGTACACGGGGTGGCCCGCGTCGACAAAGGTGCGCACCGCGGAGCGCATTGCCGTGTTGCCTGCGAGCCGTGCGGCGTGGAGCTCGGGGTATCCGCCGCCCAGGTAGAGGGCGTCGACGGCGGGTGGCAGATGGGCGTCAGCCAGAGGGGAAAAGGGGACGAGCTCCGCGCCCAGGCTTTCCAGGAGGTCGAGGTTGTCCTCGTAGTAGAAGTCGAACGCGGCGTCGCGGGCGACGGCGATCCGGGCGCGCGTTTCGCGCCGCGGGGTGGGGAACGGGTCGGTGACATCGGCCACCGGCGGCGCGGTGGCGGCGAGGCGCAGGAGGGTGTCGATGTCGAGGGTCTCTGCCGCGCGTCGCGCGAGCTGCTCGAGATCGACGGGGTGCTCGCCGGCGAGGACTAACCCCAGGTGACGCTCCGGGACGGCGATCGCCGGATCGTTGGGGAGCCAGCCCAACACGGGTACGCCGGTTGTTTCTCGAATCGCCGTCTCGCAGATCTGATAGTGGCGGTAGGAGGCGATCCGGTTGAGCACGACTCCGGCGAGCCTGACGGTCGGGTCGAACGTGTGTAGGCCGTGCACGACCGCGGCCGCGGTGCGGCCCATGGCGCCGGCGTTGAGCACGAGGACGATCGGGGCGCGCAGCAGCTTGGCCATCTGCGCAGTGGACCCGTCCTCGGCGGATGCGGATCGGCCGTCGAACAGGCCCATCAGGCCTTCAATGACGGCCAGATCGGCGGTGTGCGCACCGGTCGTGGCGCGAGCAAAGAGGCCGAGACACGTGGCATGGGGCAGCATCCAGCCATCGAGATTCCGGCTGGCGCGGCCGGCCGCTTGCGTGTGATGAGATGGGTCGACGTAGTCGGGGCCGACCTTGAAGGGCGCGACGCGCATCCCGCGGTCGCGCGCGGTGCGTATGAGCGCCACGGCCACGGTCGTCTTGCCGGTGCCGCTGGCGGGTGCGGCGATCACGATACGAGGAACGGTTAGGTTCATAAGGAAGTGAAAGTCTAACCTGACACGCCGGAGGGCTTGTGGAGACACAGACTGTCACCGCGTATCCCGTCGTTCGAGACGTTCCCGCGCTGAACGCGTTTCTGGGCGACGTGTTTGGTGCAACGGAGACGCATCGCGCGATCGGGTCTGCCGGCGGGTATCACACCGAGGTGCGGATTGGCGACACCATGGTGATGATCGGGGGTGGCGGCGAGGGTGTGGCGTGGACAGGTGGTGCGAGGCCGATGGCGTTTCACATCTATGTACCGGATGTTGATGCCGCGTATCAGCGGGCGCTGGATCGTGGTGCGGCATCCCTGCAACCGCCGGTCGACCAGGAGTGGGGCGAGCGCACGGCCAACGTGCGGGACCCGGCGGGGAACTGTTGGTACATCGCGACGTTCAAGGGAGAACACTATTACTCCGACGGGGCGCCCAGCGTCCAGCCGTATCTCCAGCCGGTGCGTTCCGAGCCTGTCATCGCGTTCTTGACGAGCGCGTTTGGGGCGACCGAACTGGGCCGCGCGGCGGCGCCGGACGGCGCGATTCTGCATACGACGCTCAAGATCGGGAATTCCGCGATGGAGATGGCGGATGCGAACGGCATTTACCAGCCGATGCCGGGCATGTTCTTTCTCTCCCTCCCAGATCCCGACGCCGCGTATCGTCGAGCGGTGGAGTGTGGTGCGGCGCCCACGTCTCCCACGCCTATGGCTCGCAGTGTCGTGGACGTTGCGGGCAATGCCTGGTACATCGCGAGCAAGCTCGGCGAGGTATAGCCGGCGCCGGTATTTGGAGCAAAATCCAAATCGCTTGATCGACGGCTCAGTCGGTCTCAATCTTGCTGAGCCGAGTGCGCGGTGGTGGTCTGCTGTCGCGTAGAGGGCGCCGATTACCGAGGCAACACTGACGATGCTCGCGGCTTTGCTCGCGCAACAGGACACGATTTCCAGCATCTTCGCGCCGGTGTCGACGCCGGCGGCCAGGGGAAACCGGCTCACGATCCTCGCGTTGATCTTGAGTGGCCTGGTGTTTGTCGTGGTCGGCGGACTCATCGCGTACAGCTCCTACCGGTATCGCGCGCGGCCGGCCGATGCGGACCGGGAGCCGCCGCAGGTGTATGGGAGCGCACAGGTCGAGGCCGCCTGGACGGTTATCCCGCTGGTGCTCGTCGTGATCCTCTTTTTGGCCACGGCACGTGTGGTCACGGATGTGCAGGGCGCGACGCGTCCGCCGAATGCGCTCGCGGTCACTGTCGTAGGGCATCAATGGTGGTGGGAGATTCGATACCCGACGCTCGGTATCGTGACCGCCAACGAGATGCACGTCCCCGCGAGCGACTCGACACACCGGTGGCCCACGTTTCTCACGCTCCAGTCAGCGGACGTGGACCACAGCTTCTGGATTCCGCGGCTCGCGGGCAAGACCGATCTCCTCCCGGGTCGGACGAACCGGATGTGGGTGGAGCCGTTCCAGACCGGGACGTTTCTCGGGCAATGTGCCGAGTACTGCGGAACGGAGCACGCCTTGATGCTGCTCCGCGTGGTGGTCGAGTCACCGGCCGCGTTTCAGCGCTGGACGGAGGCGCAGCGCCGGCCCGCGACATCGGATCTCGCGGCGCTGGACTCGGCTGCCGGCGCCGGCCGGCGCGTATTCCTGGGGACGGCGTGCATCAGCTGTCACGCGGTCAACGGCACGGTAGCGACGGGCCGGTACGGGCCGGACTTGACGCATCTCATGAGCCGGGCGACGATCGCGGCCGGCGCGGCCCCCAACACGCGCGAGCGGTTGCGGGCGTGGGTGAAAAATCCGGATGCGGTCAAGCCGGGCGCATTGATGCCGGCGATGCAACTGGATGATGCGCAGCTGGACGAGCTGATCGCGTATCTCACGACGCTGCACTAGGCAGGGAATCGAATGGCCGTACCGAAGCTGATCCCCGTTCACGAAGCACAGAAAGAGCCGCCGCCAGAGGCGCCGCGGAGCCCGTGGCACGGCTGGCTCACGACGGTGGATCACAAGCAGCTGGGCATCATGTACATCGTGCTCGCCCTGGTCATGTTCCTGGCTGGGGGCGTCGAGGCGTCGCTCATGCGGATGCAGCTGGCCCGTCCGGAAAACCACTTCCTGTCGCCGGATACGTTCAATCGCATTTTCACGATGCACGGCACGACGATGATATTCCTGGTCGCGATGCCGGCCTGGGCCGGGTTTGCCAACTATTTCGTGCCGTTGCAGATCGGGGCACGCGACCTGGCGTTCCCGCGGCTCAATGCCTTTGCGTTCTGGATTACGTGCTTTGCCGCCCTCTTGCTGTACTCCAGCTGGGTCACGGCGCCGGGCCTCTACGGCGGTGGGTCGGCACCCGATGTCGGGTGGTTTGGCTACGCCCCACTCACCGAGCCGACATATGCCCGCGGCAACGCGACGGACTACTGGATTCTGGCGCTCATCCTGGCGGGGATGGGCACGATCGCCGGTGCGGTCAACATCGGGACGACGATCATCACGGAGCGCACGCGCGGCATGACGTTCGGGCGCATGCCGCTCTTCACGTGGCTCACGCTCGTCACGCAGATCATGATCCTCGTCGCGGTCTCGCCGCTCACCGCCGCGTTGATTCTGCTTTTTCTGGATCGCTCGCTGGGCGCCCACGTCTTTGACACGCAAGCCGGCGGGTCGGCGTTGCTCTGGCAGCATTTCTTCTGGGTCTTCGGCCACCCAGAGGTGTACATCGTGATCTTACCGGGCTTCGGCGTCGCGTCCGAGGTCATCCCGGTCTTCTCGCGCAAGGTGATCTTTGGCTACCCGATCATGGTCGCGGCGAGCGTGGCCATCGGCTTCATCTCGCTGGGTGTGTGGGCGCATCACATGTTCTCGGCCGGGATGACGCCGGTCGGCAACACGTTCTTCGCGGCGTCGACGATGCTCATCGCGGTGCCGACGGGGATGAAAATTTTTAATTGGATCGCCACGATGTGGGGTGGGCAGGTCCGGTTCGCCACGCCGATGCTCTTCTGCACGGCCTTTCTGCTGCAGTTTCTCTGCGCCGGGCTGACCGGCGTGCTGCTGTCGGTGGTCCCATTCGACTGGCAAGTGACCGATACGTACTTCGTGGTCGCGCACTTCCATTACACGCTGGTCGGCGGGACGATGTTCCTGGTGTTCGCGGGGATCTACTACTGGTTTCCCAAAGTGACCGGACGCCTGCTCGACGAGCGGTGGGGCAAGTGGAACTTCTGGCTGTTCACGATCGGGTTCAACATGACGTTCCTGCCCCTGCACTTTGCCGGCATGCAAGGGATGCCGCGGCGCGTGTACACGTTCCTGCCGGGGCGCGGGCTCGAGATGTGGAACCTGATCTCGTCCATCGGCGTGGCGTTCCAGGTGGCGGGGGTGCTCTGTATGGTGTGGAACATCGCGCGCACGCTGAGACGTGGGGAACCGGCCGGGGATGATCCGTGGGACGCCTGGACACTGGAGTGGGACACGACGTCGCCGCCGCCTGTGTACAATTTTGCCACGCTGCCGGTCGTGCGGAGCCGGCGGCCGCTGTGGGATCTCAAGCATCCGGAAGATCCGGACTGGCGGTATGAGTCGAATGTCGAGGCGCATGTGGAGCCGGCGTCGTGAGCGCGGCCGTCACCGCCCATCCGGCGGACGCCACGTGGCGGTTGCCCAACAAGGGCATCGTCGGGATTCTCCTGTTCATCGCGGCGGAGGTGTCGCTCTTCGCGATCTTCCTGTCGGCCTATCTGTACTACATCGGCCAGAGCCTCTCAGGGCCGACGCCCGCCGAGGTGTTGCATTTTCCGGTCGGCATGACGGTGGCCCTGCTGTCGAGCAGCGTGACGATTCACTTCGCGACGCGGGCGCTGCACCGCGGCGCGACCCGGACGTTTGGCGCGCTGTGGTTCCTGACGATCGTGCTGGGCGTGGCCTTTCTCATGGGGACCGCGCGCGAATGGCATGAGCTCATCGTGGTGGACCACCTGACGATCTCGACCAATCTCTTTGGGACGACGTACTACTCGCTCGTCGGGCTGCACGCATCGCACGTCATCGCCGGCCTGGTGCTCCTGGGGTTCGCGATGGTGTTCACGCTGGCCGGGCGCGTCCGCCCAGCGGATGTCGTGCGGCTGGAGGTGATCAGCATCTACTGGCACTTCGTCGACGTGGTGTGGATCGTGGTGGTGACGGTGGTCTACGTGATCAGCGTGCAAGGAGGCGCGGGCGGATCATGAATGACACGCCATCAGATGAGATCGAGCTGCCCGCGCCGACGTATTGGCCGATGGTGCTGGCATTCGGCCTGACGCTCGTCGCCGCCGGCTATCTCATGCATCCCTTCCTGGCGGTCGTGGGCGGCCTGGTCGCCCTGACGGGGGCGGTAGGGTGGTTCCGCGAGGTGTTACCCGTCGAGCATCATGAGTACGTGCGGGTCGTGCCGAAAGGGGCGATCCCTCCCTCGTCGCGGACGGTGCAGCCGCTGCGCGCCGGCATCGATCGGGTCCGCTTGCCACTCGAGGTGTATCCGTACTCGGTCGGGCTCAAGGCCGGGATCGTGGGCGGCGCGGCGATGGCGATCGTGGGCTGCGTGTTTGGGGTGATCTCGCAGGGGAGCGTGTGGTACCCGATCAATCTGCTGGCCGCGGCCGCGATGCCGGAGCTGTCGCATGCCAGCCTGGCGACGCTCAAGGCGTTCAATCCGCCCGCGCTCTTGTTTGGGACGCTCATCCACGGATCGCTGTCGATCTTGATCGGCGTCTTGTACGCGGTGTTGCTGCCGATTTTCAACCGGCGGCCCATTCTGCTGGCCGGGTTCATCGTGCCGGCGATGATGTCAGGTGTCACCTGGGCGCTGCTCAGGGCGGTGAACCCGCTGCTCGACGACCGCATCGAATGGGGGTGGTTCGTCGCGTCGCAGATCGCGTTTGGCCTGGTCGCGGGGTTCGTCGTGTCGCGCACGTCGCGGATTCCGACGGGGCAGGTCGTGCCGCTGGCGGTACGGGCCGGGATCGAGGGGACCGGGATGCCGCCGGGCGGACGGCGATGACGCGGCTGCCGTGGCAGGCCGTGGCGTGCGCCGCGGCGCTGACGGCGTGTGAGCAGTTGCCGGGGCGGCCCGTCGGCACCGACCCCGCCACGGCGCCGGCGACCGTGGCCAAGTTTGACGAGCTGTATGGCGCCAACTGTGCCGGGTGCCACGGGGCCGACGGCCGACACGGTGCCGCGCAGTCGCTCAATGATCCCGCGTATCTGGCGATCGAGAGCGACTCGGCGTTGCACAGTGTGACCGCCAACGGCGTGTCGGGGACATTGATGCCGGCGTTTAGTCGGAACGCGGGCGGGACGTTGTCCGACGCCGAGGTGACGGCGATCGTGCACGGGATCCGCACGACGTGGGGAAAGGGCGATGCGGCCGCGGGGGCGCCAACGTTGTCCACGACGGAAAGCGGCGACGCCACCGCCGGAGCGCAGGCGTACGCGACATTCTGCGCCGGGTGTCATGGGCCGAGCGGGCATGGCGGATCGGTGACCGATGCCTCGTATCTGGCGCTCGTCAGCGATCAGTGGCTCCGCACCGTGATCATCGTTGGCCGGCCCGAGCTGGGGATGCCCGACTGGCGGGGTGATGTGCCCGGCCGGCCACTGACCGACCGCGAGATCGCCGATATCGTGGCGTGGCTCGCGACACACCGGGTGCCCTTTCCGGGGCAGCCATACCGCCCGCAATCATGAAAGAACCAACGAGACGGAATTTCCTGGTACGAATCGGTGTTGGACTGAGCGCGCTGGCGACGACCGTCGCCGCCGTGCCGATCCTCGGGTACTTACTCTCCCCGCTCCGGGCGCAGCAGCAACGCGCGTGGATCAGTCTCGGGCCGGTGGGCGCGTTCCCGGTGGGCGAGACCCGGTTGGCATCGTTTCAGAATCCGTATCAGCATAGTTGGGACGGGGTGACGGCCGAGGTGCCGTGCTACGTGCGGCGCGTGTCGGAGGATCAGTTTCAGGTGTTCGCCGTCAACTGCACGCATCTGGGGTGTCCGGTGCGGTGGTTCCCGGCGTCCGGGCTGTTCATGTGTCCGTGCCACGGCGGCGTCTATTACAGTGATGGTGGGCGCGCGTCGGGTCCGCCGCCGCGCGGGTTATTCGAGTACGAGACGGCGCTCAAGAACGGGCAGCTCTGGGTGCGGGGCGGGGCGCTGCCGACGCTCGCGACGCCAGCGTCATGACGATCCCGCGCTGGGTCCGCGCCACTTACGAGTGGCTGGATTTCCGGCTCAAGGTCGGCCGAGACATCCAGGACGTCATGGCGCACCCCGTGCCGAGCGAGACGGCGAGCTGGTGGTACGTGTTTGGGAGCGCCACCGCGGTCTTAATGACGCTGCAGTTCGCCACGGGGATTCTCCTGGCGCTGGTGTACGTGCCGTCGGCGGCCGAGGCGTGGCAGAGTTTGCACACGCTCAACTACCAGATCGCGTTTGGGTGGTACGTGCGCGCCGTACACGGGTGGGGCTCCAACTTCATGGTCGCCGTGCTGCTCGTGCACATGATCCAGGTCTTTCTGTTTGGGGCGTTCAAGTATCCGCGGGAGCTGACGTGGACCTTTGGGGTGCTGCTGCTGCTCCTGACGCTGGCGATGGCGTTCACGGGGCAGATCATGCGCTTCGACGGGGACGCCTACTGGGGGCTCGGGATCGGCGCCGCGATGGCGGCGCGTGTGCCGTTTATCGGCGCGTGGCTCGTGGGGTTGCTCATCGGCGGTCCCATCATCGCCGGGCAAACGCTGTCGCGGTTTTTCACGTTCCACGTATTTGTGCTGCCGGCGTTGCTCATCTTCTGCGTGGGGTTGCACGTCCTGCTGGTGCTCAAGGTCGGGATCAGCGAGTGGCCGATGCCCGGGCGGCTGGTGCGCCGGAAGACGTACATCGCGCAATACGAGAAGTTGGTGCACGACGACGGCGTGCCGTTTGTGCCCAACGCGTTCTCGCGGGATCTCGTCTTCGATGCGCTGGTGATCGCGGCGGTCCTCGCGTGCGCGGCGTTCTTTGGGCCGTTTGGCCCGGCGGGTCGTCCCGATCCAACGCTCATCGATACCGCGCCCAAGCCGGATCTGTTCTTTCTGTGGCTCTACGCGGCGCTCGCGCTCTTGCCGGCCCAGCTCGAGACGCCGACGATCCTGATCGCCCCGGTCGTAGCGCTCGTGGTGTTGTTCGCGCTGCCGTTTGTCTCAGGCGAGGGCGAGCGCAGTTGGAAGGTGCGTCCGATGGCGGTGCTGATCGTCGTCGTGCTGGCCGCGGGGTTTCTGGCGCTCACGTGGCTCGGCATCGGCAAGCCGTGGTCGCCCGTGATGAGCGCGTGGAGTGGGGCGCCGATCCCCCCACAATACATCGCGGGGCGCACGCCCCTCGAGGTGCAAGGCGCGCTCGTCTTCCAGAATAAACAGTGCCGCAACTGCCACTTACTCGGCGGCCAGGGTGGAGAGAAGGGGCCGCCGCTCGACGCCGTGGCGGTGCAGCTCACCAAGGATCAGCTCATCCGGCAGGTGTTGCAGGGGAGCGGCGAGATGCCGGCGTACGGGCACCAACTGAGTCCGGCGCAGGTCGAGGCGCTGGTCGCGTTTCTGAGGACACTACATCCCCCAGGCGAGGCGTCGGCGCGCGTCGCCGCGACCGCGCCGCCACCGTAGGCATGGTGGCGCCGTGGAACGTCGAGCCTGGCGTGCTCCTCGCGTTGGGCGTTGTCGGAGCGGCGTACGTGCGAGGGTGGCGCATGTATCACCGGCGCGTGCCGGCTCGATTTCCCCGTTGGCGGTTGGAGGCGTTTCTGGCGGGGCTCGTGAGCCTGTGGCTCGCGGCGGCATCGCCCGCGGATACGCTGGCCGAGGAGTTGTTGAGCGCGCACATGGTGCAGCACATCCTGCTGCTCTCCATCGCGCCGCCGTTGCTGCTCCTGGGCTATCCCCTACTACCTATTGTTCGCGGGCTACCGGTGGTCCTCCGGACCACGATTGTGCGGCCGATCGCACGGCAGCGGTGGCTTCGGCGGATAGCGGACGCGCTCACGCACCCGGTCGCGGCGCTCGGCATTAGCTCGGTGATCCTGTGGGCGTGGCACGTGCCGGCGCTGTACGATCTTGCGTTGCGGAACCCCACGGTGCACGCCATCGAGCATGGGTTGTTCTTTGCTGGCGGGGTGCTGTTCTGGTGGCCGGTGGTGCAGCCGTGGCCGAGTCGTGGGCGGTGGCCGAGGGGAGCGATCATTCCGTATCTCCTGGCCGGGGATGTGCAGAATACGGTGCTGGCGGCGATTCTGACGTTCTCCGATCGGGTGCTCTATACGTGGTATGAACATGTGCCCCGCGTGGGCGGATTGACGCCGGTGCAGGATCAGACGTTGGCCGGGGTGCTGATGTGGGTGCCGATGTCGCTTGTGTATCTGGTCCCGGCGTTTGTGCTGACGGTGCGCCTGTTGTCGCCGAGTCGCGTGTCGGGGTTTGCCTGAGGCGATAACGAACGGCCGTGGCTGCTCCACAGGCTTGTGGATCGGCTGTTGCAATGCCATAGCGGTGTGGAAGCCGCGTCATGAGCACACCGGTGCTGGTTCTCAACACCGGGTCGTCGAGCGTGAAGTTCGCCGTCTACGACATCGCAGGCGCGGACACGATCGTGACAAATGGGTCGTGTCCCCGCTCGCTCGGCAGTGCGGACGGTGCGGTGGATCGCATCATCGACCAGGTCGCGGCCTCCGGAGTCCTGGGTGACCTGGCGGCGGTCGGGCACCGCGTGGTGCACGGCGGGACGCGTTTCGCCGGGCCAACATGGATCACGTCCGAGACGGAGCGGGCGTTGCGGGAGTTGATTCCACTGGCGCCGGATCATCTCCCGTACGCGCTGGACGCGGTCGATGTGGTGTCGCGACGGTGTCCGGGCATCCCGCAGGCGGCAAGCTTCGATACGACGTTCCACCGCGGCATGCCGGCGGTCGCGCGGCTGTTTGGGCTCCCGCGCGCGCTCGCGGACGCCGGAGTCATCCGGTATGGGTTCCATGGGCTGTCGTACGAATCCATCGTCGCCGAGCTCATACGGATCGGCGGGTTAGGCCGACGCACGATCGTCGCGCACCTGGGGAGTGGCGCCAGCCTCGTCGCGCTGCGCGACGGGAAGAGCGTCGACACCACCATGGGATGACGCCCGCGGGCGGTGTGGTGATGGGCACGCGATCCGGCGATCTGGACCCTGGGGTGTTGCTGTATCTGCTGCGGCATGAGGGGCTCACGCCAGACGCGCTGAACCGGGTGGTCAATGAAACCGGTGGATTGGCCGGGCTGTCTGGGGTGAGCGGTGACATCCGCGCACTGCTCGCGGAGGCGCCGACCAATCCACGCGCCGCGGAGGCGATCGATGTGTTCTGCTATTCCGTGCGCAAAGCGATCGGTGCACTGGCGGCCGCGGTCGGAGGTGTGGACACGCTCGTGTTCACCGCGGGAATCGGCGAGCACTCCGCTGAGGTGCGGTGGCGTATCGCGGATGGGCTGGGCTGGCTCGGCATCCATCTGGACGCGACGTCCAATGCCGAGCACGCGCCGGTGATCTCGACGACGGACGCGCCGGTCACGGTGCGCGTCATCGCGACGCGCGAAGAGCTCATGATCGCGCGGCACGTCCGATCACTACTCGTTTCGGCGACTACTACCAGTGGGAGCGCACCATGGAGCTGACGACCACGCAACTCGCGGAACTCGATGCGACCTTTCGGGCCGCTAACTACCTCAGCGTGGCGCAGCTCTATCTGCGCGAGAATGCGCTGTTGCGCGCGCCATTGGAGGCGCGGCAGATCAAGGCCAGACTGCTCGGACACTGGGGCACCGTGCCGGGGATCAATCTGGTGTACGCGCACCTGAGTCGCTTGATCCGGGACAGCGGTCAGCGCACGCTGCTCGTGGTTGGCACGGGGCACGGCGCGCCCGGGGTGCTCGCCAACCTGTATATGGAAGGGACGTTGGGGGCGGTGTACCCGCGATTCACCCCGGATCTGGACGGGCTGACCCGATTCGTCCGGGAATTCTCCTGGCCTGGCGGACTTCCCAGTCACCTGACCGCGCTCACGCCGGGGACGCTGCACGAGGGTGGTGAGTTGGGCTATTCGTTGGGCCACGCATTTGGCGCGGCGCTCGACACCCCGGAGCTGCTCGTCGCCTGCATCGTGGGCGACGGGGAAGCCGAGACGGGGCCGTTGGCCGCCGGGTGGCAGTCGATCAACTTCCTCAATCCGGCGACCGACGGGGCAGTGCTCCCGATCCTGCATCTCAACGGGTACAAGCTGTCCGGCCCGTCGGTGCTGGCGCGGCTCGCGCCGGAGGAGCTGCAGGCGTACTTCGCCGGACTCGGGTACACGGCGCGAGAGGTCGGTGGTGACGACCCTGCGCGCGTGCACGTTGACTTCGCGGAGGCGCTCAAGTGGGCCACGTGGAGCATCCACGAGCGGCAGCATGAGGCACGGAGCGGCCGGTTCCCCGACCGGCCGAACTGGCCGATGCTGATCCTCCGGACGCCCAAGGGGTGGACGGATCCCAAGACGCTGGACGGCAAGCCGCTCGAGGGGACGTTTCATTCGCATCAAGTGCCGATCGAGGATCCAGCGCGCAATCCCGAGCACCTGCGCGTGCTGGAGCAGTGGATGCGGAGCTATCGGCCGGAGGAGTTGTTCGATGCAAACGGGCGGCCGACGGCGCTCGTGACGGCGGTCTATCCCGCGCCAGCGCTTCGGTTGGGGCGGGCGCCGGAGGCCAATGGCGGGTCCATCTGGCGGCCGCTGACGATGCCCGACTTCATCGAGCGGGGGGTGGAGGTGCCGACGCCCGGCGGGGCGACGATCGAGAATACCAAGGTCGTCGGACAGTTCGTGCGCGATGTGTTCGTGGCCAATGCCGCCGAGCGCACGTTTCGCGTGTTCTGTCCCGACGAGACGGCCTCCAACCGGTTGCAGGCCGTGTTCGAGACGACGGGGCGGGCGTGGATGCTCCCGACGGTGGCCACTGACGAGTTCCTGTCGCGGACTGGTCGGGTGATGGAAGTGCTGAGCGAGCATTGCTGCCAGGGGTGGCTCGAGGGATACCTGCTCTCGGGGCGGCACGGGTTGTTTGCCTGCTACGAGGCGTTTCTGGGCATCGTCGACTCGATGATGGCCCAGTACGCGAAGTGGACCAAGATGGCGAGCGAGACCGAGTGGCGACTGCCGGTGGCCTCGCTCAACTATCTCGTCACGAGCCACGTCTGGGAGCAGGACCACAACGGCTACAGTCATCAGGGGCCAAGCTTCATTAACCTGATGCTGACGAAGAAGCCGTCAATCAGTCGGGTGTATCTGCCGCCGGACGCGAATTGCGCGCTGTCGGTGGTCGATCACTGTCTGCGGAGCCGGAGTTACATCAATTTGATCGTGGCATCCAAGAAGCCGATGCCGCAATGGCTCACGCCGGAGGCGGCGCGCCGGCACTGCGACGCCGGGGCGGCGGAGTGGGAGTGGGCGAGCACCGACGATGGACGGCCGGACGTGGTGTTGGCCGCGGCGGGCGACGTGCCGACGCGCGAGGTGATGGCGGCCGCGTGGCTCCTGCATCGTCGCACGCCGGATCTGCGCCTGCGCGTGGTGAACGTCGTCGACCTGTTCGCGCTCCAGTCTCGGCGCGATCATCCGCACGGTCTCAGCGATGACCGGTTCGTGGAGCTGTTCGGGGTCGACACGCCGGTCGTCTTCGCGTTTCATGGATATCCGAACGTCATCCACGAGCTGCTGCATCACCGGCCCAATCCCGAGCGGTTTCACGTTCGCGGGTATGTGGAAGAGGGGACGACGACCACGCCGTTCGACATGACGGTGCTCAATCGCATGAGCCGGTACCATCTGGCGATCGAGGCGCTCCATCGCGTGGGTCGCGATGAGCGGGCGGACCCGTTCGAGGCGGCGCTGGCGCGGCATCGGGCGTACATCGTGGAGAACGATGAAGACATGCCCGAGGTCCAACACTGGCGGTGGAGCTCACCCGAGGCGGCCGCGACGAGTTACTAGTAAACAATTGACTTCTGCCGGCCTATCGTTCGCGCGCTGCCGAGGGGGGCGATCAGTCCGTATCTCCTGGCCGCGGATGTGCATTCATGGTATGAACGTGTGCCTCGCGTGGGCGGATTGACGCCGGTGGAGGATCAGACGTTGGCCGCGGTGCTGATGTGGGTGCCGATGTCGCGTGTTTATTTGGTCCCGGCGTTTGTGCTGACCGTTCGCCTGTTGTCGCCGGGGTGGGAAGAGGACCGACTAGCAAACATTTGAACGTGGCCCGCAGAGCAGGGTTAGCGGGCTCGGCACGAACTCTGCTTAATGCACAGGGGTTCCTACAAAAGCGGTAACTCCGCACGTGGCGGCATGTTGTCGCCATTGGCATCTGCCCCTGTGCGGTGGATATTGTCGTGCATCGACGACCACAGATTCGTCACAAGCCCCCTGCGTATGCCCAAAAAGACCAAGTCTCTGACGAGGACCTCCTCCAACGGCACGCGCTCACGATTGTGGGCAGGCGAACAGCGGGGAGAAGGTCTGAACGGGAACCGGATCAAGGAGTTGAACAAATCCGCGCTTCTCTTCGCGCTGCAGGCGTTCAGGAAAGGAAACTTCTCGGTCCGGCTGCCGATCGACCTGGATGGGATGGACGGCAAGATCGCGGATGCCTTCAATGACGTGATCGAGCTGAATGAGCGCATGAGCGAGGAGCTCGAGCGACTCAGTCAGGTCGTCGGCAAGGAAGGGAAGATCGCGCAACGGGCCCAGATCGGCGTGGTCACTGGGGCCTGGAAGGAGTCGGTCGAATCAGTCAATGCCCTGATCGGTGATCTGGTCCATCCGACGCACGAGACGGCGCGCGTGATCGGCGCGGTGGCCAATGGCGACCTGTCGCAGACGATGGCGCTGGAAATCGACAACCGGCCCCTCGCGGGCGAGTTCCTCCGGACCGCCAAGACCGTGAACACGATGGTGAAGCAGCTCGGCAGCTTCGCTGTGGAAGTGACGCGCGTCGCGCGCGAGGTCGGCACGGAAGGCAAGCTGGGTGGGCAGGCCAAGGTGAAGGGCGTCGCCGGCACGTGGAAGGACCTCACCGACTCGGTCAACTCGATGGCGGCGAACCTGACGTCGCAGATGCGCAACATCGCCACGGTGACGACGGCGGTGGCCAACGGGGACCTGTCCAAGAAGATCACCGTGGACGTGAAGGGCGAGATCCTCGAGCTGAAGAACACGATCAACACGATGGTCGATCAGCTGCGGTCGTTCGCGTCGGAAGTCACGCGCGTGGCGCGCGAGGTCGGCACCGAAGGGAAGCTTGGCGGACAGGCCGACGTGAAGGGTGTCGCCGGCACGTGGAAGGACCTGACCGACAGCGTCAACTTGATGGCCGGCAACCTGACCGGTCAGGTGCGGAACATCGCGGCGGTGACGACGGCCGTGGCCAACGGCGACCTGTCCAAGAAGATCACCGTCGATGTGAAGGGCGAGATCCTCGAGCTCAAAAACACCATCAACACGATGGTCGAGCAGCTGAACAACTTTGCCTCCGAAGTCACGCGCGTGGCGCGCGAGGTCGGCACCGAAGGGAAGCTGGGCGGTCAGGCCGAGGTGAAGGGTGTTGCTGGGACGTGGAAGGATCTGACCGACTCGGTCAACTCCATGGCCGGCAACCTGACGGCGCAGGTCCGCAACATTGCCGCCGTGACCACGGCCGTGGCGACGGGCGACCTGTCCAAGAAGATCACGGTCGATGTCAAAGGCGAGATCCTCGAGCTCAAGGACACCATCAATACGATGGTGGATCAGTTGAAGTCGTTCGCCGCCGAGGTCACGCGCGTGGCGCGCGAGGTCGGGACGGAAGGGAAGCTCGGCGGACAGGCGGACGTGAAGGGTGTGGCCGGCACATGGAAGGACTTGACCGACAACGTGAACCTGATGGCCGGCAATCTGACCTGGCAGGTGCGCAACATTGCCGACGTGACGAAGGCTGTTGCCAATGGCGATCTGACCAAGAAGATCACCGTCGATGTGAAGGGGGAGATTCTCGAGCTCAAATCCACCGTGAACATCATGGTGGATCAGCTGTCGTCGTTCGCGGCCGAAGTCACGCGCGTGGCGCGCGAGGTGGGGACGGAAGGGAAGCTGGGCGGACAAGCCGAGGTGCGCGGGGTCGCGGGCGTGTGGAAGGACCTGACCGACTCGGTGAACCTGATGGCCGGAAACCTGACCGTGCAGTTGCGCGACGTGTCCAAGGTGGCGACGGCCATCGGAACCGGCGATCTGACGCAGAAGATCACCGTGGATGTACGAGGTGAGATCCTGCAGATCAAGAATGTCATTAATACCGCGGTCGATCAGCTCTCGTCGTTCGCCTCGGAAGTGACGCGCGTGGCGCGCGAGGTCGGTACCGAGGGAGAGCTGGGTGGACAGGCGGACGTGAAGGGCGTGGCCGGCACCTGGAAGGATCTGACGGACTCGGTGAACTCGATGGCCGGGAACCTCACGGCGCAGGTGCGCAACATCGCGGCCGTGACGACGGCGGTGGCGAACGGCGACCTATCCAAGAAAGTCACCGTGCCGGTCAAGGGCGAGATTCTGGAGCTCAAGAACACCATCAATACGATGGTGGACCAACTGAACTCGTTCGCCTCCGAGGTGACGCGCGTCGCCCGCGAGGTGGGCACGGAAGGGAAGCTCGGTGGTCAGGCCGACGTGCGCGGCGTCGCAGGCACGTGGAAGGACCTGACGGACAACGTGAACTTCATGGCTGGGAACCTGACGGGTCAGGTGCGCAACATCGCCGCCGTGACGACGGCGGTGGCGACGGGCGATCTCTCCAAGAAGATCACGGTGGACGTGAAGGGGGAA
>DATMNB010000051.1:0-20622 GCA_035569435.1 Gemmatimonadaceae bacterium
TGTTGGATTGGGGGCGGTATGGGAACCATCTGTGGTCGGGGACGGTCACGTGGGATCCGGAGGGGCTGCTGTCGACGATTCCGGCGATCGGGACGACGATGTGCGGCGTACTGGTCGGAAAGTGGCTTCTTACTGAGCGTATACTGTCGGAAAAATTGAATGGTTTGTTCGCGTCTGGAGCGCTCGCGATCGTCGTCGGTCTCGTCTGGAACTGGGCATTTCCGATCAACAAAAACCTCTGGACGAGTTCTTACGTTGTGTTTACCGCTGGCGTGGCCGCCGTCGCACTCGCAACGTGCATGTGGGTCATCGACGTCCGCGGCAGTCGGTGGTGGACCGGACCGTTTGTGGTGTTTGGGGTGAACCCGTTTGTGGCGTTCATCGGATCTGAGGCGATGGCTCGGGTGATTTATTCCGTGGTGACGGTGCCTGGGCCGGCGGGTCAGCCGGTGAGTCTGGCGACGGCGGGGTATACGGTGTTCGCCCAGTGGCTTCCGCCGCGGGTGGCGTCGCTGGCGTTTGCGGTGAGTTTCGTCCTGTTCTGGCTGGGCGTCCTGACAGTGCTGTATCGTCGGCACATCATCTTCAAAGTGTGATAGGCGTCTGATGTTCGTCTTGGTCGTTGCGGTCTCGCATCTCGCGTTCAACACGGCCGCACCTGGGCCCAAGCATCACCACCATCGCCGCCTGGCCGCCGCTGTGCCGGCGATCCGCTACGACGCCCCGCGCAGTGTGCCGGCGTTGGCGGGTGATCTGGCCAGTCAGCTGTCCCATCGGGTCCGCGGCGGGCATTGGGGGGCGATCGTCGTCTCGCTCACGCGTGGGGATACGCTGTTCGAGGAGAATGCCGATCAGCCGTTGCAGCCGGCGTCGACGATGAAGCTATTCACGTCGGCGCTCGCGTTTGATCGACTGGGGCCGGATTTTCAGTTTAGTACCGATGTGCTGCGCGATGGGCCGGTGGACGCGACGGGGACGCTGCGGGGGAATCTCATCATTCGAGGCGACGGCGACCCGGCGTTGTCGAACCGGTTTCTGCGCGGGGACCCGGATGAGCCCATGGTCGTGTTGGCGCGCGAGATCGCCGCGGCGGGGATTACCCATGTGCATGGGGATCTGATCGGGGACGCCACCGCGTTTGAGGCGCAACGCATCCCGAGTGGGTGGTTGCCGAGGTATCTCACGGCGGGGTATGCGGCGCGGGTGTCGGCGTTGTCGTTGAACGAGAATCTCGTGTGGGTCGTGGTGACGCCGGGGCACGCGGGTGGGGCGGCGACTGTGGTGCTCAATCCGTCGTCGAGTGCCATTCCGATTTCCAACGCGGTGCGGACGACGGCTGGGGGTGGGGCGAGTGTGTCGATCCACTCGCGGGCGGATGGGGGGGTGGAGGCGCGGGGGTACATCGGAGCGGGGGCGGGGACGCGCTCGTACCAGCTGGTGATCGAGGATCCGGCGTTGTTTACGGTTGGGGCGTTGCATGATGCGTTGCTTGCGCAAGGCGTGCATGTGGACGGGACCATCCGGCTCGGGCCGACCACTGCTGGGGCGGTGAGTGTGGCGACACTGCCGTCGCCGCCGTTGGCGCGCATCGTTGCGGCGATGAATCGGGAGAGCATCAATCATTACGCCGAGTTGTTGTTTCGCGACGCGGTGCGGGGGCCGGCGCGGAATGAGACCGGCTCGGCGGACATGGGTGCCACGATGCTGCGTGACTTTCTCACGCAGAAGGTAGGGGCGGCTTCGAATGCCGTGTCGGTGTCTGACGGGAGTGGGTTGTCGACGTTGGATCACATCACGCCGCGGTCCATGGTGCAGTTACTCGCGTATGCGCATCGGGCGACGTGGGGGTCGGCGTTTCATGCGTCGTTGCCCGTGGCGGGGGAGTCTGAGCTCTTGCGGAACCGTATGCGGTTCACGCCGGCGCAGGGGAATCTCCATGCCAAGACTGGGACGACCAACGACGTCATCTCGCTTGGCGGGTACGTCACGGCGCAGGACGGGGAAGTGTTGGCGTTCAGCTTCATCTACAACGGGTATGATCGGTGGAATGCCAAGAGCACCATCGACGGCATGGGTGCCACGCTGGCGTCATTTGTGAGAGAGTAACGAGGCCGAAACTAGAGCGAGAGCATCCGCCTGCCCTTGCGAATAAGCATATTAATGCTTATTTTCCCGTCGCACTGCAAACCGGGGGGTTAGCAGAGATGGTCAAGATGGTCACGGTCCGGCAGATCGGGACTTCGGTGTCGGCGACGATCCCCAAAGAGATGGCGGATCGGCTGCACATCGGTGTGGGGGACAGTCTATTCGCGATGGAAACGGACGAAGGTGTGCTCCTGACGCCTTATGACCCTACCACCGCGGGTGCGCTCGCCGCCTACGACCGTATCGCAAAGAAGTATCGGGGCGCCTTGCGCGAGTTGTCCCGAAAATAACGGCGGAGGGCCATACCTCGCCGACACAGGATGGGCCGGTGGAGAAGAGTATGGACGAGCCAACGTGGGTGAGTCGCGTGGTCGTTGATGCCATGCACACCAATCAGCTCCAAGAACATGGCGGGCTTCAAGGCACGCGCGACGTGAACGTGCTGGCATCGGCCTTAGGTCGTCCCCAGCATAAGTACGCCTACGAGCCCGATGTCGAAATTGCGACACTGGCGGCGGCATACGTCTTCGGGCTCGCGACCTCACACCCATATATCGACGGCAATAAGCGCACGGCGTTCGTGACCGGTGCGGTGTTTCTGGACCAAAACGGATACGACATCGACCGATCGGAGCAAGAGGTCGTCGAGACGATGCTGGCGGTGGCCGATCGTCGCCTAAACGAAGCAGAACTCGCGGCGTGGATCCGGTCGTCACTCGTACCGCTTCCGCCACCTCCCACGGCGGATACTGTCCCCAGCCTCTAGCAACTTTGTTGCTAGAGAAACTTGGCGATCCACTCGCCGACGAAGTAGCCGATTCCCGCGACGCCTAGGCCGACGACAAACATGTCGATGCCCGAACGGAAGATGCCGCGGCCGGTGAAGACGGAGCGGGCCGCGCCGACGGCGAAGTGGGAGAGCATCGCCAGCGAGAAGGACAGGACGATGGCCTGGATCCCGTGGAGGAAGAAGAAGGGGAACACCGGGATGATCGCCCCGAGGCCCGTGGCGGTGCCCGTGATCCATGCCTCCCGCATCGGCGACATGTTCGGCTCGCCGATCTTGAGTTCCTCCTGCACCTGCTCGGCGAGCATGCGCTCCGGGTCGCCCATGACCTGCGTCGCCAGCGTCTCGGCGGCGTCGCGGGCCATGCCCTTGGCCTGGTAGATCAGGGCCAACTCGTCGCGCTCGACTTCCGGCATGAGGGCGACTTCGTCGCGCTCCATGGCGATCTCGTGGGCGTAGACCTCCTGCTCGCTTTTGGCGGCCAAGTAGCCGCTCGAGCCCATGGAGAGCGCGTCGGCGATGAGGCCGGCGACGCCGGCGACGACCACGGCTTGGTGCTGGGTCGCAGCAGAGGCGCCGATGACGCCGGCCACGAGGCCGAAGTTGGCGGTGAGGCCGTCGTTGAAGCCGTAGACGACGTTGCGGAGGAGCCCACCCGACTCGGCGCGGTGCCAGGGCTCTGAGTTTCGCCCGGCGATCCCGGCGAGGGTTGTTGCGTGCTCGGCGCTCTCGCGGGCGAGGAGGAGTGCCTCGCCCCCGCCCGGGGCGCCGCGTGCCGTCGTGCGGTGCAGGTCGAGGTAGCCCTTCACCTCGCGGCCTTCCTCGGCGAGGAGCATCGGGAGCAGGAAATTCGGCCCAAACACGCGTCCGAGCCACGCCAGCAACCGAGCTCGACCGCTAGGCTTGAACGGGTGCGGCGGCCGGCCGTTCTCGGTCAGCAGCGTGCCCCAGATGTCGACGTGGCGGTCTTCGACTTCTGCGAGGCGCTGGTAGACGTCGCGCTTGGACTGGTCGGGTTCGGCCGTGGCCAGGATGCGGTACAGAAATGCCGCGTCGGCCTCGTCTTGCCAGTGATGCTCGAAGGTGTGGAGATCGGGCGCGGGTCGGGTCATGATGTCTGGCATCGTCATATAGAAATATCACCGGGGAGGCAACCCCCGGCCCTGTTGCGCGTGTCAGAGTGACGGTAGTCGGAACTGAGAACCCGAATCCCGCGTCCCCAGTCCAGAGTTCCGAGGCTCTTACCCTCGACCCCGCTGAGGTCCCATGCGCAGGCTCTCGTTTGCCGCGGCCGTGCTTCCCGCCCTGCTTGTCGCCGCGGCGGTCGTTGCTTCCGTGCCGCCCGCTCTATCCGCCCAGGACATGGTTTACCGGACTCTCTCCAAGGAATCGGGCGACCGAGCCGCCCTCGGCGTGTCGACCGCGTCGGGGAGCGCGCGGGACACGATCGGCGTGCTCATCTCCGACGTGACGGTCGGCGGACCGGCCGATAAGGCGGGGATCCAGGAGGGGGATCGCATTGCCTCGATCGGCGACGTCGACCTGCGGGTGGCGGCCGCGGACGCCGGCAGTCGAGAAATGCAGGGGATCATGGCGCGCCGGCTTGCGCATGCGTTGGCCAAGCATGCGCCAGGCGATGTCGTCGAGCTCCGCGTGTATCACGACGGGCAGTTCGTCCCGCGCAAGGTCACGACGGGCAAGGCGTCGGAGGTCTTTGTCATGCCGGCGACGTATCACACGTTTGGCGGCTTCGACGACGGCGGGCTCAAGTTCGAACACATGCACGAAGACATGGCGCACATGCACGACGACATGGGGCACCTCATGGACCGCGTGAGGATCATGCGGATGCCACCGCTCGACTCGAATGCCTTTCAGATCCAGTTCAACACCGGCCCGCACCGGATCTAGCTAGAACGTGGGGCCCAGAATCATAGAATTCAGCACGAGCCGGTCGAGCGCGCGCCACCAGCCGCGGAACATGGGGTCGGCGGCAAACAGGATGACGTGGCCTCGGCCGGTTGGCTCGTCGATGACATACGACGTGCCCCGGAGGAGGCGCTCGGTGTTGTCCGGCCAGACAAACCCCGCCCGCACGAGGGGGCCCGTCGATGGGAACACGGCGACGTTGGCGCCCTCCTTGGACGGACGGAAGAAGACGTCGCCCGTCATCATGACGGTCATCCGCGCGCGGTCCGCGCCGTACGTCAGCCAGTGCGTGCGATCGAGCACGACATCGAAGTCGCTGCCCGGCACCGGTTGCGGGGTGTCGTTCTTGCGCAGGCCGGTCGTGTCCTTCTCCGCGCCCACGACCCGCGCGGTGGTCAGCGCGACATCATCGTGCGTCGCCCACGCCGCGGCGCCGCCCATGAGGACGAGGGTGCCGCCGGCGCGCACCCAGGCCTTGAGGTGCTCGACGGCGTCCTTGCCGACCCGCTCGCCCAGGGTTTCCGGCGACGCATCGGGGAAGACGATGACGTTGACCTTGGTCAGGTCGACGGTGCCGAGGCCGATGGTCGTGAGGGGAAGGAACGGCACGCCGTAACGGTGCTCGAGGGTCCACCAGGCAGCGCCATAGGCCGTCTGGTCGATGCCCTCGCCGCCGACCAGGGCGATACGCGGCATGGTGACGCCGACGGTCGGTTCGGAACCGACGCCGTACTGTGCCGCGTCCGTGTAACCGGTGTTGACGGCAAAGACGGTTACGCCCAACGCCGAGGCCAGGGATGCCACGCGGTCGTGCACCGAGGCATCGTTGCGGGAGACGCGGACGACCCATGTCCCACGCGGGTATGACCGTCCGCCCGCTTCGATCGGTTTGGTCGCCACGGCCACGCGAACGCCGCGGGCCATGAGGGCGTAGGCCAGTCGCGTCGCGCCGTCAGCGTCCGGCGCGAACACGTAGGCGCTCTGCGCCCGGCCATTGGTGACGCCGCCGGGGACGGGCAGCTCGACGTCGGCCGAGTCGGTCGATGGGAGCGTGACCGGCGTGGTGGCGACCGGCGCCGCGTCCTCGACCCAGTAGCTCTCGACGCCGAAGGCGACCGGGAGGGCCCATGATGTGATGTCGTAGAACTCATAGCCTTCGCGGGATTCGTTTTTGCCGCGGGCGATGTTCCGTCGGTATTTCTCGACCTGGGCGCGGGCGAAGACGGAGTCGAGGTGTGGCGACGGATCGAGGATCGCGTGCGCGACGGCGCCCTGGGGTTGGGCGAGGTCGACGACGTAGGCGCCCGCGTCGAACCGGTGGGGGCCGGGGGCTTCGCCGCCGCTGTCGTTGGGGAGATAGGGGTGTGCGCGGAGCACTGAGAGCGGCGCGGTGGTCGTTCGGACGTCGATGCCCGCGCGGAGCAGCGACGAGACGAGGCCCGCCGCGCGGCCCGGGTCAGCGGTGGGGACGATGACGACGCGGCGCATGGGTCCCGAGGCGCCATCGCTGACGGCGCGGGCGCGGAAGGTGGTCCAGTCGCGGACGCGATCGGTGGCGTGGGCCGCGGTTGTGAGGATCGTCGACAGGGCGGCCACGTAGTGTTTGGCGATCCCGTCGCGGAACGAGAGGAGCGACCCATCGTCGCGGCGCCAGAGGAGGCCTTTCCAGCCGCCGCCGTCGGTCTCGTAGGTCATCCCGGTCGCGCCGGTGAGCGACGGCCAGGTGTCCCAGTAACCGGGGTAGTAGAGGTCGAACACGTCGCGGGAGTAGTACATCCAGCCGTAGTGGTCGAAGCCCGCGGCGTTGCCACGGCCGATGATGTCGAGCCACTTGGCGGCGTCGGGACCCAGGAGCGGGTTGACCGGGCGGGCGGCGGGAGGGAAGAAGTAGGAGCCGACCTGGCCGTGGAGGTCCATGGCCACCATGGGGTGCCAGCGGAGCATGCCGCGGATGATGCCCTGGACCTCGGGCTGCGTGGAGGCGATCACATCGCGGTTCATGTCGAACCGGTAGTGATTGAACCGGCCCTGGATCGACCAGGGCTCATGATGCTCGGCGGCGGCGGGGTCGGGGTTGCCGACGCCTATGGAGTTGTACCAGACGGCGAAGCGTTCGTGGCCGTCTGGGTTGGAGCTGGGGTTGATGACGACGATGACGTGTTTGAGCGCGTCGACCGTGGCCGAGTCGTCGCTCGCGGCGAGGTGGTAGAGGAGCCACATCGCCGACTCGAAGCCCGCGGGCTCGTTCCCATGCACGGTCGCCGAGAACCACACGACCGCCGGCACCCGCGCCGCGATCGCGGCCCGCGTGGCCGGCGGCGCGAGGCGTGGGTCGGCAAGTGTGTCGAGCGCGCCGCGGATGGCGTCGAGCCGGCGCATGTTCTCAGGGTCCGACACGACATAGAGCCGCATCGTCCGCCGTTCGGCCGTCCGGGCCAACGGCTCGACCCGCACGCGCTCCGGCGCCGCCGCCGCGATCGCCAGCAGCGTGCGCTCCTGCACGGCGTACTGCGTATTCCAGGCCCCCGCCTCGTACCCCAGGAGCGAGTCCGGCCGGGGCACGCCTGGCCGATAGGGCCCACGATCATAAAACGAAAACGCGCGCCCGTCGCGCGCGCTGTCGGCTTGCTGGGCGCCAAGCGACGCTGCGGCGAGGCCAATCGCGATGGTGACGCTAAGCGTGCGTACGTGCACCGCCTATTTCGGCTGTTGCTGGGACGTGCGGCGCATCTCCTCGAACGTTGCCCGTTGCGTTGGCGTGAGCAGCCGCGCGATCCGATCCATGGCGCGGTCGCCGATCGAGTCGATCTGCGCTTTGACGGGTTTGACGACGACGGCAACGTCGCGGTGCTTCTCGTCGAGGATCGAGTCGACGGCCACGCGCTGGGCTGGGGTGAGGCTCAACTCGTCGCCAAAGAGGCGGCGCATACCCACCTGGTCGCCCCACCGGCAGAACCGGTCGCGGCTCACGATGCGGTCGGCGCTGAATCCCAGGACGCCTCCCACGAGGGCGGCGCCCAAGAGAAATGCCAACGCCGTTTGGCGGGACCGCGCTTGTGAGTTCATGGGATCGCCTTAGTGCCCCAACACATACAGAAAGGACGCCTCGTCCGGCGCGGTCGTGTCGATGGGCCGCCCACGCACCTGGAGCGAGATCGGCGTCGTCGACTCGAGGACCGTCTCATACGCCAACTGGGCTTCGCCGGTCCGCTGGTGCCAGGCCACGGCGCCGAGCAACGCCGCCACGACGGCCGCCGCGGCCAGGCCCATGCGCGACCAGCCCCGGAGCGCGGACGCCCAATCGTCGGCGGCTGTCGCCGCCGCGCTCACCTGCCACATGATCCGCGTCTCGAGCCGATCCCAATACCGGGGGTCACGCGGGGCCGCGTACAGCTCGCGCAACTCCTGCTCGATCGGCGTATCCAACCGCTCTTCGAGCCGCACTTCGCGTCCCTCGTCGCGTTCGTCCATGTTCACCGGCTCTCCCGCAATGTCGTCAACAACCCACGCAACAGTCGCCGTGCGTGGTGGAGATCGGATCGCGCGGTGCCCTCGGGAATTCCGAGGGCGGCGCCGATCTCACCATGGCGGAAACCTTCGACGTCATGCAAAATGATCACCGAGCGCTGCCGCTCGCTCAGCCGCCCCAACGCGTTTCGCAGCCGCGCGCGCAGGTCGGCCGCCTCGGCAGGGTCCCGAAAGTTCGACGCCAATGTGTCCGGCAGCTCGCTGGCATCGCGCACTTTGCGTCGCCGCGTGATGTCGAGGGCAGCGTTGGCCATGATCCGGTGGAGCCAGGCACCAAACGCCTGGTCAGGCCGGAACCGATCGAGCGCCCGATAGGCGTGGAGGAATCCTTCCTGAACGGCATCTTCAGCGTCTTCGTGCGTCGTAACGATAGCACGGGCAATAGCATACGCGCGTCGCTGGTGCAACCGCACGAGGGCGCCAAACGCCGCCGTGTCGCCCCGCTGGGCCGCCAGGACGAGCGAACGCTCGTCCGGCGCGGGCTCGGGGAGGGGAAGGACACGGTGTGGCGCGCTCATAAGCATTTCTTCCCCCGTAACGCTCTGCTGTACAGAAACGTTGCGGCTCGGATCGTCGCCCGGGCAGGGTGACTCACTGGACACGGTGATCGTCAATCTGCACCGGAGAAATATGATCGATCACCGGTCCGTCCGCCTCGTTATTTCGACCGCCGTCGCGGTAGGCACTTGTATAACGCTGGCGACGTGCGAGTCGTTGACCGCTCCCAAGGCCGAGCACATCACCCTCCTTTGGCAGGGTGATACCTCGTTGACCGCGGGATCGGCCACGCCAGTGCGCGTCCAAGTGCTGGTGAACGGCGCCGTCCAGACGCCGCCCCGCGTCCTCGTCAAGACGTCCGACACGACGGTGGCGACCCTTTCCCCGGCCGGGGACAGCATCCATGCCGTGGGGTTGGGTACGGTGACCGTGAGCGTCACAGTCGTGGACCCGGCGCTGCCCTCGCCGGCGCCGACGCTCAACCAGGTACTTACGGTCATCCCCTTTGCCGTGCGCTTCGCCCGCGCGGCCGACACGCTGCACGCCCTCGGCGATACCACGACACCGAGCGTCACTGCGTACAACATAAAGAATGACTCGATCGCCCACGCCCCGTTCACATGGGTCACGTCCGACACGACCATCGTGAAGGTCAACAGCCACGGGCAGGTGTCGAGCGTGGCCAACGGCACGGCCAAGTTGAAGGCCGTCGTGTCGGGCGATACCGCCACGGCGACGGTCACGGTGCAGCAGACGGTCGCCCACTTCACGATCACGCCGCCCGTGGCGGTGACGATGGATGCGTTGGGCGCCGACACGACGCTCACCGCCGTTGGCCGTGATTCCCTGGGCAGCACGGTCCCGGGCGTCGTCCCCTCGTGGATCATCGGGATCGCCGGCTACGTCACCGTCACGTCCCCCGGAGGCGTCATGCACTCGGTCGCCAATGGGCCCGCGACCGGGGCGCTCAACTTTGTGTACGCCGTCAAGTCGCCAGCCAAGGACAGCGTCCAGGTCACGGTCAATCAGGTCGCCACGCGGCTGCTCGTCACGTCGCCAACCGGCTTCGCCATCGGCTCGGTGAACGGCACGCTGACGCTGTCGACGATCGCCTTTGATCGCTTGAACAACCCGGTGACGAACAACCAGCCGACGCTCGTGTCGCTCGACCCGTCGATCGCACAGGTGGTGTCGTCGACGCGGGTCGTCACGGGTCTCTCGCCCGGGACCGCGCGTATCGTCGCCCGGATCAACGCCATCGCCGACACGGTGGGCATTCAGGTGGCGAACCTCCCGGTCAAGCTCGTGCTCACCTCGCACAACGACACGATCGCCAGCATCGGCGACACGCTCAAGATCCGCGCGACGCTGTTCAATAACCTGGGCGGCGTCGTCACCGGGTTCACGCCGTTCTGGTACGCGCTCGATACGACCGTGGTGAGCGTCGCGCAGCAGAACGGGAACGTCGTCGCGCGCAAGAACGGCACGACGCGCGTCATCGCCGTCCTCGACACGCTGGCCGACACGGCCACGGTGACGGTGAGCAACGCGCCCACGTTGCTCCGCCTGCTGTCGCACCTCGACACGCTGCACTCGATCGGCGACACGCTGACGCTCCCGATCGACTTCCGGAATTCACGCGGGGCGCAACTCCCGCCGACCGCCGCCACGTGGTCGAGCGATGACCCGACGGTCGTCCGCGTGTCGATCGGCGGGCAGGTGCTGGCGCTGGCCACGGGCCAGGAGTACGTCCATGCGGTGAGTGGCACGCTGCGCGATTCGGCGCTCATCGTCGTGACCAACGCCGCGAGCAAGATCGTGCTCAACTCGACGCTCGACACGCTGACCGCGCGCGGCCAGACGATTCAGTATACGGCGACGGTCACGAACAGCGCCGGTAACCCGCTCCAGGGGTACACGGTCACCTGGCGGTCGTCCAACACCGCGGTGGCGACCGTCGACCAGACCGGGACGGTCACCGCGCTGACGTTTGGCACGACGCTGATCACCGCCAGCGGCGGGTCGGCGGTGGCGACGGCGACCGTGGTCGTCCACAACCCGACGACAAACATCGTCGACAACTCGAGCATCAACCCCAACCAGTTTGGGACGGCCAAGGCGCCGTGGCTGACGATCGGGGCGGGCGTCATGAATGCCAACCCCGGCGACACGATCTTTGTGCGCGTGGGCGCCGGGCCCTACAGCGAGAGCGTCGCCCTCAACAAGCAGGTCACGTTGATCGGCGATCCGACATCGTATCTGGCCAATGGGCGCGACCCCACGCGCCTCCCGCTCATCTCGCACGACACCGGCACGACGGGGATCCTGGCCACGAGCCCGGCCCACGTCAGCGTGCGCACGATCGCCATCCGCCACACGCTCGATGGCCCGGCGATCGACGCGCGGTCGGCGCTGATCGAGCTCAATCAGGTCTTTGTCAACCCCGCCGGCGATGCGTTCGTGAATGGCCGGGGTATCTCGATCCGGTCGACCAGCGCGGCGATCGTCGACAGCTGTGGCGTGCAGGCCGTCCACGGCTACGGCATGCAGTTGGTCAGCGTCACCAATGGTCGCGTCGGCGAATCGAACATCCACGGGGTGAAGCTCTCCACCGGGCAGGATTCGACGGTCGGCGCCGGGATCGGCGTGTTCTACGGGTCGCTCAACACCATCACCGGGAACACCGTCCGCACGGTCGCCGGCGCGCAGGTGGACGTCGACTCGAGCGCCCAGGTGACGATCACGGGCAACTCGCTCGCCGGGGAATCGCAGCTCGTTCGATTGCGCTTCGCCAACTCGCCCACGGTGAGCGCCAATACCTTCAACACGCACCTGCAGTCCGGCGACGCGTTCACCGGAAGCTCGGCGACCGACGGGCGGTCGGCGCTCCTGCTGGACAGCCTCCCGTCGGGCGCGACGGTGGTGGGCAACTCGTTCAGCGATGCCGCCAATAGCCAGATGGACTTCGTCAAGTTGGTCAATGTGCGCGGCGCATCGACGCTGTTGCTGCAGAACGGGTTCGCCGGCGGCCGCTATCCGCTGAACAGCGCGACCTCGACCTGGACGTTGCGCGGCTCGCACTCGTTCTCATCCAACACCACGATCCTGCTCACCGCGGCTGACAGCGCGACGATCGACAGCGATACGCTATCGGCGACGACCGTCGGCTGCGTCAACGCCAGCGGCACCGGGGGCTACGTCCTCGTGACCCGCGGTCTCATGACCGGGTGCGGCCCGGTGGGCACGGCGGCCATCACAATGACGGCGTCGGGCGGCGCGATCGACGTGGTCGGGCTCACGGTCTCGGGGTCAGGGCAGCGCGGCGTCGACGCGCACGGCGTGCATCACCTGACGGTCCGCCAGGCCACCCTGTTTGGCGGCAATGTCAGCTGCAACGTGGCCCAGACCACCGGCGCGATCGACGCCACCGCCGACTCGGTGATCATCGCGTCGAACGGCATCTCGGGCTACACTAGCTGCAGCGCCGTCGGCATCGCCGGTGGCGCCGTGCGCATCGATAGCAACTTCGTCACGCAGAACTCCGTCGGCGTGAGTCTCGACGGCACGACCAGCTCGTTCGAGGCCTCGGTCAATGACATCCTCGGGAATGGGGCGGGTGTGCTCAACGAAGCGGCGATGACGCTGTCGATGCCGAACAACTTCTGGGGCGACTCGCTCGGGCCGCGCCGCGACCTGGTCCCATCGGCGGCCGGCGACACGGTCATCGGCTCGGCGACGGTCGACCCGGTCAAGGCCAAGCCGTTCTTCCAGGGCACCCGCGCGGTGCAACTGCTCGGCATTCACGGGAACGGGCAGACGGCGCCCACGGGGACTCCGACGGCGATCCCGCTCGTGGTCCGTGTGGTCGATCAGGTCGGCCGTCCGGTGTCCGGGGTGTCGATCACGTTCCAGGTCACATCCGGTGGCGGCACGATCGCCGGGTCGTCTTCGGCACAGGTAGGCACCGGCTCCGACGGGCTCGCGCGAGCGACCGTGACCGTGGGCGCCGGCACGAATACCATTGTGGCCAGCACGCCCGGGCTCAACTCCGTCACCTTCACCGCGTCCGGCAGCTGATGCGTTGTCCTAGTTGCGACATGGTCAACACCGACGACGCCCGCTTTTGCGAGCGGTGTGGCGGGGCCTTGGCCGGACCAACAGACGCCACGCTGCCGCTGGACCGGACGTCGCCCGCCCCGCCGCCGGAGGGGCCGCTCCTGGTGCTCGCCCGGCGCGAGCTGGCCGTCGACTACGACGTCGAGCGTGAGGTGGGGCGTGGCGGGATGGCCGTGGTGTACCGCGCGGTCGAGCGGGCGCTGCACCGGCCAGTCGCGCTCAAGGTCCTGCCGCCCGAGCTGGCGCTCGGCGCGTCGGTCGTCGATCGATTCAAGCGCGAAGCGCAGATGGCTGCCTCGCTCGATCACCCCAACATCATCCCCGTCTACCGGGTCGGCCAGAGCGGGACGCTCCTGTACCTGGCGATGCGGTTCGTCGAGGGACGGGCGCTCGACGCGATCATCGCCAGCCAGGGCGCGCTGCCGGTGCCGGTCGTCGTGCTCGTGCTGCGCGCGGCGGCCACGGCGTTGGCCTACGCCCATGAGCACGGGATCGTGCACCGGGACATCAAGGGCGGCAACATCCTCGTCGATCGCGATGGTCGGGTGATCGTCACGGACTTTGGCGTCGCGCGGGCCATCGAGAGCGCGTCGGTGACGATCACGGGGTCGATGATCGGGACGCCGTACTTCATGAGTCCCGAGCAGTGCGCCGGGAAAGTGGCGGGGCCGCAGAGCGACCAATACTCGCTCGGCGTCGTGGCCTTCCAGATGCTCACGGGGACCGTGCCGTTCCAGGCGGAGACGTTGGCCGCCATCATGCACCACCATTTCTTCACCCCGGTGCCGGATGTCAGCGTGGCCCGGAGCGATGTGCCGCCCGAGTTGACGGCCGTGCTTGGACGGGTGCTCACCAAGGATCCGGCGCATCGCTATCCGACGACGCGTGAAATGCTCGCCGCGGTCGAAGCCATCCCCCTGAGTGACGCCGACCGGCGTGAGGGCGAAGCGATGCTCCGTGAGCTCGCCCATGGGTCGGCGGTGCGGACGATCGCCACGGCTGCGCTACCTCCGCTCGCGGACACCATGACGATCGTGGCGGCGCAGGACGCGCAGCGGCGCACGGCGGAGCATCAGCTGCGGCGGCGGCGGTGGACGGCGGGAGGGATCGCGGCGGTCGTCGTCGGCGTGGTGGTGGCGGGGGTCATCTCATCGCGTCAGACGCCCGCTGCCGGGGGAGTGCCCACGCCGGCCGTCACGCCACGCGTCGAGCCCCCGCCGCCGAGTCCGACGGACAGTGCGCGCGCCGACAGCGTCCGTGCCGAGCGAGTGCGTGCCGCGCAAGCGCACCTCGAGAGCGTGCGGGCCGACGCCAAACTCCGCGCCATCCAGCGGGCGGCCGCCGCGGAATCGGCCGCGCGGGGCTTGGCGGCCGCGCCGCCAGCGTTGCCGGGCAAGCTCCGCGTGCGGTTCCAGCCTGCCGATGCGGCGATCTATATCGATGGCCGGTTCCTCGGCACTGGTGCGGTCATCGACTCGGCGCTTCCGGCCGGCGTCCGCAGGATGCACGTGGTCGCCGCGGGGTACCGGTCGTACGACACAGTCGTGACGCTGGTTCCTGACTCGACCACGGTGCTGGGCACCGTCACGCTCAAGCCCGAGCCGTGAGGCGTTGGCCGGCGCGGTCGGCGTGGCTGGTCGCCGTGTGTCTGGCCGCCGCGCTGGCGACGCCGTATGCCGCCCGGGCACAGGGTGGGGGCGGCGGGGGCGGCAACACCGACGAGACGTTGGAGCGCGCGGTCCGGCTGTACGAGGATCTACAGGTCGAGCGCGCGCTCGTCATGCTGCGTCAGGTGATCTCCCCGAGCTCGCCGTTCGTCGTCTCGCTCGCCCAGCGCGTGAAAGCCTACAAGTACCTCGGCGCCGCGCACGCCATCCTCGGCCGGCGTGACTCGGCGTCGGTGTACTTCCGGGCGGCCATCGAGCGCGATCCGTTCGTCGATCTGGACGCGCAGGCGTTCACGCCGGTCGAGCGCGACGCGTTTGCGGAGGCGCGGCAGCACGTGTTCGCGGTTGCCATTCGGCCGATCGTGCGCACGCGGATCGATCCGCGGACGGAGCACATGACGTTTGTGGTGCTGTCGACGCATGACGGGTTTCTGAATGCGGATCTGCACGATCCGGCGGGCGGGGTGTCGACGATTCTGGCATCGGAGAACGACGGCGTGCGCGAGGTCGCGTGGGATGGCGTGTTGGCGGATGGGCGGCTGGCCATGCCGGGGCGGTACGAGCTCGTGGTGCGGGGGGAGAGTAAGCTCAACGCCGGTCGGACGGATTCGACGCGGTTGTACTTTGACGTGGAGTTGGACCGGCCGGCGCTCGAGGACACGCTGCCCGCGCTCCGGGGGACGGATCTCTTGCCGGAGCGGTATCCGCGGTCGGCGTCGGCGGTGGAGGCGGCCAAGGGGATCGGCATCGCCCTGGTGGCGCTCGCGGTGCCGGCGATCATTGGTGGCAAGACGTTGGGCGCTGGGGCGCGGGGGATGGGGATCGGGATGGCCGTCGTCGGCGTCGGGGTCGGGACGGCGGCGTTCGCCTATCGCGAGCAACACGATGCGATCGCGCCCAACATCGCCGAGAATGCCCGGCGGCGCGCCGAGCGGGCCACGGCGAATGCCGAGATCGAGCGGCGGAACGAGCAGAAGATCGCGCAGACCGGGCTCGTAATTAGTCCGGCTGCTGGGGTGGGGCCGTGAGGCGCTTCGTGTGTCTGCTCATCATCGTGGCGCCGGTCGCGCTCCGTGCGCAGCTGCCGGTCACCGCGTCGGCGGTCGTCGGGGTGGTCGAGCACGAGACCACGCTTTATGGGCTCTCCACGCGGACCGAGGGGGCGGTGTTTGGTGGGGAGGTCGCCATCTCGCCGTTTCACTTTACGGACTTCAGCCTCCAGGTCACCGGTGGGACGCTGACTGGCTCCACGGCGAATACTGCCGATCAGTCGTATACGGACATTCGGCTGGGCGGCAGCGCGCAGGCGTTGCCCTGGCTGTCGTTTCAGCTCGGCTTTGACGCCCGTGGGTACGGGGAGCCGCTCGGGACGCAGCGATGGTTGTCGGTGCTGGCGGGCGCCGAGGCGAGGGCGTCGATGTTTGACGGCGCGGCGCGGGCCATCTTCCGGCTGGGGCTCATCCCGCTGGTCAGCGTGAGCCAGCAGGACCGGCCGAATTTTGGGGTGTCGACGACGACGGGGGTGCAGTTTCTGCGGGCGCCGTTGTCAGGGGCCGTGCTCTTTACGTTCGAGCGCTACGACTTCCCCAACAACGGCTCGTTCAGCCGGCACGATCAGGTAGCGTATCTCAGCTTGCAGTTAGGGGTGCATTTCCCGCGTTAACGCGGACCTGAGCAGAAGGGGCGTGACGGAAGACAGATGTAGTCGTAAGGCGCATGAGTAAGAAATTGCGGTTCTCGCGCGTCCCCCCCTCAGGTGCCCATACATGTCTCCTGCTCATCGTCCGCGTTGGACTTGTCTTGCCATCAGTGTCGTCCCGGCCGTGCTGCTGCTGAGCGCGTGCGGCAGCGACTCGACGACTTCCCCAAAATCAGTCGTTGGCGCCGATACGGTGGCCGTCAACCCGGCCACTGCTGTCAGCATCGAATGGTATGTCAACGGCACCTCGGACTCCAATTACTATAGCCGTTCCTCCGCGAGTAACGATTATGTCGAGACGTACAACAACAACAGTGGCTACCACGTCGACTATCGGGACTTGATGGAGTTCGCGTTGCCGGCACTTGCCGGCAAGGGTGTGGTCGACAGCGCCAGGATGTACAGGTTTGTGTGCTATAGCTACACCAACGCCGCCGCGGACTCGGTGGTCGTTGACCATGTCAATTGGGGCGCGGTCTATAGCGACTCGGCGTCATACAACGGTCAGACGCTGGCGTCCGCGGTGGGCGTGCTCGACGCCGACACGACTCTCAGGTGGCACTCGACGTCGGTCACCAGCTCGGTGCAGGCCGACTACGCCGCCCAGCGCACGAACAGCCAGTACCGTGTTCGATACTCGAGCCCGGCCGCGGGTGGAACTAACTACTCTACGGGCTTTGGGAACAACTGCGACAGCAACGTACCCAACGCGGTCGCGGGGCCAGACTATCTCGTCATCTGGTCGCATTAGCATTTTGCCGCGCTAACGCGGGCAAAAGCCTAATGCTGGTCGGTTTGAAGCGCTGACGTGAACGTCAGCGCTGTGCGCGTCGCGGGATTTCGAGTTGAGCCCCGCACATCACAACCCGCGTTCAGCGGGTTGTGATGTGCGTGTCGACTGACATACCCGGGCGCAGCGGGCGTCCCTCGCCCGAGCCCTTGGTGATCTTGATGCGCACGGGCACGCGCTGCACGACTTTCGTGAAGTTGCCCGTGGCGTTGTCGGGTGGGAGCAACGCGAACTTGGCGCCCGTGGCGCCTGACAGGCTCTCGACGACACCCTCGGCCGGGTGGCCAGGGTAGGCGTCGACGTCGATCTCCACGTGTTGGCCCACGCGGATGTCGTCAAGCTGGGTCTCTTTGTAATTCGCGGTCACGTAGGTGCCCGTGTCAGTGACGATGCTGAACAGCGTCTGCCCCGCCTGCACGAGCTGGCCCGGCTCGACCTGTTTGCGCGAGACGAGCCCCGAGGCCGGGGCGGTGACGCGCGTGTAGGAGAGCTGGAGCGCCGCGTTGTCGCGCTGCGCCTGGGCGCTCAGGACGCGGGCAAGGGCGAGCGAGATGCCCGCCTGCGCGCCGCTCACGCTCGCGCCGGCCGCGGCGGCCTGCTTCTGCGCCGCGAGCAGGTCGGCCCGGGCGGCATCGGCCGACGCCTGGGCGGCGTCGAGTTGCAGCTTGGACACGATCTGCTTGTCGGCCAACTCCTTGTAGCGCGCGAGGTCGGCGACGGCTTTGTCGTAGTTCGCCTGGGCCGCCACGATCTGTGCGTCGGTCGCGGCGCTTTGTCCCTGGGCCGTCCTGACCTGCGCATAGGCCACCCCGTCGGCGCGCCCGCGCAGCCCGATCGCCGCCTGGGCCGCGCGCAGCTCGCCCTCGGATTGCAGGAGGCGCGCCTTGTACTCGGACGTGTCGATGAGGACCGCGAGCGCGCCCTCCTTGATGTGCCAGTTGTCGTCGGTGTTGAGCTGGTCGACATAGCCGCTGACCTTGGCTAGCACCGGCACGATGTGCCCGTCCACCTGCGCGTCGTCAGTCACCTCGTGCGACCGGCTGTAGAGATAGGTCTTCACGCCCCAGATGAGCCCCGCCACGATCAGCACGCCCAAGATGGGCAGCATGAGGTTGCGCTTGGGTTTGGCCGGAGCGTCGGGAGCGGGCGGCGTAGCCGGTGGCGGCGCCTCGCCGTGCGGACGGGGCGAGGTGGGGGTGAGGGACGGACTCTCGGGGCGGGTGGTCGTAGCCATGCTCAGGGACTCAGGTGAAGGACATCAATCGCAAGTGCAAATCACGGCAGTTGCTGGACAGCGCCAAGCGCGCGCGCGAGGGCGACCCGCGCGATTTGATAACCGTTCAAGGCATCGACGACGGCGGTACGTGCGGCATCCACGTCTTGTTCGGCGAGGATGACGTCGGTGTTCCCGGCCACGCCCGAGCGAAACCGTTGGTTGGCCTGGTCGACCTCGTCGGCGGACAGGCGGCTCCGCTCGCGGGCAGCGTCGACCTGCTGACGCTCGGAGGCGAGGTCGAGGTACGCCTGCCGGACCTCGATGGCGATGCGTTGGCGCAGGTCGCGTCGCCGCACCTCGATCTCGTGGGCCGCGGCTTTCTGTTCCTCGATGCGTCCTTCGCGGCGCAGTCCGTCAAAGATCGGGAAGCTCACTTGGAGCCCAACGGAATAGACCGGAAGGAGGTACTTGTAGGCGATCCCGTCCTCGGCCCAGGTGCCATAGGCCGACAGGGCGGGGAGCCGCTCGTCGCGGATCGCGCCGATCTCCCGTGCCGACGATTGGAGCTGGAGGTCAGCCGCCTTGAGGTCGGGGCGTTGCTGGAAGGCGCGGTCGATCGACTGTTCCTCGGGCGGCAGCGCGTCGACGAACGGCAACGCGGTCAGGGAGTCGCTGAGTTCCACGGGCGTGTCGAGCGGCAGCCCCAGAGTGCGGAGGAAATCGAGGCGGGCCCGATCGACGTCGTTTCGCGTCTGAATGAGCTGGGCGCGCACGGTCGCCAACTGCGACTGGGCGCGGGTGACGTCGAGGGAGATCCCGACGCCGGCCGCCAGTTGGTCCTTGGCGATCTGGAGGAGGTCGGTCGCCAGGACCGAGTCGGCGATGCGGGCGCTCAGGAGGGCTGTGGCGTGTTGCGTCTGGAGATAGGCATTGGCCGCGGCGCTCGCCGCCGAGTCGGCCTGTTGGGACGCGTCGGCGTAGGACGCGGCTTCGGCCGCCTTTGTCGCGCGGAAGCGTGAGATGGCACCGAGGCTGAACAGCGTGTCCGAGGCCCGCGCGCCGTAGGTGATATCGTTGACCGGGCCGATGACCTGGCCGTTGGGGTCAAAGAACGCCTTCTGGCCGGGGATCGAGAAGTTGATGCCGAGCTGTGGGGCGATGTTGTAGGTGCGCGCGCTGGCCGGCGTGAGGAGGGCGTCGATGTTGGGCAGGAACTGGGCGCGCGACTGGCCGCTCCGGGCATGGGCCTGGCGCGCGCGGGCCATCGCCTCGAGGGCGTGGGCGCTGTTCTGGGCGGCGAGGCGCGCAGCCTGGCCGAGAGTCAGGGTATGCGGGACGCCGACCGTGTCGGATGGTTGTTGGGCGTGCAGCGCCGGTGCAAAGAAGTGCACCCACGCCAGCGCCGCCGGTATGACGGCACAACGACGAAGAAAGGTCATGTGGTGGAGACGGGTGCGACGGCGTGAAAGAAGAAGTCCCGGATCTGCTCACGGATCTCGTCATCGCTGAAGCGTTGCAGTGCCGGGATCAGGTTCCGCATGCCGCACCAGGTGCCGTAGGAATACATCATGGCGCCGAGGAGGCGGGCGGTCGACTCGGGGTCGACGGGGCGGAAGGCTCCGGATTCGACGCCGCGGGCGATGAGGGCGGAGAGCAGTCGCACTTTCCGAACGACGACCTCGTCGGCGTAGAATTGCGCCAGCTCCGGGAAGCGAGGGAGCTCGCTGATGAGGAGTCTGGAGATCGTCTGCGTGTGGGGGCTCAGGTTGAACTGCCACCAGGCGCGGATATAGGCGTCGATCTGTTCGATCGCGGTGCCGGTGTGGCGGGCGAGCTCCTGCTCGACGCGATCGATCTGGGCGCCGACGGTCTGACGGACCATCTCCTGGAACAGGGCGACTTTGTTTGGGAAATAGAGATAGATGGTGCCCTTGGAGATGCCGGCGCGCTTGGCGACGTCCTCGAGGCGGGCGCTGGACAGGCCGCGTTCGCCAAAGACCTCGATGGCGGCGTCCATGATCTGGTGGGGCCGTTCCTCGGGGAGGCGGCGCCACTTGGGTTCGGTTGCTGGGTGGTGCGAAGAGGCAGTCATGGCGACAGCAAGAGAAGACAAATAACCGACGGGTCAGTTAACTCCGGACGGTGCAATAAAGTTCCGGATGAGTAAGTAACTGACCAGACGGTTATTTAGTAAGCACAGAAATGGTGGCCAGCTAGGGGCCACCATCACTGCTTAAAGATCAGCTC
>DATMNB010000052.1:0-11602 GCA_035569435.1 Gemmatimonadaceae bacterium
AGCAAGAGCCCCGTCACGCTGTCATACGTCACCGCGTCCCACACATCGCCACCGCCGACGGTCGACCAAGGACGACCGGTCCAGCTCTTGGCCGCCATCGCGAGCGCGGCCGATTGCGCACCACGCGCCGGATCATCCGGCACCGTCCAGAACCGCCACACCTCTTTCCCGGTGCGCGCATCGAATGCCACGAGCGAGCCGCGCACCTTGTCATCCGACCCGTTGTAGCCGATGACCACGTTCCCACCCGCGACGTGCGGCGCTCCGGTCGTCCCCGTCTGCGTCGCATCGCAGATCGGCGACTCCCACCGCTCGCGACCCGTCGCCGCGTCGATCGCCACGAGGCGGCAATCCCCGGTCCCGACAAAGACCGTCCCACCCCACACCGCCACGCCGCGATTGACACGCGCCGCATACGAGTTCTGTGTGCTCTCACCCAGCCGGATGTGCGGATCAAACTGCCACCGGATCGTGCCCGATCGCGCGTCCACGGCATACACCCGCGACAACGACGACGTCACATAGATCACGCCGTCGACGACGATCGGCTCCGACGCCAACCCCATCGGACTCACCAGGTCGAGCGACCACGCGAGCCCGAGCCTGCCGACGTTGCTATCGGCGATCTGCGCGAGCGGGCTGAAATGCTGCGACTCGGACCCTTGTCCATCCACCACCCAGTCGCCGTCGGACGCACCACCACCTGTCGTACAAGCGGTTGTAAGAGCCGTTGTACATGCAACGACCGCTCCGACCAGCACGACCCAGGCGGCGGACCGGCCTGCACCACCCGAACGCATATGTTGGTTGACCATGCGCCGAATGATGCAGCCCAACGCTCCCGCCCGCCAAACCCCGGTCCGGAGTCCCTATTCCGTGAGTCCCGCCCTACGCCGAGGGCCGCGTCCGCTTGTGTGAGGCGCCCCCCGTGGAAGTCCGCCGCACCGGCATGTCCGCCAGCTGCCCCTTCCCGCCACTCAACTCGACCTCCGTTTCCGCATCCGCATTGATCGACTGCTCCGCGAGCCGCGTCAACAGTTGGTCCGTCTTTCGCTCCTCCTCGAGCGTCTGCTGCAGCAGCTTCGCCTGCGCGTCATACCCGAGCTGCGCCGCCCACGTCCGGGCGCTCCCATAGCTCGCCATCTCATAATGCTCCACATGCTGCGCCGCCGAGATCAGCCCCGCATCGAGCACCCCCGGCGCCGGGTCGTCCCCGATCAGCTCGGCTCCCTCGGCGATCACACCCTCCATCCCCTGACACTTCTTCCCCTTTGGAGTCTCGCCGAGCTCGCCGAAAATCTGCTCGAGCCGCCGCACGTGCATCTCCGTCTGCTGCCGATGCGTCTCGAACGCGTCCTTCAACTCATCGTGCGTCGCCGCCTTGATCATCTTGGGCAACGCCTTGAGGATCTGATTCTCCGCGCTGTACAGATCTTTCAATTCGTCAACGTACAGGTCCGTGATCGTGTTCGGTGCCATCGGGGCCTCCAGTAAACTGCCACTATAGAAGTTCGAGTCGTCGCCGTCCGCACCAATGCAAGCGCCGGTCCCACGCGTCCCCCGCGTTTCCACTGTCCGAACGCCCCGGGCCCGCATATCGTTCACCGCATGCCGCCCCGGGTCGAGCACCTCGTGGTGCTGATGCTGGAAAACCGCTCCTTCGATCACATGCTCGGGTTCCTCAAGAGCCCTGAGCACCCCATTGACGGCCTGACGGGCACGGAGACGAACCCGTCCGCCGACCACGGCCCGGACGTGCGCGTGAGCCGCGAGGCGCAAGCGGCGGGCGATCTCAACCCCGACCCCGGCCACGAGTTCGAGGACGTCAACGTCCAACTGTTCGGCACGCGCGAGCCCCTCGCCGGCCAGACACCGACCATGCAGGGCTTCGTTCGCAGCTACGCGACCACCGACGGCACACAGCGACACGGCACGTCGATCATGAAGTGCTTCGCGCCGTCGCGCCTCCCCGTCCTGTCGACCCTCGCCGCCCAATACGCGGTCTGCGACCGCTGGTTCTCGTCCGTCCCCGGCCCGACCATCCCCAACCGGATGTTCGCCCACGCCGGCACCTCGCTCAATCGCGTCGTGTCCGACCCCGATCTCCGCAAGCTCCACACGATCTTCGAGGCGATCGACACCGACCCGGCCTTCCGGGCCATCGACTATCGCATCTATAGCCATGACGGGTTCACCCTCCTCCTGACCGTCAACCACCTGATCGACGATCAGCACGGATTCCGCGACTACAACCGCTTCGCCCACGACTGCGCCCACGGCAATCTCCCTGCCTACACGTTCATCGAGCCGCGTTACGCCAACGACGCGCGCGGCGGCGACTTCTTCGCGGCCAACGACCAACACCCCGACCACGACGTGGTCGAGGGCGAACGCCTCATCCGCGACGTGTACCACGCCATCCGATCCAACGCCAAACTCTGGCACTCGACACTCCTCCTCATCGTCTATGACGAGCACGGAGGCATCTTCGACCACGTCCCACCCCCGGACATTCCCGCCACCGGCGACCCGTCGATCGACAGCACGTTCGCCTTCGACAGACTCGGCCTCCGCGTACCGGCCGTGCTGGTGTCCCCATACATCGCCCCACGGACGGTGATCTCGCACACCTACGAGCACGCCTCGATCGTCTCCACCATCCGACATCTCTTCGGCCTGACTGCCCTCACACTCGGTCGCGACGCCACGGCCGCGCCGTGTGATTTCTCCACGGTCCCACACCTCGATGCCCCCCGCACGGACGTCGTCAGCTTCCCGACCCTCCACGCGGCAACACCGCCGGTCGGCGACACGCGCGCCAGCGAGTTGGCCCGACTGATGGTCCGTCAGATGCACGCCACGCTCCAGCGTCTCGACCTGCCCACACCGATCGAGCCACACCGCGTCGTGACGGATCAACACGCGAGCGATTTCATGCGGACCGCGGCCCGAATGATCAGCGACGGTGGGACCGTCGCCCCTGCGTAGGACAGCGATTCTTATTGCCCTGTGCGCTGTTCCCTGCGCCGCACAGGATCATCCGGGCGGGATGCTCGGACCCGCAACGCCGTGGTGGCCGGAGATTCGCCGCGAATGCCCGCCCGCCTTCAGCGGCACCGCGCCCGATGGCCACCACCTCACCCACGCCGAACGCGCGGCACAGATCGAGACCTGCGCCATCGATGTGCTGTCCGACGATCCGATCCACCCTGTCCTCGAGAGCGTCGCGCCACAGAGCGGCTTCGGCGGCGGGCTCTCCGGCGGATGGGACTTCAGCCACGGCCCGGATCAGAACGACCTGGCCGCGCGCGCCCTCGTATCGGAAAACCTCTTCTGGATCGTGACCGCGCAATACACGATCGCTCCGCGCCTCCGACACCGCGGCCCCGGACGCACGGCTGACCGGCCCCGGTTCGACATCTACGCCCGCTTCTGGGACCTTCCCAAGCTCCACGAGTACGGCCTGGGCCCCACGTCACCCCACCTCGCCACGCCGTTCGGCTTCCGCGAGTTCTTTGGCGGCACCGATGGCTCGTTCCCGATCACCGACTGGATGCGGATCGGCGCACGCGTGGAATTCCGCCGCCCGGAGATCAGCGCCGGCTTGCTCCCGCCCACGACACCCGGCCTCGCGCGCATCCCGGCATTCATGCATTATGGCGCCATCGCGCAGCTGCACACGCCATCGCTCCCGCCCTATGCGGCGACCGCGACGTTCGACTACAGCGTCTACGAGGACCTGGGCGGCAGCGGATACACGTTCGGCCGATTCCGCACGACCCTCGAGTGGACCCGTCCCCTCTCCCACACGGTGCGGGCCGACACCACCGCCTCGCAGTCCGTCATCGACCACCTCTTTTGCCGCGCGGCCAAGGTGACCCTGTGCGACTTTGGCACAATCACCCTCCGCGGCCGCCTCACCATCTCCAACACCTTCGCCCACAGCGTCGTCCCCTTCTACTACCAACCCACACTGGGTGGGACTGATATCGATGGCTTCGACACCCTTCGCGGGTTCGACGACTACCGCTTCCGCGCACCCGACGACTGGCTCGCCCAAGCCGAATACCGCCATGTGATCTGGGGCCCCTTTGGGCTCCTGCTGTTCTACGATGTCGGCAAAGTCGCACTCGGCACGTCGCAGCTGAACTTTGCCACCGTGCGCCAGGACTTTGGCGTGGGCGCGACGGTCACCGTCGTCACCCGTGTCGTGCTCCGCGCCTACATCGCCTTTGGCAGCGGCGAGGGCACCGCGTCAGCGATCAAGCTGGCCCAGTTCTAGGCGCGGTTCGAAGCGAGGTTCGAGGCGCGTTTCTAAGGCTCACGCCCGACACGGCCGCCCGCCGTTCGTCGTGTCGCCATCCACGTGCGCGACCGACTGCAGCGACTGATCGATCAGCCACGCCGCGCCCCGCGTCGCCATGTGCGCCGAGAGCCCCGAATCCCGACCCATGCCTTTGAGCTCGATGACGCGCGTGTCCACCGCCCGCTGCAACCGCGTCGAGACCACCTGCACCTCCCACTCCGCCACCCACGGCCCGATCCGGTTGAGACGACTCACGAGCACCCAGTCCGCGTGCTGCGTTGCTCCCCACTGCGCGGCGAGATCCGAATGCTCGAACAGATACGACGGCGCATGCCCTGCCGCCGCAGGTGGCACACCGCTGTCGGCCGTCACCGGATACCCGCAACTCGCCAGCCGCGCCCGTGCCTCGTGTGTCAGCAAGACGATCGCCGACGAGTCGCCGCGCGTGTCGGGCAGCGCCGACATGTTGTTGAGCGTCACCGGCACGACGGCAAACGTCGGCTTGTCCAGCGCGGCCCCGGCCACCAATATCACGACGGCCGCCAACACCACCCCTTCCCTGAACATAGGACCTCACGGTCTCAGCCGATTGGGACTTCGATGCAGAAACACCGCTTCCCGAATACTCGGCAACCCAAGCATGAGCATCAAGAGCCGCGCCAACCCCAGCCCGAACCCACCGTGCGGCGGACACCCGTACCGGAAAAAATCGAGATAGTACGCGACCGATCCGCCGAGTCCCGCTTCCTCCGCCTGCCGTGCAAGCTGCTCGAAGCGATGCTCCCGCTGCGCCCCGGTCGTGATCTCCGTCCCCTTCCATAACAGGTCGAAACTGCGCGTGACTCCGCCGTCACGCATGTGATAGAACGGACGCAACGACACCGGGTACTCGGTGATAAACACAAACTCACTCCCCCGCTCCTCCAGCATGCGCCGCGCAATGAGCCGCTCCCCCTCGGGATCGATATCCCCCGCCTTGGTGACGGCTGGGATGACGTGCCCCACCTCGCGCAGCCACGCGTGCGCCTCCGCCATGGTCACGGCCGGAAACGGCACCGACGGCACACACACCTGGACGCCGAACTCGCGCTCGATCGCTGTCCCATGCTCCGCACGCACCGTCGCCAGCACGTGTCGTAGCCACTCCTCCTCCATGCGCATGACATCCTCGTGCGACTCGATCCACGAGATCTCGACATCGACACTCGTGAACTCAGTCGCATGCCGCGGCGTCATCGACGGCTCGGCCCTGAACACCGGCCCGACCTCGAACACCCGCTCAAACCCCGCCGCCATCGCCATCTGCTTGTAGAATTGCGGCGACTGCGCGAGATACGCCCGCCCGAGCTCGAAGTACGGCGTGCTGAACGTCTCCGCGCCCGATTCACTGGCGCTCTCCATGAGCTTGGGCGACTGCAGCTCGAGAAACCCGTGCTCCGCCCAGTACTGCCGCATGGCCCGCAACACCGTTGTCTGCACCTCGAACACGAGCCGGTTCCGCGGCCGGCGAAGCGCCAGAAATCTCCAGTCGAGCTGCAGCTCACTCGCCGACTCCTCCTGAATCGGCAGCTCCGGCTCCGCCGGACCGACAATGTCCAGCTCCGACACTATGACCTCGATCCCACCCAGCTTGACCGACGGATTCATCGCCACGAGCCCGCGGACCGTCACCGCCGATCCGGGCGTCAACCTGAGCGCCGTTTCGTCGTCACCGCCGCGCTCGATCGTCACCTGCACCTGCCCGGACCGATCTTGCACGACCGCGAAAATCACGTGCTTGAGCACGCGCACCACAACGACGAACCCGGCGATGCGTGCCTCAGCGCCGGCTCGCTCGGGCAATGCAGAGATCGGGATGCGCTCGATCATGGAGGTGATGGGATAAAAGAAAAAACGGCCCGTGGGGAGATCCACGGGCCGTCGGGAGTGTGGCTGAGCGCCACCTGCACTCGACCGCTGTCAAGCACCGACCGTCGTGCGAGCACCCGCGGCGGGGGCCTTTGCTGCCGTCTTCGCCTGCGCGAACTCCAGCAGATCGTTGTTGAACTCCTGCTGGTTGGTCGCCATGAGCCCGTGCGGCGCCCCCTTGTAGACCTTGAGGACGGAGCCCTTCACGATCTTCGCCGCCAGCGGCGCCGCATCGGCAAACGGCACGATCTGATCGTCGTCGCCGTGAATGAACAGCGTGGGCACGTCCATCTTTTTGAGGTCTTCCGTGAAGTCGGTCTCGGAGAACGCCTTGATACAGTCGTACGCGCCCTTGATGCCCATCTGCATCCCGTAGAGCCAGAATCGGTCGAGCACGCCCTGCGAGACTTTCGAGCCTGGCCGGTTGGCGCCGTAGAAGGGCTTGCTCAGGTCCTTCCAGAACTGCGAATAATCCGCCAGCAGCCCGTTGCGCAACTCGTTGAATGCCTCGATCGGCAACCCACCCGGGTTGGCCGGCGTCTTGAGCATCAAGGGCGGCACCGCGCTCACCAGAATCGCTTTGGCGACGCGCTTGGTCCCGTGCCGGCCAATGTAGCGCGCCACCTCACCCCCACCCGTCGAGTGGCCGATGTGGATCGCGTTGGTCAGATCGAGCGTCTCCGTCAGCGTCGCCAGATCGTCGGCGTAGGTGTTCATGTCGTTGCCAGTCCACGTCTGCGTCGACCGGCCGTGCCCGCGCCGATCGTGCGCAATGGCCCGAAAGCCGCGCGACGCAAACCAATTCAGCTGTTCATCCCAGGCGTCCGCGTTGAGCGGCCACCCGTGACTGAACACCACCGGCTGCCCCGTGCCCCAATCCTTGTAAAAAATGTGTGCGCCGTCTTTCGCCTTGATGTGGGACGTCATGCTGCATCTCCGGAACTGGGAGTAAAAGTGGCACGCCGCCAAAAGACGTAGAAAAAGATCGGTCGCACAGTCAGTAGGCGACTACACCGGCGTGCGGTACATATCGCTCCGCAAGCCCCGCGCCGCAATCGGACTGTTGATCACAACATGAGGAGATCACGCCAATGAGCACATCCGACAAGCAGCCGACAATCGTGCTCGTCCATGGCGCCTGGGCCGATGGCACGAGTTGGCAACACGTCATTCCGTTGCTCGAGCGGGACGACTACACCGTCATCGCCGTGCAGATCGCTCTCGAATCGCTCGCCGATGACGTCGCCGTCACGAAACGTGTGATCCGCGCTCAGCCAGGCCCAGTCGTGGTCGCGGGCCATTCATACGGTGGCATGGTCATGACCAGCGCCGCCGCTGGCGAGCCCAACGTGCAAGCCCTCGTGTACATCTCCGCCTTCGCGCCCGACGCCGGCGAGTCGATCGCGGCCGTGAGCGCCAACTTCGCGCCCACGCCGGCGGTTGCGGCCGGCGTGCCCGACGCCGCCGGATACCTCTACCTCGACCGTGCCAAGTTCCACGATGTCTTCTGCGCGGACGTCTCCGACGCTGAAGCCGCCGTGATGAACGCCGTGCAAAAGCCATTGAACTCCGCGATCTTCGGCGCGACCCTCGACGCTGCCGCCTGGAAGTCGATCCCGTCGTGGTTCCTCGTCTCGCAGGAGGATCGCGCCATCAACCCCGACCAGGAACGGTTCTACGCCAAGCGCATGAACGCCAAGACGATCGAGGTCAAGTCGAGCCACGTCTCACTTGTCTCACATCCCGTCGAGGTCACCAAGCTGATCGAAGAAGCGGCCGAGCACGCGGCGGCCGGCGCGATGGCGCAGGCCTGACGCCGCTGTCACTCGCGGTCGTCACTCGCGGTCGTCACTCGAGGTGGATGATCCCACGCTGGAGGGCGACCGCGACCGCCTCGGTCCGGTCGGACACATTGAGTTTGCTCAGGACGTGCAGCACGTGCACCTTGACCGTTGCTTCCGTCCGGCCGATCGCGTCGGCGATGTCCTTGTTCCGATATCCCTTCGCCATCAACGTCAGCACCTCCAGTTCCCGCTCGGTCAACTCGACCCGCGGCGTGAACTGCGCCAACCGCTGCGCCACGGCGCCCGGCACCACCCGCGCCCCCCGATGCACCGCGCGGATCGCCTCGACGACCTCGTTCCGTAAGACGTCCTTGAGCAGGTACCCGCGCGCCCCGGCCTCGAGCGCCCGATGGATATCCGCATCGCCCTGGTACGTCGTGAGGGCAATGATCCGCGCGTCGGGAAACTCCGTCGTGATGATCTCGATCGCCTGCGCCCCGCCCATCCCCGGCATGCTGAGATCCATCAGCGTCACATCAGGCCGATGCGTACGAAACAACGCCACGGCCTCCGCGCCATCCCCCGCCTCGCAGACCAACTGCAGGTCGGCGTGCACCCCCAATAACGCGGCCAACCCATCGCGGAAGATCGGATGGTCGTCGACGGTCATCACCCGGATCCCGGTTCCGCCTCCCCCTCCCCCTCCCGCGGCAGCGCGCATGCCGAACGATCATCGGCCCCGCGCGCCTCGACAATACGCCGTTGGATTAGTCCTTGGGCGTGGCCCGATAGGTGTATATACTCACATACATGCAACCCACCCGACTGCCCCTGGCGGAGATCGCCCTGTGTTCCTGCTTCAACCTGCGCAAGGCCGCCCGAGCGACCACGCAGCTGTATGATGCCATCCTCCGCCCCACGGGGCTTCGCGTCACGCAGTTCTCCCTGTTGAGCGTCGTGGCCACGGCGGGGGCCATCGGGATCACCGCACTCGCCGAGGCGGCCGTCATGGATCGGACGACGTTGACCCGCAACCTCGACCTGCTCGAGCGCGACGGGTTGATCCGCATCCAGCCCGGCCGCGACGCTCGCGTGCGTGAGGTGACACTGACACCGGCCGCGCACGAGAAGCTGGCCGAGGCGGTGCCCTACTGGCGCGAAGCCCAGGCGCAACTGCACGAGGCACTTGGCGCCGGCCGCGTGTCACGCCTCCTCGCCGACCTGTCGCGCACCGTGGCCGCCGCTCAACCCGAGTGAGCTGAATACTTTATTAGGTGTAATTACACATGTCCCGGAGGTTCGCATGCTTGCCCTGGTCGTCTCACTCGTCGCGCTCGTGGCGGTGTCGTACCTCGTGGAAGCCCTCCGACCCCAGCCGATCGCGCCGACGCACCCGGCATGGGACTCCACGATCCCCGTGCGCTATGTCTCCGTCGACGGGTTCCGACTCCGCTACATCGTGACCGGCGACGGGCCGCCGCTCGTGCTCCTCCACACGCTGCGCACGCAACTCGACATGTTCCAGCGCATGATCCCCGCGCTCGCCCAGCATTATCGCGTCTACGCCCTCGACCATCCGGGCCACGGCTTCTCGGATATCCCCGACGTGGCCTACACGCCGGAGTTCTTCGCCACGACCGCGGCCCACACGCTCGACCAGCTCGACCTCACCCACGCCACCGTCGTCGGCGAATCGATCGGCGGCACGATCGCGCTCCTCCTCGCCGCCCGCCACCACCCGCGCGTCGACCGCGTCGTGGCCATCAACCCCTACGACTACGGCCAGGGCCGCGGCCTCCGCCGGAGCTCACGTGTCGCCAACGTCTTGTTCGGCCTGAACGACGTCCCCATCCTGGGCGCGACCCTGAGCCGCCTCCGCCTCTACCCGATCGTCGCGCACGTCCTACAGGGCGGCCTCTACCGCCCCGCCGCACTCCCACCCGCCCTCGCCCTCGAGATGTATCGCGTCGGCAACCGCCGCGGTCACAACCGCGCCTTCATGTCCCTCGTCCACGAATGGGCCGCCTGGGACGCCGCCCGCGCCGAGTACCCGACCATCGACCGCCCCGTCTCTCTCATCTACGGCGACCACGACTGGTCGCGCCCCGACGAGCGCACCACCACCGCCCGCGCCATCCCCGGCGTGACTATGCAAACCATCCCCGACGGCGGCCACTTTCTCTCTCTCGATCAACCCGACGCGCTGGTGCGCGCCATTCAGGCCTTCGCGGTAACCAAGTACAGCACACCCACCGCCACCGGAAAGAGCAACGCCGCGCCCAACACCGGTCGCTTATAGGGTTGTGCGGGAAGCCGACGGGTCAGGTACGCCGCGCCGAAGGGCAACCCAATCGCGGCGAAGATGATCGCGAGCACGCCCAGCGACGCGAGCCCAGACCACTCCCAGAACAACACCGTGAGAATGACCTGCGCGAGGCCGCCATAGTAGAAAAAGCACAAGAAGAGCAACCAAATCAGCCGCCGGTCGACACCCGCCTGCCGCATCCGCGACCGTAGGAACCAAAACACACCCACCCCTGCCGCCGGCAGGGCCAGGTAGATCAGGTAAAAAGCGACCTCCCGACTCGACACCGCGAGCAGGTGCATGCCGCTAAGGTACGCCGGCTACCCAGCCCGCGCCGGCGCGTCGTCCTCTTCCGCCGTGAGCGCGGCCGTCAGCTTGCGCAAGAGCGCGCGGAGCTTGTGCTCCTCGGCCTCCGAGATGCCCATCGCCGCCGCGATCTCGATCGGCACGCGCTGAGCCGCGCGCTCCAGGGCCCGCCCCTTGGGCGTCGGCGTGATCTCCACGGTGCGCTCGTCATCGGCGCGACGGCGGCGCGTGACGAGCCCCGAGGCCTCGAGCCGCTTGAGGAGCGGCGACAACGTCCCCGAGTCGAGATCCAGATTCTCCCCCAGATCCTTGACCGTGCGCGGCGCAAACTGCCACAGCATGACCATCACCAGATACTGCGGGTAGGTCAGCCCCAACCCGGACAGCACCGGCCGGTACGCGCGCGTGATCATGCGTGCGGCCGAGTACAGGTCGAAACAGACCAGGTCGCTCAGGGCGACCGAGCTGACGCCAGTCGGTCCAGTCAATTTCGTCATGGTGCAATAATATAGCGCCATATGTTGTCACACACAATCATCCATTGACAAATTTTATTGTGCACAATATAATTATGGCGTAGGGATGGCGCGCGCACTTCATCGACGTGAGCACCTCGCGTCGCGCCTCGCTCTCGGCCCGGGAGGGCCCATGTACGTCCAACGCACTCTGCAGATCGCCACCGTTCTCGCGGCGTTCACCACATTCGCCGCGTGCAGCTCCTACGGACACGAACGGCGAGACCAACCCGACCCCAACTCCGTCGCCGTTGCCGTGCAGTGGGACTCCGGCCCGCTCGATCAGGACTACCACCGCCAACGCGTCGAGATGGACACGCGCCACACCCAGGAGATCGCCAGCCCACGCGCCGACGAATCCTCGGATCAGCGAACCCAACGGCACGCGACCGAGAACAAAGACCTCGAGCGCCGCTATTCCGACGGAAAATCCTCGCACGCCAAGAACCTGCCGCCGGCTGGACGTTAAATCACTCGG
>DATMNB010000053.1:0-26248 GCA_035569435.1 Gemmatimonadaceae bacterium
GTCAGGTGCTCCAACGAGGCGGTGAACGGCGACGGCGTCATGACAGTGACTCCACCCACTCGCGCGCACGCTCCGCGACGCGGTCCAGCGCCCGCCGCACGAGCCCGTGCGGCATCGTCGGCGCCGCCGCCACCAGGACGATCCCGTCCTCCGGCGCCGGCGCCATCGCCACGCGTGCGGCCTCGCTCTCGAACACGATCGTCGACCAATCGCCGAGCCCCAGATGCCGCATCGCGCGGCGGGCCTCGTCGCTGATTCCCGTCAACGCCGCACCGATTTCCTGGCTCACATCCACGCCGCCGGCGACCACGTAGGTCCCCGCCAACACCAACCCTTCCCGGTCGAGAAACAACGCCGCCTGATCCCCCGAGCTGACAAGATCCGTGAACAGATACCGCGGGTCGTCATTGCCCTTCTCCACGTGCGGCGTACTGCCGTTGGTAGCCTTGACCGCGGGCGCAGGCGCAGGTGCTGGTGCAGGCCGTTGCTTGCTCTCCAGTTCCGCCCGCACGCGCGCGAGTCCCGACGCGATGCGCTCGTCGTCCACATCGGCCGCCGCTGCCTGCGACAGGTACTGCTCCGCATCCATCAACCGCCCCTGCTGGTAACACACAAACCCCATCCCTTTGAGCGCCCCGATGTGCCCGGGCACGCACTTGAGCGCCGCCTCCCACTCATCGATCGCCTTCTCGGTCTCCCCCTGATCGAGAAGAACCCGCGCCAGCAGATCGTGCGCATCCGCATCGTACGGGTGCCGCTCGAGTCCGCGCACGGCGACCCGCCGCGCCACGTCGCTCTGCCCCCGCACACGCAACGCCTCGCCCAGCGGCAAGAACACCATGCTAGCAGGATCCCCGGCGAGCTCCTCGCTCCAGCGACGGATATCGTCAGACACCGGCGTACGTCTCCAGGAACTCCGACAGCCGCGCGGCCGACGCCAACGCGTCGCGCACCTCGTCCGCGGCAATACTCCCCGGCGCCGCCCGCAGGAACTGCTCCCACCGTTCGACCGCCGTGCGCAGATCCCCCTGACACACCGCCGCGTACCCCAACTCGAGCTGGATGTCGGGATGCCCCGGATCGAGCTCCGCCGCCCGCCGCAGCTCGTCCGACGCTTCCGCCACCCGCCGGAGCCGCCGCAGCGCCCGCGCCGCGGTGAGCCGCGCCTCAGCGTTCGTGGGGGCCGCCCCGATCGCCGATCGCGCGGCGCTCAGCGCTTCCTCGGCGCGCCCCGCCGACAGCGATATCCGCGCGGCATCGAGATACGCCCGTGGGTCGCCGTTCGTGGCAATCGCCGCGGTCATCACCGGCGTCGCCGCGGCGCGCAGGTCGATCACGCCCGTCGTGACAAGCCCGTAGACCACCTTGGCGACATCGAACTCGCTCCGCCCCAACGTCGCGGCGATACCGCGCAGATCATTCACTCCATCGATGATCGCCAGCACCTCCCACTCGTTGGGCAGGAGATCGAGCTGCGGCGCATGGCCATTGTCATCGACCGTGGCCAGGACCGGCACGACGCCCAGGTTGGGCACCTTGTCGGCGATCCGGCTCCACTCGTCGATGCGGCGCGCGCCCTCCATAAGGAGCGACTCGGTCGACACCTGCACCGACGCCTCGACAGGGGCCGACCCGACGTCCCGATCTTCAAACGAGAAGAACCCGTCGCGCCACGACATGAGCTCGAATACCACCGCCTCGATCTGAAGCCGCACCTGGCGCTCCAGCTCGCGCGCGCTGATCGCCCCGAGCGAGAGCAGGATCTCACCCAGCCGGCGCCGATCGCGCCCGCTCTCCTGGATCTCGCGGGCGCGCGCCAGATCGGACTCCGTGATCCGTCCCGCGCGGAGCAGCATCGTGCCGAGTGGCGTCGGGGTCGATCGGATGCTCGCGGAGATGACCTTGCCCCGATCGAACAGCACGGTCCCCTCGTTGTCCCGTTGGGCGGACGTGACGCGGAGCCCCCCCGTCTTCCGGCTCAGGTCGAGCATCTGAAAGACGTCGTGAATGCCGAGCTCGCGGAGCGGTCCCTCGATCGCCATATCAGCTCCTCGACATGGCGAGAGTCTCAGCGGTTTTCTCGCCGCGCGGCCGCGGTGAGAAGATCTGGGCCAGGTCGGCCGCCGTCCGCTTGTCGCGCCGCGCGAGCCGCGCATAGCGGCCGTCCGGGTCGGCGGCGATCACCTGCTCCCACCGCTCGATCGCGTCGCGATAGTGCCGCTGCTCGGCCAGCAGCGCGCCCTCGTAGTACAACGCCGCCGGGTGCCCGGGCTCGAGTCGGCGCAGACGCCCAAACGCGCGGGCGGCGTCCGCCCGGCGCCCCGTCTCGAACAGCAACTCGCCCAGTGCGAGCATCGCCGGGATGAGCGTCAGGTCGCGTTCCAGCAGCTCGACCAGGATATGCAACGCCGCGTCGGGACGCCCCGTCCGGCGCCACACAGCGGCGAGCTCCAACCCCGCATCGACGTACGTGGGGACCGCATCCAGCGCGGCGACCAGCTCGGCTTCCGCTTCCCGGTCGCGCCCGGCCGCGGCCAGGAGCCGCGCCAATTCATAGCGAACGACGGCCAGATCGGGGTCGAGCGACAGCGCCTCGTAGTACGCCTGCATCGCCGCCACCCATTCCCGGCGCGCGCGATTCACGTCGCCGATCCGCTGCGGCACGTCGGGCCGATCCGGCGCCAACCGGCGGGCGTTGTCGAGGGCATCGAGCGCGCCTTCGGCGTCGCCGGCGCCGACCCGCGCCGACGCCGCCAGCAGGAGTGCCTCCACGTCATCGGGCGCAGACGCGAGCAGATCTTCGGCCACAGGCGCGGCCTCACTGGCCCGCCCCATGGCGATCAACGCCCGCGCCTCGCCCATCATCGCCCGTGGCGCCGCACCGTTCGCAGAAGATCCGCTCGCGCGCCGCGCGTCACGGTAGCGCTCCAACGCCTCCCCGTAGAGGCCCTGCCGCACGAACACGTCGCCGAGCAAGGTCATCCCCTCGGCACGGTCAGCGCCGCGCAGCAGCGCCCGACTCACCTCGGCGGCGGCGCGATCGTACAGGCCCTTTGTGAGGTAGTCCGCCGCCATCGCGTACGGCGCCACCCCGTTGTGCTTCCCAACCTCCACCTCGATGCCCGTAGGCGTGGCATTCAGCTCGGTGAAGAGCGAGTCGAGCACCGTCGCATCGAACGTGAATTCCTCGATCGACGACGCCGTCTGCCGCGGGCCGCCAAGATCGGGGACAATCGAGAGGTCGGGATCCTCGTACTGCAGGTCGATCGCCAGCTCGAACTTCTGCGGGACGTAGTACGGGTCCAGCTCCAGCGCCCGCTTGGTCTCCCTGAGCGCACTGTCAAAATCCCCGAGGTTCGACAGCGCGAAGCTCAGGTTGTAGTGCGCCTCCGCGTACGTCGGCCGGCTCTGCGTCGCGCGGGCAAAGGCGTTGCGCGCATCCTCGAACTTTCTGAGCTCCGCCAGCACGAGCCCGACGCCGTTCCACGCGACCGGCTGATCCGGTACGTGGATCAACACCTCCCGGTACGCCTCCAGACTCACCTGCAGCCGTTTCCCCTTGAACAGCAGGAGCGCCAGGTTGAGCCGCGCTTTGACGAACGTCGGCGCGACCGCCAGCGCCCGGTCGAATGCCTCGACCGCCGCGGCCGTGTCACCGGCGTGATACCGGGCGACGCCCAGGTTGTTGTGCGCGATCGCGTACGCAGGGTCGGCCGCCACGGCGTGCGCATAGCACTCCGCGGCGTCCTCGTACCGGCCATCCTGGTGCAGCGCTACGCCGCGCTCGTTCCACAGCTTGGGGCTCTCCGGCTGCTCGACCAGCAACAGATCGTACGTCGCCACGGCCGCCGCGACATCCTTGCGCAGGAGATGCACCTCGGCCATCGCCTGCCGCACGAGCGACGCATCCTCGCCACGATCGAGGGCCAGTTGGTACTCGCGCAGTGCCTCCGCGTAGTAGCCCTTCTGCCGGAAGGCCAGCCCGAGCCCGAAGTGCGCCAGTTGGCCGTCCTCGGCGATCACCATCCGGTCGCTGGCGCCCGGCGGCACGCTGGCCCCATCGCGACGCGTCGCGGTGGCTTCCAGGGTCAGGTTCGCCTGCGCCCGCGACAGCGTCGGATTGAGACGGATGGCCCGCTTTGTCGCCTCGCGCGCCTCTTCGTGACGCCCCATGTCGCCGAGGACGAACCCCATGAGATAGTGCGCATCGGGGTTGTCCGGGTTCCGCTCGATCGCCCGCGTCAGCGCGGCGAGCGCTTCATCGTTCAGCCCGCGGTTGTACAGGACCTCGCCGACATAGAAGTGCGTGACGGAGCTCTCGGGATCGAGCGCCAGGGCACGCTCAAACCATCGTTGCGCCGTCTCCAGGTCGCCGCTCGCCTTCTCGGCCAGCCCGAGCTGGATGATCGCCCCCAGGTCATCGGCGTGGTGGCGCAGCAACTCGGTGAACTCCGCCACCGCCTCGGGGAGACGCCCGAGCAGCGCATACGCACGCCCCAGCTCCCACCGGGCCTCACGCTCGTTGGGCGCGGTGCGCAGGCGCTCGCGCAGCTCGGCGACGCGGCGGTCGTAGTACCCCGTCCCGAAATACGCGACTTCGAGGTTGCGCTGCGCGACCTGCATCTTGGGGTCGAGCTCCAGCGCGCGCGTGAAAGCCTCGACCGCTTCCTCGTACAGGCCCTTCCGGTAATAGAGAACGCCGAGGTTGTTGTGCGCCCCGGCGTCCGACGGGTCAATCCGTCGGGCAAACGATCGCAGGACCTCCTGGTCCCGCTGCGACGTGAGTGTCGCCGCGCCCACGCCCGTCCCTTACGCGACGCGGACGGCCCGCAGGATGGCGTGTAACGACGCGACGTCCGGCAGGAGGAGGAAGAACCCACGCAGCCGTTCGGCGAGTTCTTGCATGTGAAACTCACTCTCCACGCAGAACACGTAGTCGCGATCGGTGCCGAACTGCAGGTACGCGGTGGTCAGCACGGCGCTCGACATGTCGATGGCCAGACTGGGCGGCGACGGCAGGAGCATGAGCCCCATGAAATCACTGAGCGCGTTGAGATACGCGCCGCTCAGGATGTTGCCCGCCTCCTTGATCGCCGACTGCTCGAGCTCCCCGAGCTCACCGTCGGCGCGGGCGGGACGCCGGAGCATCAGCTCCGACAGCCGGATGGCGGTCGGCCGCGGGAACACGAGCAGCGTCCGCCCAGTGAGATCGCCGAGCATGTTCATGAGCACGGCGGCGACCGGCTCCTCGGGACCCGAGATTTGCGGCGGGACGTCTTCCAGGCGGGCGATGTTGATCGTCGGCACGCTGATCATGATCGTGTTGCCGGTCATCTGCGACAGCGCCGTGGCCGCGTGGCCGGCGCCGATGTTGGCCACCTCCCGCAACGCGTCGAGCTGGATCGCCTTCAGCGATCGAATGTCTTCCATACCGACTCCGCGCGTCTCGGCGGTCAAAGGAGGCTGCTCACATCGACGATCAAGGCGGGCTGTCCGTCCCCAAGAATCGTGGCCCCGGAGAACAGCTGTGACCCGCCTCGCACGCCATCGAATTGCTTCACGACGATCTCTTGCTGGCCCGGGAGCTCGTCCACCACCATGGCGGCCTCGCGATCGGCCAGCTCCACGATGATCGCCTGCTCCGCCTCGTCGAGCCCGATCGCCCCCGGCATGCCGACCCGCTCCCGCAAGCGAATCAGGGGCATGACCACCTCGCGCAGCACCAGCACCGGCTTCCCCTGCAGTGACGACAGGGTCGCGCCCTCCATCGAGATCGTTTCCCGCACGTGCACCATCGGCACGGCATACATCTCGTCGCCGACCTTGGCCAGCAGCGCCCGCATGATCGCCAGCGTGAGCGGCAACCGCGCCGTCACCGTCGTGCCATGTCCCGGCGCCGTCTTGATGTCGACCGACCCACCGAGCGCACGAACCCGGTTCTGAACGGCATCGATGCCCACGCCGCGACCGGAGATCTCGGTGACCGCTTCGGCCGTCGAGAACCCCGGGCGTGAGATGAGACGCATCAACTCCTCATCCGTCAACTCGACCGTCGCGCGGTCGATCAATCCCGTCTCCTGCGCCTTCTGGAGCACCTTGTGCCGGTCGATCCCCCGGCCGTCGTCCGAGACCCGGATCAGCACCGCCGACCGGTCACGGCTCGCGCTCAACGTCAGCCGGCCGACGGCGGGCTTGCCGGCCATGGCCCGGTCGGCGGGCCGCTCGATCCCGTGATCCACCGCGTTCCGGAGCAGGTGGACAATGGGGTCGCCGATCTCGTCGAGCATCGAGCGATCGAGCTCGATGTCCTTCCCCTCGATCTCCAGCGACACTTCTTTGCCCAGCGTGCGAGCGGCATCGCGCACGAGACGCGGAAACCGGTCAAACACCTGCCAGACGGGCACCATCCGGCAGGTCATGATCTCGTCCTGCAGGTCGGCAATCAGCCGCGAAGCCTGCGTGATCGAGTCGTCCAGCCCCGGATTACCGATCTCGCGGGCCAACTCGATGAGTCGGCCGCGCGTGATCACCAGCTCGCCGATCAGGTTCATCAGGGCGTCCAGCCGGCGCAGATCGATCCGGACGTGCCGTTGCTTCTGCACACCCGTCGCTTCGACCTCGATCAGGGATACGGGAATCGGCCCGTCCGCGGGCTGCCCCGCGGGCGCCACCATCGGCAGGGCGATCGGCACTCCATCGATGTCGACCGACTCGATGTCCCCGACCTGTCGAAGCGCCAACGCCACGTCGGTCGGAGTCGTCGCTGTGACCAGCCGGAAGCTTACGTGGCGATCGAAGTCGTCGTCGCTGAGCGCGACCTCCGGCGGCTCCACGTCCGCCACGGTCCCCAGCCCCTTCGCCTTCTGGAGCGCCAACAGCGCCCGTACTCCCGGCAACGGCGCGTCATCGGCCACCCGCAGCCGCACCCGCAACCCCGGCGCGTCCGAGAGGGCGGCCTCTTTCTTAGCCTTCCCCTTCTTCCCCGGTATCGCGGTCGCGCCCGATTTTCGCCGCGGGGCCGCCGCGTCACCCGGCGCAAACGCCTTGAGTCCCACGATGGCCTTGGCCGCCCGATCGTCCGTGCGGCCGGTCACGGCGCTCTCGATCGACCACTCGAGCGTATCCGCCGCCTTGAACAGCGCATCCATGAGCCCCGACGTCACCCCGAGCTCGTTCTTCCGCACCCGCTCGAGCAACGTCTCCAACTCGTGCGACAGATCGGCCACGCCATCGTAGCCCATCGTCGCACTCATTCCTTTGACCGTATGCACGGCGCGAAACAACGCACCGACAGTATCGGCGGTCCCCCCACTGCGCTCCATCTCCAGGAGCGCATGGTTGATCGCCGACAGATGCTCGCGGCTCTCCGTGAGGAAGAGCTCGGCGTAGCGAGAAGTATCCACGGAATCCCGGCGCGATTGGTCGGCCGCCCCTCGGGGCTAGCCGAGCACCCGCTGCACCGCTTCCAGCACGCGACTCGGCTGGAAGGGCTTCACGACGAAGTCCTTGGCGCCCGCCTGGATCGCCTCAACCACCAGCGCCTGCTGCCCCATCGCGCTGCACATGAGCACCCGCGCGTTGGGATCAAACTTGGTGATCTCGCGGACCGCGTCGATGCCCCCCATGTCGGGCATGACAATGTCCATCGTTACCAGGTCCGGCCGCAGTTGCTTGTACTTCTCGACCGCCTGCAGACCGGTCTCCGCCTCGCCGACGACCTCGAATCCCGCCTGCGTCAAGATGTCGCTGACCATCGTGCGCATGAAGATCGCGTCGTCGCAGATCAGTACCGAATGACTCACCGTGTCCCCCGATTAGAGCAGCGTCTGCCGGACGATCGCCGGCACATCCAGCAGAATCGCGACGTCTCCACTCGCCCGGAGCACGCCGCTCACCAGCCCATCCCCCACCGCACCATCCGACGGCTCGATGTCACTGCGCGCGACGCGGTGCACGTCGCGCAGTTCATCGACCCCCAGCCCAATGATCTTCGTTCCGCTCTGTGCCAGAACGATCGATCCCTTCTGCCGGTCGACCGGCGCGCCGCCCAGCCGCAATCCTAGATCGATGACGGTTAAGATCGTTCCGCGCAAATTGATAAGCCCGGTGACGAATGGCGGTGTCCCCGGCAAACGGGTGGCTTTGCGAAACGGGACGATCTCGCGCACGGCGTCCAGCTCGCACGCGCAGGCGCGCCCGCCAACGCTGAACAACAGAAGCCGCGGCGCATCAGCGGCCGTATCGAGATCGAGGAGCGCGGCGTCCGCGCCCGTATCAGTGCTGGTCGAGTCGGTAGAAGCCCACATCAGTCAACGCGTCGCCGGCGAGGGTGGCCTGTTCGTCTCCGGACACCGCCGCCAACGATCGGAGAAGATCGGCCGGCAACGGGGCCCTGAGATCCATCACGGCGTTCGTGATCGGGTGACGCAGGCGAAGCCACGCGGCGTGGAGAAAGTGCCGGTGCGGGGGCAACGCCACGAGCCGCCGAGCCCCGCCTCCACCATACGTGTCATCGCCCACCACCGGGTGTCCGACCGACGCCAGATGCACGCGAATCTGATGCGTGCGTCCGGTATGCAACCGTGCCCGGAGGAGATCCACCGACTCGTAACGCGCCAGTCGCACAAAGTCCGTCCGTGCCAACCGACCGCTACTGACGATCGCCATACGCTTTCGGTCTCGCGGATCGCGACCAATTGGCTGATCGACCGTCAGATGGTCCCCATCGAGGTGCCCCCACGCGAGCGCCACATACAGCCGTCGGACCTGTCGACCGGCCAGCGCTGCCGTCAGGAGCCGGTGCGCCCGCTCGGTCTTGGCGACCAGCAGGAGCCCCGACGTCTCCTTGTCCAGGCGGTGCACGATGCCCCCTCGGAACTCGCCCCATTCGGCGCCCCGCCCGACCAGGGCGTTGGCCAGGGTCCCGCTCCAATGCCCCGGGGCTGGGTGCACGACCATCCCGGCGGGCTTGTCGACCACGAGGAGGGCTTCGTCCTCGTATACGATCGAGAGCGGGATGTCCTCGGGCGTGACCGACCGTCCCACGGGCGGGGGGATGTCCACCACCACGACGGCCCCGGGCTCGGCGCGAAAGCTCGCTCGCTCCGGACGCCCGTTCACCGATACCCGACCCAAGGCGATCAGGGTCGCTGCCTGGGTCCGCGACAGGCCGGCCTGCCCCGCGACCAGCAGGTCGAGCCGAGGGCCGGGCTGTCCAGGAACCTCCCCGGCCGGAACCCTGAACTCATGCCGGCTCCCCCCCTCGGGAGGCCCGGCGTCGGTCACGAGAGCTTCTGGCTCTCGGTGGGCAGGGGCGGCGGCACGGGCTGTTGCCGATCCTCGCTCCACAGTACCCAGGCGAGGAGCACCGCCCCAACCGTCACCGCCATGTCGGCAACGTTGAACGTCGGCCACCGATGATCGCCGATGCCAACGTCGATGAAATCCACCACCCCAATCGGTGATCGAATACGATCGATGAGATTCCCGACGGCCCCGCCACAGACCAGCCCGAGCGACAACACCCGCGGCAAATCGCCGGACCGCGTGATCTGGTAGAGGCGGCCCAGAATGATGAGGGCGCCGAGCGTCAGCGCGAGAAACACCCAGCGCGAGAACGGCCCGACATAGAGGCCAAACGCCGCCCCGGGGTTGAAAACCAGCGTGAACCGTACCGCCTCGCCGAGGACGGCATGCGGCAGCTGCCGCGGCACGAGGGCCGAGACGGCGACGAGCTTGGTCGCGACATCGAGCGCCACGACCGTCGCGAAAGTCCCCCAAAACAAACGGTTGTTGCTGCTATTTCTTTCCATCTTCCTCGCGCTGCTTGCAAGAGATGCAGAACCTGGCGTGCGGCAGTGCGTCGAGCCGATCAAACGCGATCTCCTCGCCACACTGATGGCACCGACCAAACGTTTCTGGCGACCGGTAGAGTCGGCGGAGCGCCTCGTCAATGTGCCACAGAAACCGCCCTTCCTGGCTGGCGAACAAAAACGCCTTTTCCCGCTCCATGGCGTCGGTGCCCTGGTCGGCCATATGGAACGAATACGAGCTCAGATCGCCGTCCGAGTTCTGCATCGTCGCGCCAAAGGCCTCGCTGTAGCCCCCAAGCTCCTTGATCACGCGCTTCCGTTCCTCGAGCAGTCGCTTCTCAAAGTGACCGAGCTGCTTCTTGGACATCGGCTTGGCCTTCTTCACGCCGGTAGTCGTCGGTGACGTCATGGTTCCACTTCCCTAGTCAAGGCGAAATGCACCGCCCGGCCATCCAGGTCGACGGTACGCCTCGCGTCAAATGCCGCCTCTCCCACAATGAGCGTGCGGGCCAGGACCTCTCCCGCAATCCACTCCTGGTGTGTCCGGACCGCGGCCTCCACGCCCGCATCACCCCAGATTGCCAGCCGGATCCGGTCGCTAATCGCCAGCCCGCTGTCCTTTCGCAACCCTTGTACCCCGCGAATGACTTCCCGCGCCAATCCTTCGTCGACCAGCGCCGGCGTCAACGTCACGTCGAGTGCCGCGACATAGCCCCGCGCCTCTTGGATTACCAGGTCGCCGGCCGCCTGATGGCTGATCGTGAGATCATCCAGATCGATCTGGTAGTCCCGTCCTTCAACGTTGATCGCCACATGGCCACCTTGCTGGATCAGTCGAAGATCCTTGCTGTGCAGACCACCGACGGCGTCCGCGGCGATGGGCGTCAGCTTGCCGAACTTCTTTCCCAACGCACGGAAGTTCGCTTTCGCTGTCAGCGTCACCAGCGAGTCGGCCGAGGACAGGAATTCTACCCGTTTCACGTTCAACTCGGCTTCCAGCAACGGCACGAGCGACTCCACCGCTGACCCCCGCGGCAGAACGCACACCACTCTCGACAGTGGCTGGCGGGTGTTGATCTCCGCCACGTCCCGCGCCGCGTGGCCAAGTGCGACGAGCTGCCGCACGTCCTCCATCGCCTCTTCCAGCCGGACATCGCGCGCCGCCTTGTCAGAGCCCCTGTCGGAGCGCACGTATGATGACAGGTGCACCGATGTCCCGGTGAGCTCCCGGTGTATCCAGTCCGTCACGAATGGCGTGATCGGGGCCAGCAGCCGGCAGGTCACCACGAGCACTTCGTGCAGCGTCGCAAACGCGGCCCGATCGTCGCCCCAGAACCGGTGTCGCGACCGGCGGACGTACCACTTGGAGACGTCGTTCTCCACGAAATCCATCACCGCACGGACCGCCAGCGTGGCGTCGAAATCCGTCAATCGCGCGTCAGCCTCGGCTTCGACCGCGGCCAGTCTCGACAGCACCCAGCGGTCAAGCGGCGTCCGCTCCGCAACCGGCGGATCGAGCTCCGACGGCGTCCACCCAAAGTTGGCGAACTGCGCGAACACGCCCGAGTACAGCTCGCGCAGCAGCGTCAAGAACCCGCCGGCCGTCTTCCGCAGTGCCTCCTCATCGAACCGCCGCGGAATCCACACCTGGCTCGACGCGATGAGAAAGAGCCGCACCGCATCGGCGCCGTGGCGGTCGATCACCGCCCATGGATCGGTGGCGTTCCCGCGGCTCTTGCTCATTTTCTGGCCGTTCGCGTCGAGCACCAGGTCGTTCACCACGACACTCCTGTACGGCGACGCTCCCGTGTTGTTGGGCAGCGCATCGCCAAGCGTGGTGGCAACCGCGAGCAGCGAGTAGAACCAGCCGCGCGTCTGATCGACGCCTTCCGCGATGAAGTCGGCGGGGAACTGCCGCGCCACCGTCTCACGGTGCTCAAACGGATAGTGCCACTGCGCAAACGGCATCGATCCCGAATCGAACCACGCGTCGATCACCTCCGGCACACGACGCATCGTGCCAGCGCTCTGCCCTTCGCAGTGTGAGCACTGCCACGTCAACGCATCGACGAACGGCTTGTGAGGGTCGAACTCGGCCCCCAACGTCCGCCCGACCTTGGCCGACAGTTGCTCGTAGCTCCCGATGGCCTCGACGTGCGCCGCCGTGGTGTCGCAGACCCACAGTGGCAGCGGCGTCCCCCAGTACCGATCGCGCGAGATCGCCCAATCGACGTTCCCCGAGAGCCATTCACCAAACCGACCGGTCCCGACCTCCGGCGGATGCCAATCGATCACCCCGTTCCGCTCGAGCATGGCATCGCGCACCCCGGTCGTGCGCACAAACCACGATGACCGCGCGTAATAGAGCAGCGGCGTCCCACACCGCCAGCAGTGCGGATACGAGTGCTCAAACCGCTGCGCCTTCCACAGGAGCCCCCGCTCACGCAGATACGCGATGATCGGCTCGTCGGCGCGCTTGATAAACAGGCCGCCGACCACAGGCATCCCCTCAGGGAACTCACCCCGCGCGTTGACCGGCTGCAAGAACGCCAAGCCATACTTGCGCCCCGCCGCATAGTCATCGGCGCCAAACGCCGGGGCCATGTGCACGACGCCGCTCCCGTCCTCGGCGGTGACAAACGACTCGCCGACGATCACCTCGTGCTTCCCCGTCTCGGGATACGGCACCCAGTCGATCGGCCTGCGATAGCCGAGCCCCACGAGTTGAGACCCCGGGAACCGCGTGATGCTCTCCCACCGCGTCTCGTAGTCCTCGCCGAGCACGGCGGCCGCCCTCGCCGCGGCCAGAATCAACGTACGCCGATCGGTGCCCGTGCGACGCCGGAGCTCGACATAGTCCAGCGTCGGGTGGACCGCCAACGCCACGTTCGACACCAGCGTCCACGGCGTCGTCGTCCACACCAGGATCCGTCGATCATCGCCCAGATCAAGGGCGACGTAGACACTCGGGTCTTCGACGTCCTTGTAGCCGAGCGCCACCTCGTGGCTCGACAGCGCCGTCTCGCACCGCGGGCAATACGGCAGCACTTTGTGCCCGTTGAACAACAGCCCACGGCGATGCAGCTCCGCCAGCGCCCACCACACACTCTCGACGTAGTCGTTGGAGTACGTGACGTACGGCCGCTCGTAATCGAGCCAATACCCGATGCGCGCGCTCAGCCGCTCCCACTCGCCGCGATACTTCCAGACGCTCTCGCGGCACAGGCGGTTGAAGTGCTCGATGCCAAGCTTCTCGATGTCAGGCTTGCCCTTGATGCCGAGCTGCTTCTCGATCTCCAGCTCGACCGGCAACCCATGCGTGTCCCAGCCGGCTTTCCGCGGCACGTGGTACCCGCGCATCGCCCGGTGACGGCAGAACAGATCCTTCACCGTTCGCGCGAACACGTGATGGATCCCCGGCCGGCCGTTGGCCGTTGGCGGCCCCTCGTAGAAGATGAACGTCGGGCGTCCGGCGCTCTCGACCAGCTGCTGCTCGAACAGACGCTCCTCGGTCCACCGCGCGAGCTGGTCCTCCTCGACCATCCGGCGATCGGCCGGCAGTGGCCGATAGATCACGGACATTGGATCGACGGCAGTCACAGGCGCTCCAGCACCCCGCGGACCAGCGCCGTGAGCTTGGGCTCGGCACCGCCCGCGACCGTCAGGATCTCCTCGACAGTCGTCGGCGTCAACGTATCCGGAAGACAGACATCGGTGATGATCGAGATCCCGAGCACGCGCATGCCGCCGTGGATCGCGACAATCACCTCGGGCACCGTCGACATCCCCACCACATCGGCACCGATGGTCTGCAGCATCCGATACTCGGCGCGCGTCTCGAGGTTGGGACCCGTCACCGCGACGTACACACCCTCGCGCAGCGTCAGGTCACGCTCGCCCGCGACCGCGCGCGCCAGGGTGCGCAGCTTGGCGTCGTAGGGGTCCGACATGTCCGGGAACCGCGGTCCCAGCGACGCGTCGTTGGGCCCGATCAACGGATTGTCACCGAGCAGATTGATGTGGTCCGCGATCAGCATGAGATCGCCGGCTGCCCAATCCGCGCGCATCCCGCCGCAGGCGTTCGAGACGATCAACGTCTCGGCCCCCAGCGCCCGAAGCACGCGGATCGGAAACGTGACCTGTTGGAGCGAGTAGCCCTCGTACCGATGAAACCGCCCCTGCATCGCAAGAACAGTCCGGCCGCCGAGGCGGCCACACAGCAGACGGCCAGCGTGCGACTCGACGGTGGACAACGGAAAATGCGGAATGTCGGAGTAATCGATCGACACCTCGACGTCGATCTCACGCCCGAGCGCACCCAACCCCGTGCCAAGGATCAGCGCCGCATCCGGCCGCCGCGAAAAGCGCGCCCGCACCACCGCGGCTGCGGCGGAGATCCGCTCGGTCGTATGCAGAAACGGCGGGACCCCGTCGGGCATGACCGTGCCATGCTCCTGCGTCGCGTGCATCGACGCGCTGTCGGCGACCGGGGCGTTCATTCCTTCGGTACCACATTGAGCCACGCCGGCGTCTGCGCCGACACCCGATGTCCCCCGGTGATCGGCTCTTCGACTGGTGGCGGTGGCGGCGGCGCGGATGTCGTCGGCGACTCCGGCGCCGGCGTGGCCTTCGCCTTCGCCTCGCCAGCCCCATTCACCGATGCCACCGTTGCCGCTGGGATGGCCTCCAACTCGGCCAGTTGCCGCGCCACCATATCCCGGAACTGCGCCAGATACGCACGCCGCGCCCGCTCGAGCCCTTCGATCTCCGCCCCCAACCGCCGGACCTCTACACGCGCCGCGTCGATCAACCGCTCACCCTCCGCCTTGGCTTCGCGCAGCACCAGCTGCGCTTCCCGTTCCGCCTGATCCCGCGTCTCGGCGCGCAACTGCTGCGCTGAGACCAACGCCTCATTCAGCGCCTTGTCCCGCTCCCGAAACGCCTTCAGCTGCTCGTGAAAGCCTTTCGCCTTGCCATCGAGCTCCTGGTTGATCCGTGTCAACCGCTCGAGCTCATTCGCCACCCGATCCCGGAACTCGTCCACGCGCGCCTTGTCATAGCCTCTCAGCGCGCCCGCGAACTCCGTCCGCCGCACATCGAGCGGCGTCAGATGAAACGATTCGTCGATCACGAGGGCCTCGATCCGAAGAGAACTGTCCCTAGCCGCACCATCGTCGCGCCTTCCTCGACTGCGACCTCGTAGTCATTTGACATGCCCATCGAGAGCTCCTCCGCCGGATGCCCAGCCGCGCGCAACACCTCGCAAGCCGCCCGCGCCCCGCGAAAGGTCGCCCGCAGCTCGTCGTCGTTCGCGTCGAGCGGCGCCATCGTCATGACGCCCCGCACCCGCACCCCCGGCCGCTCGATCAACCGCTCCGCCTCCGCCCGCACATCGTCGGGCGACCACCCGTACTTGGACGCTTCGCCAGACACATTCACCTGCAGCAGCGCGTCAATGGCCCGCCCGCGCGCCATCCCGATCTCGTGGAGCGCATCCGCCAGCCGCGCGCTGTCCATCGAATGCACCATCGCGAACTGGTCGGCCGCCTTGACCTTGTTCCGTTGCACGTGCCCGATCAGATGCCAGCGCACCGGCACATCGACCAAAGCCATCTTGGACACCGCTTCCTGCACGCGGTTCTCACCGACATCATGCACCCCCGCCCGCCACGCCGCGTCGACCGCATCCGCTCCATGCGTTTTGGTCACGGCGATCACCGTCACCGCTCGCTGCCGTCCGCCGCGCCGACGAGCCGACTCAATGCGCGCACACACCTCGGCGACCCGATCCGCGAGGTCAGAAAATGGCATAACATGTGAAAATATCTGTAGTTACGCCATGAAGCAAGTGACGCTTAGGCTCCTGCCTGCGTTAAGGCGTGCTCAGCCGTAGTCCGCGGCGGCCGCCCCGACAGGATGTCCCGCATTTGCTGTGGCGTGACCGATCGGTCGAGCCGGCCCCCACTCGCCATCGAGAGACGCGCGGTCTCCTCCGAGACCACCATGATCACGGCGTCCGTCTCCTCACTCAGCCCGAGCGCCGCCCGATGCCGCGTGCCCAACGACCGGTCGCTGATCGTCGCCTGCGACAGCGGCAGAATGCACCCGGCCGCGATAATCATGTCGCCACGCACGATCACCGCCCCATCGTGGAGCGGCGAGTACGGCGTGAAAATCGTCGTGAGCAGGTCAGCTGAGACCTTGGCGCTCAACGCCGATCCCGACTGGATGTATTCGCCGAGCGGGATTTCGCGCTCGACCGCGATGATCGCGCCGATCCCCGAGCGGGTCAGCCGCTCCAGGGCGTCGGCGATCTCGTCGGCCACTTCCGTCTCCGCCATCCGCCTGAGCAGCCGGGTGACGCGCGACTGGCCCAGATGCGCCAGGGCCTGCCGGAGTTCGGGTTGAAAAATGACAACCCCGGCAAAGGCCCCGTACGTGGCCATCAGCCCAAGCAGATACGTGATCATCTTGAGCTTGAACACCCACGCCACGATGTACACAAAGACGAGAACGACAATGCCGCTCAGCATCTGCACCGCGCGCGTCCCGTGAATCAGCAGGAGCACCCGATAGAGCACGTACGCGACGATCCCGATCTCGAGCACATCGCGGGGCCCAAAGCTCAAGCCGCGCAGCTGATCGAGGAATTCCACTGCGCTTTAGTCCCCCACCGGCGACACACGCCGGATGACGGACCATGCCACATCGAGCGCCTGCCGCGTCCCGCGCACATCGTGGACGCGAAAGAGCGCCGCCCCGCGCGCCAGCGCCGCGACATTCGCACCAATCGTCCCCGCGTCCCGCTCGCTCGCAATCGTCACGCCGGTAATCTCTCCGATAAATCGTTTTCGCGATACGCCCACCAACACCGGATAGCCGAGCGCCGCGATGCGCGGCAGGTCCGCCAACAGCTGCAGCGAGTGCTCGGCACGCTTGGCGAATCCGATCCCCGGATCGACGACGATCGCCTCGGCGTCGATCCCCGCCGCCAGCGCCGCGTCCACCCGCTCGCGCAGCTCAGCCGACACCTCCGCCGTCACGTCCCGGTACTTGGCGTGCACGAACGTCGCCATCTCGCTCACGGTCCCGCGCGAGTGCATCAACACCACCCCGGCCTTGGCCTTGGCGCACACGCCCGCCATCTCGGGATCCAGCCGGAACCCCGACACGTCGTTAATGATCGATGCCCCCGCATCGAGCACCGCCCGGGCGACCACGGCCTTGACCGTATCGACCGAGATCGGTACCTGCGGGAACGTCCCACGCAGCGCCCAGACCACGGGCACCACGCGTCGAATCTCTTCATCGACCCCGACAGGCTGGGCACCCGGCCGGGTCGACTCACCGCCGACGTCCAGGACGTCGGCGCCGTCAGCGATGAGCTGCTCCGCGAGCGACACCGCGGTGCCGGCCGAAAAAACGTTACCCCCGTCGCTGAAGCTGTCGGGGGTAACGTTCACAATGCCGAGCACGATCGGTCGGTCGAGCTGAAACGACCGCTCCCGGACCCGCCATAAGACGTTGCCGGGTGCGTCGCTCACACTAGGATCACTGGCTCACGCCGGAGCGATCTCCGGACCGCCAAACAGGGGTGGCGCCCGACGCGGCTCAGTCACCGGGACCGGCGCGGCCGACGCTGGCGGCACCGGTGGAACCGCCGGTGGGCGTGGTGTGAGCTTCTCACCGCGCATCAGCACCGCGATGTCCTCGCGGGTCAACGTCTCGCGATCCAGGAGCGCCGCCGCCACGGTGTGCAGGAGCTCGAGGTTGCTCGTCAGCACGTCCTTGGCCCGGTTGTACGCCACCGAAATCACCCGCGACACCTCGGCATCGACTAGCTGGGCCGTCTTCTCCGACACCTCGCGCCGGTGCTGGATCTCGCGACCCAGGAACAACTCCTGCTCGTTATCCCCAACGAGGATCGGACCGATGCTGTCCGACAACCCCCACTGCGAGACGTACCGCCGGGCGATCTCCGTCGCCTTCTGGATATCACTCGACGCACCGGTCGTGACCCGATCGCGCCCGAAGATCAGCTCTTCAGCCACGCGACCACCGTAGGTCATCACCAACCGTGCTTCGATCTGCTGGCGCGTGACCGACACCCGATCGTCCTCGGGCAGCGTGAACGCGATCCCCAGCGCCCGCCCGCGCGGCACAATGGTGACCTTGTGCAGCGGGTCGTTCCCCTCGACAAGCATGGCACACACCGCGTGCCCGCCCTCATGGTACGCCGTGTTCCGCTTCTCCTCGTCCTTCATGACCATCGACTTGCGCTCGGCGCCCAACATGACCTTGTCCTTGGCCTCCTCGAGATCGGCCATGTAGACCTTGTCATGGTTCCGCCGGGCAGCCAACAGCGCCCCTTCGTTGACCAGATTCGCCAGATCGGCGCCCGCCATCCCCGGCGTCCCGCGCGCCAACGTGGTCACGTTCACATCCTCGGCCACCGGCTTATTCCGCAGGTGCACGCGCAGAATGCCCTCGCGCCCCCTGAGATCGGGTGCGTCGACGACGATCTGCCGGTCGAACCGACCTGGCCTGAGCAGCGCCGGGTCGAGCACGTCCGGCCGGTTGGTGGCCGCGATCAGAATCACGCCTTCGTTCGACTCGAACCCATCCATCTCCACGAGGAGCTGGTTCAGCGTCTGCTCGCGCTCGTCGTGCCCGCCGCCAAGCCCCGCGCCGCGGTGCCGGCCAACGGCATCGATCTCGTCGATGAAAATGATGCACGGCGCGTGCGCCTTCCCCTGCTCGAACAGATCGCGCACACGGCTCGCCCCGACGCCGACGAACATCTCGACAAAGTCCGAGCCTGACATCGAGAAGAACGGCCGACCGGCCTCGCCGGCAACGGCTTTCGCCAACAGCGTCTTCCCCGTGCCTGGGGGTCCCACGAGCAGCGCGCCCTTGGGGAGCCGACCGCCGAGCTTCGTGAACTTCTGTGGGTCCTTCAGGAACTCGATGATCTCCTGCAGCTCGACCTTGGCCTCATCCGCCCCGGCCACATCGGCGAACGTCACCTTCGGCGTGTCGCCCGTCAGCAGCTTGGCTTTTGATTTCCCAAATGAAAAGGCCTTCGCCCCGCCAGCCTGCATCTGCCGGAACAGGAAGATCCAGAGCCCGATGATGAACAAATACGGCAGGAAGTTCATCACGTACACACTGATGCCCGGGCTCTCGCCCTTGGCCTCGATGCGCACGTTATGCGCCCGCAACCGATCGAGCTCGTCGTCGGAGTTCTCCACCGGCAGCTTCACGGTGAACTTCTGCATGTCCTTGCCGTCGATCTCGACCTTGTTCTTGAACTCTCCGAGAATCTGCCGCCCAGCCTGAATTTGCACGGACTTGACGTTGTCGTGCTGCAGCTCGCGGTCGTAGTCGGAGTAGATAATGGGCGGCGCCGGATCGCTCCGCGCGTTGGAAAACTCGATAAACGCCACCGGAATCAAGATGATGAGCAGCCAGAACGAGAGCGTCTTGGAAAAGCTCCCCCAGCTGAACTTCTTCTTGTTGTTGTTATTGTTGTTCGACGGTGGCGACGGCAATACAGGCATTCAGACCTCTTTACATCAAGCTCGCGATGTACGGCAAATGGCGGAAGTTTTCCGCATGATCCAATCCGTACCCGACCAGAAACTCGTGCGGTGCATCAAATCCGACGAACCGCACCGGCCACTGCAACTCGGTGGCCACGTGCTTGTGAAGCAATGCGCACACATCTAACGACCGCGGCCGGCGCTCCTGCAGCACGCCCATTAGGCGGCTTAACGTCCGACCTGAGTCGACAATATCCTCAACCACGAGAATGTGCTTCCCCTCGATTCGCGTCTCCGGGTCGTAGACGAGCTGTACGATTCCACTCGACTCCGTCCCCTGCCCGTAACTCGAGGCAACCAGGAAATCCACCTGCAGCGGGCGCGCGATCCTGCGGACCAGGTCGCTAAAAAAGATCACGCTCCCCTTGAGCAATCCGAGGAGCAATAGCTCCCCATCCTTATAATAATCGGTGATCTCCGCCCCGAGTTCGCCGACCCGGGCCGCGATCGTGCTCTCGTCGAACACCACCCGCTTGACCGGGCATCCGCCGAGTCGCGGATCGACTACCACAGCGGCCGAATCACGAACAGGAATCGCGACCGCACGACCTCCACTCCGCCCGCGAGCTGTATAGTCCCACCAACCTTGGAGTTAAATGTAAACGCCGCGAGTCGCGACGTCCCTTTCGCGTCGAGCGTGACCCCGGCGCGCGCCGCAATGACCGGCCAGACGACGGCCACCGTCCGCTCATCATACTGGGCCAAATCGGCAACGGCAACCGACAGGCCGTCGGCCGTCCGCCGCACGGGGCATCGCGCCGTCACCAGGCTCTCTAGCTCTCGCCGCCACGTGGCGGCCCGCCCGGCAAGCTCCAGCAACGCGCCCTCAAACTCCGGGTGTACCGCCCGGATCGCCGGCAACAGCTCTCGCCGAACGCGATTTCTCAGGTACTTGGTCGACGCATTTGATGGATCCTCGACCCATTCCCCCGCATACGCCGACACCACCGCCCGGTCGACCGCCAGTAATGGCCGTACGATGTCCGAGTCAGTATCCAGGCCCGCGAGCCCCCGCGCCCCGGCCCCGCGCAGCACGCGCATCACCACCGTTTCGATCTGATCATCGCGCGTGTGCCCGGTCGCTACACGGGCCTCGCGCTCGTTCGCAACCCGCCGCAAGAACGCCCAGCGCGCGGCACGCCACTCAGCTTCACTCTCGGCCCTTCCCGTCCCTTTTCCCGCGACGAAGTCGAGGCCCAGCCGCCCGGCTTCGCGCCGGACAAGCGCCACGCCCGCCCTCGCGGCCGGACCCGTGCCATGATCAAACGTCGCGACCGCCGCGATCCGTTCGGGCGCCACCTCAGCCACGATGTGCAGCAGCGCCATCGAGTCGGCCCCGCCCGATACCGCCAGGACGACCGGCCCTCCGAACGCCCCGAGCGCGGCCTCCACTGCCGACTCGACACCTGTTATAATAGCCCCATGGAAAACCACGGTCCTCTCGGCACCCTCTGGGTCGGGCTCGCCCTTGGCGCCTTCTATACGGCGCTCCTCTGGATCAACATTCTCCTCGGCGCCTTCCTGACACCGCTGTTCATCATTCCAGGGACCTGGCTCCTGGACCGCCTCGGCGTCTTCAAGAAGAAATCGAGCTGACTGGCTTGGACGGCGTCGTTGACGACGGCCGCCCAACCTCAGACGCGGGAATCAGCACACTGTCGCTGAGCGAGATCGCACGCCCGGCCAGGGCATTGATGTCCTCGCCGTAGTACGCCTCTTCCCCGTGCTCGCTCAGATCCGACCCGCGAATCTCATCGGCGACGCTCACCCGGAGCGGCATGACCAGCCGCATCGCGCCGAGGATCACGCCCGACATGCCGAGTCCCAGCACAACCGTCACGCTGACAGCGATGAGCTGCACGACGAACTGATGGCTATTGCCCGCCAGCAGCCCGTCGCCGCCGCCCGGATTGACGGCCTTGGTCGCGAATACACCAGTCAGTAAGGCCCCGGCAATACCCGCCACGCCGTGGCAGGCGAACACATCGAGCGCATCGTCGACCTTGGTGCGCGACCGCGCCTGGATCGCCGCGTAGCTACACGCGGCGGCAATGACCCCGATCGCGATCGCGGCTAACGGCGTCACAAACCCGGCCGCCGGCGTGATGGCGACCAGCCCAACCACGGCGCCGGTCGCGGCCCCCACCGCCGTCGCCCGCCCGGTCCGCATGAGATCGAACAGCATCCACGCGGCCAGCGCCGATGCCGCAGCCGTATGGGTCGTCACCACGGCATTCGCCGCCACCCCGTTGGCGGCCAGCGCGCTCCCGCCGTTGAAGCCAAACCACCCAAACCAGAGCAATCCCGCACCCAGGAGCGTGAACGGCACGTTGTGCGGCACATAGGACGCCCGGCCAAAGTCCCGCCGCGGCCCGAGCACCAACGCCGCGACCAACGCCGACGTGCCCGCGCTGATGTGCACGACCGTTCCGCCGGCAAAATCGAGCGCGCCCAACCTGTGCAACCACCCGCCATCTCCCCACACCCAGTGCGCCAACGGGTCGTAGACCAGTGTCGTCCAGAGGACCGCGAATACCAGGAACGCGCGAAACCGTATCCGCTCCACGACCGCGCCCGAGATGAGGGCCACCGTGACCCCGGCGAACATCGCCTGAAACGCGGCGTAGGCCAGATGCGGAATCGTGCTGGCATAGGCGGGGTTCGCCGTCAACCCGACGCCGCTGAAACCCGACCACCGCAACGAGCCCAGCACCGACGAGCCGGGCCCAAACGCTAGCGAGTAGCCAAACAACACCCACTGCACGGTCACCAGCGCCAGCGCCGCGGCGCTCATCATCATTGTGTTGAGCGACGCCTTTCCACGCACCAACCCGCCGTAGAAGAACGCCAGGCCGGGCACCATGAGCATGACCAGGCCCGTCGCGCCGAGCACCCACGCCGTATCGCCAGCCGACAACGTGTCGGTCATGCCGCATCCCCCGCCGCCACCTGGGCCGCGCGCTGGACCTCGTCCGCGGTCACCGGCGTCAGCGCCGCATTGTCTCGTTCACCGGTGCGAATCCGGATGACCCCATCCAACGGCTGCACAAAGATCTTGCCGTCGCCCACCTGGTCCGTTCGTGCCGCCTGGATGATGGCCTGAATCGTCGGCTCCACAAACGGCTCCGACACGGCCATCTCGATCTGCACCTTCTCGTGAAATTCCATGACCACGGTCTCGGCCCGGTACTGCTGGATGACTTCGCTCTCGCCGCCATGCCCACTGACCCGCGTCAGCGTCATGCCTGTGACGCCTGCCCGAAACAGCGCCGTCTTCACATCGGGTAACCGGTCCGGCCGGATGATCGCGGTGATCAGCTTCACCTGCTCCTCCCTGGGTCGGTGACATGACTCGCGGTGGCGGCCACCGCTCGCGGAACATCCGAAGCCAGCGGCCACCGCGCCCGCTCGGCGGCGGCCAACACCGCCTCGAGCAACACGGGCTGGGCCGCGCGCGACCGCTCCTCGACTCGCAAGGCCAGCGGCGCATCACCCAGCGCCGACCCGCGCGGCTCATACCTGATCACGACATCCGCGAACGCCCGCTGCGGGTGCACGTATCGCTCGGCGTCGGGCCGGCGCCGCGACAGATGCTTCAGCACCTCCTCGGGCGTGTACCCCCGTTTCGCGCAATCGCGCAGACACTTCCAATGCACCCGTAACGTCTCCGCGGGGTCGAGATACACGGTGAGATCGAACGTGGACCGCAACGCCTCGGTGGACAAACCGAGCAGTCCACGCGCGATCACCACCGCGCGCGGCGTCACCCGCTCGTCCGGCCCAAACGTGCCGTTGGTATGATTGTAAACCGGCTTGACGACCGTCTCGCCGCGCCGCAGCGCGGCCAGGTGCTGGGCCATCAGATCCAATCGATTGCAATCCGGCGCCAGCGCCGTGATATCCCGGCGCATCCGCTCGGCGCGGTCATACCGGTGATAGTCGTCCAAACACAGCGCCGTCACCCGGCCCACGCCGAGGCGCTGCGCGATCGCCGCCGAGATCGTCGTTTTGCCCGAGCCCGAATCACCCACGACGCCGATCAGCACGGAAGGAGCCGCCATAGCAGAAGATGGCCAGAAACCCTCGCGACGTCCAGCGCCGCCCAAGGGTGTACCTTATGTTCGCATGCGACTGCGTCGCCTTCTGTGTCCCGTGGCTGCCGCCGCCCTGACACTCCGCCCTCTCGCCGCCCAAGACATCATTCGTCCGGCGCAGCAATGGGAGACCCTCCGCACCGCGCACTTCACCGTCCTGTTCCCCGCCACGACGCACGACTGGGCCGTCGATCTCGCCACGCGCCTCGAGCCGATGCGCGACGCCGTCGGGACACTCGTGGAGCATGTCCCGCGCCGCCGCGTCACGATCCTCATCGATGACCCGTTCGCGACCGCCAACGGCTTTGCCCTGCCGTTCATCGGCTCGCCCACGATCGTCCTCTGGCCCGACCCGCCGGCGCCAGGGTCCGACATCGCCAACTTTGATCGCTGGCCGTCGCTGCTCGTCACCCACGAGTTCGCGCACATCGCCCACCTGACCTGGCCCACCCGCAACCCCTGGCAACGACTCCTCTGGCGCGCCCTTCCCGAGAACGTGGGGCCCGTTGCCCGCCGGTCGCCCAACTGGGTGCGCGAAGGCTATGCCACCTACGTCGAGGGACACGTGACCGGGCGCGGGCGCCCCAATGGCGCCTATCGGGCTGCCACCCTCAGAGCATTGGCCGTCGAGGGCCAGCTGCCACCCTATGGCGCCCTCGATGGCTCCGGCCGCTACGAGGGCGACGCCATGCCATACCTCGCCGGATCGGCCTTCTTCGAATGGCTCACGCAGAGCGCTGGAGACTCGAGCTTACCCCACCTCTGGCGACGCATGAGCGCCCGGCGGAACCGGACGTTCGACGAGGCCTTCACCGGTGTCTACGGCCAGAGTCCCGCCGAGATGTACGGATGGTTCACCGCCGAGGTGACCGGCAAGGCGCTCGCCGCCGCCGCCTCGCTCCGCGCGACAGGGCTCGACACCGGTCTCACCGTGCGCCGGCTCGGGTGGTACAGCGGCCCACCGACGATCTCGCCCGACGGCAACCTGATCGCTGCCGCGGTCCGCGCCCCGGGCCGCGCGACCCGCATCGTCGTCTGGCCCCGCCTCCCGTCCGCCACCGACAGCGCGGCCGCCGATAGCGCACGCCGTCGCCTGCTCGAGCGCGACCCGGATGACGTGCCGGCCGTGCAACGCGGCCCGCTCCAGTCGTCGCCCGTCGCAGCACTCACCGCGGTCCACGGACGCGCCTACTTTGACCCGCGTTTCTTACCGGGCGGCGTGCCGCGGCTCCTGCTGTCGCGATTCGATCCACGCCCCGACGGCGCATTCCGTCCTGACCTCTACGAGTGGACGCCAGGGACCGGCGCGGTCCGGCGCGTGACCCACGGCGCCAACGTCCGCGAAGGCGACCCCACGCCCGATGGCCGCGTCGCCGCCGCCGTGCGCTGCCACGATGGGGCGTGCGACCTCGTGCTCGTGGCCCTCGCCACCGGTCGCGTCACGCCCCTCCGCACCGGACACCCTGACGAGTCGTACGACCACCCCCGCATCGCCCCCGACGGCGGCTCGTTGACCGTGGCCGTCCACCGGGGCCAGCACTGGTCGATTGAGCGCATCACCTTTGGTCGGAGCATGCACGCCGAGGCACTGACACCGGATACGGCCGACGCCTACGACCCAGCGTTCACACCCGACGGACGCCAGCTCGTGTTCGTCTCCGAGGCAGGCGGCGTCCCGCACCTCGCGCTCCTCGACCTCGATAGCCACGCCACGCAGATGCTGACCGCCACACTCGGCGCGGTGTCGGGTCCCGACGTCGACCCCGCCGATTCGAGTGTCTACTTTCTCGTCGACCACGCCACCGGTCGCCACCTGCAGCGCGTGCCCTTGGTCGACGCCCGCCCCATCGACGCGCCGACACTCCCCGACTCGTTAGCACCGGTCGCGATCCCCGTGCCACCCGTCGACCCGCCCTTAGCGAGAAGCGACTCAACGACGCCCGCGCCCACAGTGCGCGGCTATATCCCCACCCCGCACGGCCTCCGCATCCTCCCCGGCGCCGCCATCGCCACCGACGGCCGCTTCGCCACCCTGATGGTCGGCAGCTCCGACCCCGTCGGCCAATTCGCCTGGACCCTCCAAGGCGCACTCGGCGACGCGGGCACTTGGCGCGGGGGCGCGCTCAGCGCGGTGTGGAGAGGATGGCCCGCTGAGGTCTTTGGCCAGTTGGTTGCTGTCCATGACGACCCATTCCGCCAAGTCGCCGGCACGTTCGCCCCGCGCACGCTGGATGCCGACTACCAGTCGGCCGTTGTCGGCCTGTCTCTACCAGTGGTCAATTCCTTTCATGCCGATCACTTCCGATTGGCATTCTCTGCTGGCCATCTGGCGACGGATGTGAACGGCGCCCGCCTCCTCGCCTACGGCGACGCCGCCACCAACATCGACATGTCACACGGCGACCTGTTCGCCGGCGTCGGCCTGGGCCTCCACGGCGCCGCCGGCCGCACCCAGGGCGCAGGCTGGGGCCGACTGCTCGCCGGCGCCAACGCGCACATTGGGACCCGCACCCTCGGCCTCCGCGGCGACGTCGCGTACGGCGAGGTGAACGCCGGTGCCCCACCGTTCGAGCGATTCCTGGCTGGCGGCCTCGCGCCCCCGCTCACCGACCCGTCACTCCTGAGCGAACGCATCGCCGAGCCCGCGCTCCCCGTCGGCATCGGCTACGGGCGCGCGATCCTCAGGTACCGACTCGCAACCACCCTCTCCGGCCCGCTCCTCGCATATTTCGATGGCCTG
>DATMNB010000054.1:0-3119 GCA_035569435.1 Gemmatimonadaceae bacterium
CCTCGTCGTGCCGCGCATCATCGCGCATCCATCCTCCTCTCTTCTGAACGCTGCCTCTCGTGCAGCAACTCGCGTGCCTCATGGCCGGGGCCGACTCACCGTGATCAGGCTCGTGATCACGCTCGTGATGACGCTGTAACGATTCGTGGTTGAGCCCGCGCGGTGTTACGCCGTCGCAACTCACATCTGATCCGGCCTCACTACAGTCCTCGGCAACCTGCATTCGAGGATGCGCTGATGCCGCACATTGGTCGGATCGGACGGACACTCGGCTTCGCGGCCGCGGGCACACTCGTCGCCGCGTGCTCGGACTCACACGCGCCGCGCACGGCACCGGGCACCAACGGCCTAACCGCGAGCGCGCGCCGCCGCGGGCACGGCGCCGCCAACGTGCAGGCGGTGACCTACCGTCCTCGATCGGAAGCGTGGGCTTCCTCCTCGACGGCAAGAACACAGCCCTCGACAACAGCGCCCCCTACGCGCTCGCGATGTCATTGCTCACGACGGGCCCACACCCTTACGGCCATCCCCTGGTTCGGCGCCAGCGGCGAAGGCGGCTCGGCCCTCACGCTCACCTTCACCATCAAGTAGCGCCCCACCGGCTTGCGGTGTAGACCATACGCGTAGATTCTCGCGTATGATCTACACCGTCCGCATGCACGGCATCATCGTCGGCCACTCCGACCTCGAGCGGCGCGACCCCTCCTCCAACGCCGCCAGCGGCATCTTCCGCCCCGGACTCGGCTACGAGCTCGTGGAGCCGATCTTTCAGCTCGACGGCGAGCGCGGGCGACAAGCGATCGAGAAACTCGCCCTCGAGCTGATCGATGCCGACGGCCACGTGGTGCTCACGTCCCGCATCGAGATTCGCACGCGGCGGACGTTGGAGCTCGACGTGCAGTTTGTGGGCTAGGGCCAGCAATCCATCAGTATTCCTTTATTTTCTCGACGCTCACTCTAAGCGCTCGCTCAATCGCCCTACGCGTGTCCGAGCGAAGATTCTCAGACTCAACCTCGTTTCTTTCAATGCGCCGAATCTCACGTTCGGTGACTCCCTTGAACGATGATTGCGTCAGCCCGCGAAGCAAACGCAATCGCTTGAATGCTCCACCAAACGTGTTGTCTTGCCGAATACGATTTGCCTTTGCTCGCTTCCTGTATGCCGGGTCACGATCGTATAGCACCGCATCGACGGTGGCCTCGTAGTCCCCGAATTTCAGCGTCTGGCCGGAATCAACGACAGAGAACTTCCCGAACTCCGGCTTCTTGCCTGTTCCTGACGGGCGAAAGAAGTCCAATGGGACCGGCACGCGCTCCAGGGTACCCAGATAGAGCAACATGACGTCGTCATGTTCGTCAATCTCCGCGCCGATGGCGTAGTCGCCAGCGTTGGCGCTAGCCATGACTTCCGCGATCTCGTCGGGCGGCAGAAATCGTCCGCGCTGCGTAGTCATTACTGCCGACACTCCCCCAACACCCGCCTTGGCGCCGGCGCACTCGGAAAGAGCCGCCGCGCACGCTCGGCCCGCGTCCGCGCAGCCGTACAATGCCCACGCCGTAGGTCGATTTCGGCAAGACGTTCCTGAATGCGATAGCTCCCCGGATCCCATCGCGCCGCCGCCTCGACGGCGCTGACGCGCGTGCCATCGCCATAGAGATCCATCGCCACGAGCTGCGCCACGCTGTGCGCCACAGCCACGAGGCCACACACCAAGACTGCAGTCGCGGCGAGCATCCGGAGAGGTCGCGGCGCCGGCACGACAACCCGCGTCGCCGCCGCCGGCGCGAGCGCGCCGAGCGCGGGCCAGAACACGGCGGACGGTGTCGGAAGGAGCATGACGGCATCGAACGCCCCGACGATCACCACCGCCACGATGGTGGCCAACGATGCGAGTGCGGCCAACCCGTCCTCGCCGCCACCACCCGGGCGCGGGAGCGCGCGGAACGCCGTCACCACGAGCCCGAGCATCGCCAACGCGAGACACGCCGTCGCGATGAGCCCACGCTCCGACACAAACGCCACCCAATCACTACTCGGCCACGGATTCGCCGTCATCCCCTCGTCATCGAGCGACGGATCATGCGCCGATGCCACCCGCGGGTACACAACAGGCCAATTCCCCGGCCCCACGCCAAAGAGTGGATGCGCCGCCGCCATGCGCAGACTGTTGGCGTACTGCACGATCCGCCCCCGCCCGCTCCCTTCACGAAAATCCGCCACGCCGACGGCCGAGTCGAGATATGGCGACCGACTCTTCCAGTGCAGCGTATTGGGCAGCGTCACGGCAAGCACCGCCCCCGCCGCGCCGCAGAGGAGGAGGATGGCCACCCGCCACCCGGTGGCGATCCCACCCCACCGCCCGGGCGCGCGCACGACCACGAACACCGCCAACAGCCCCGCCACCCCGGCCGCGAGCCACGCGGCGCGCGACCGCGTCAGAATCAACGCCCACACGACGATCGTGACGCCAACCGCGCCGATGAGAAACCGACTCGGCCGCCGAGCCGCGACGGCCGAGAGCACGAGCGCCGGCAGCCCGGCGGCCGCGAGGTGCGCGACAAAGTTGCGGTTCCCGAGCGTCCCGCCAGGCGCCCGGTTGATGCTCAGCAACTCGCTGTGCACCCCGTAGGCCTGCGCCAACGCCGTCGTCGCCGCCGCGACCACCGCCAACCCGACACCAGCCAGCACCCCGCGCGAATACCCCGCCTGCGTCGCCGCGCGGGCCACCCAATAGAGCGTGATCCCGGCCCCGCTCACCGCGACGGCCCGCCAGGCGAGCCATGGGTTATACGCCCCGGCCGCCGACATGACGCCGAGCACCAGAAACGCCGCCAACAGCGTATCCACGCGCGTGAGCGCCACCCGCCGGACCGCTCCGAGCACGATCGCCCCGGCGATGGCGGCCGTCGCCAGCAGCGCCAGCTCCTTGGGCACAAAGTAGCGATCGAGATCAAACGCCTTGTACGGCGCCGCCACGAGCACCGTGGCCACGGCGCCGGCCTGCATGACGCGAAGCGCCGTCCGGAGCGCATTGGTGTTTGAGTCTGACACGGCCGGTAGTCTACTCGCGTACCCACGGGCCATGAACAGCCCGCTATTTTACAGCGTCGGATCTCAT
>DATMNB010000055.1:0-18866 GCA_035569435.1 Gemmatimonadaceae bacterium
CAGGAGGACCGAGCCGTGGTAGTCCCGAACGGCGAACCGCTCCCGCGCTCGCTCGATCGGGTCGGGCGTCAGATCGACGAGGTCGCGGAGCGAGGTTGTCACCGTGGTTCCATCCGGTCCGTTCCGACGAGCGATTGGAAATAGGCGATCGTCTTCTCGACCCCGACGCGGACCGGCACTTTGGGCGTCCACCCCAGCATCGTGCGCGCCCGCGTGATGTCCGGGCGACGGACCTTGGGATCGTCTTCGGGGAGCGGCCGATAGACAATGGGCGACGACGACCCGGTCAGCTCGACGACGATCTCCGCCAGCTCCTTCACCGTGTACTCGTCGGGATTCCCGATGTTGGTCGGGTTGGCGTCGCCGTTCATGAAGAGCCGGTAGATCCCATCGACCTCGTCATCGACGTAACAGAAGCTCCGGGTCTGCGAGCCATCGCCGTACACGGTGATCGGCTCACCGCACAGTGCCTGTACGATGAAGTTGGAGACGACCCGCCCGTCGCGCGGCCGCATCCGCGGCCCATACGTATTAAAGATTCTCACGATCCGCGTCTCGATCCCGTGCTTGCGGTGGTAGGCCATGGTCATAGCCTCGGCAAACCGCTTCGCCTCATCATAGACGCCCCGGGGACCGATCGGATTCACATTCCCCCAATATGACTCCGTCTGGGGATGCTCCAGCGGGTCGCCGTAGACCTCCGACGTCGAGGCGAGGAAGAACCGCGCCCCTTTGGCCTTGGCGAGCCCCAAGGCATTGTGGGTACCCAACGCACCCACCTTCAACGTCTGAATCGGGTTCTCCAGGTAGTCGATCGGGCTCGCCGGCGACGCAAAGTGGAGCACCCCATCGATCTGGCCGGCCACGTACGTGTACGTCGAGATGTTGTGCCGAACAAACTCGAACCCCGGCTCGTTGGTGAGATGCGCGAGATTATCGGGGTGACCCGTAATAAAGTTGTCCAGGCCGATGACCTCGTGTCCCTCGCGGAGGAACCGATCGCTCAAGTGTGAACCCAGGAATCCCGCCGCGCCGGTGATCAGGACGCGCATCTATCGCGACCGCCCGATCGAGTCGTAGGTGAACCCGAGGTTCCGCATGCGGTCTGGATCATACAGGTTGCGCCCATCGATCAGGATCGGCCGCCGAAGCGCTTGCTTGACCCGCGCGAAGTCCGGGTGGCGATACTCGTTCCAATCGGTCACCACGACCAAGGCATCGGCGCCAGCCACCGCCTCGTAGTTGGTGTCCGCGAAGGCGATGCGGTCATCGAGCCGCCGCCGCGCCTCGTGCTCAGCAACCGGGTCGTGCGCCCGCACGGTCGCTTTCGCATCCAGCAGCTCCTCGATGAGCGTGAGCGACGGCGCTTCGCGCATGTCGTCCGTCTGCGGCTTGAACGCCAGTCCCCAGATGGCGACGTGCGCGCCCGTGACCGACCCGCCCAGCGCGCGGCTCAACTTCTGGAACAGCACGCGCTTCTGGCGATCGTTCGCCTCCTCGACGGCCTCGAGGACCGAGAGCGGGACCTCGACGCTCGCCGCTGTGCGAATCAACGCCTTGACGTCCTTGGGAAAGCACGAGCCGCCGTACCCGGGACCAGGAAACAGAAACGACGGCCCGATCCGCTCATCGCTGCCGATCCCCCGACGGACGTGATCGACGTCGGCGCCGACGACCTCACAGAGCCGGGCGATCTCGTTCATGAACGAGATGCGCGTCGCCAACATGGCGTTGGCCGCGTATTTGGTCATCTCGGCCGAGGCAATATCCATGAAGATGATCGGCTTGCCGGTGCGGACAAACGGCGCATACAACTCGGCCATCGCCGAGCGGGCAAAGTCGGTTTCGACGCCCAGCACGACGCGGTCGGGTTTGAGGAAGTCGTCGACCGCCGCCCCCTCTTTCAGGAACTCGGGGTTGCTGCACAGATGGAACGGATATTTGGCGTGCCGGCCGACGGCCTCGGTGACCTTGGCCGCCGTGCCGACGGGGACCGTCGACTTGGTGACGATCACGAGCTCGCGCGTCATGTGCCGGCCGATCTGGTCGGCCACGGCCAGCACGTGCCGCAGATCGGCCGATCCGTCTTCGTCCGGCGGCGTCCCGACCGCGATGAAGATCACCCTGGCCGATGCGATCGCCGCCGGCACATCCGTGGTGAACGACAACCGGTTCTGCTGTTGATTGCGCTCGACGAGCGGCTCGAGGCCAGGCTCGTAAATGGGCAGCTGATTGCGCTTCAGCCCCTCGATCTTGACCGGATCGACGTCCGCGCACACCACATCGTTGCCGGTCTCCGCCAGACAGGCGCCGACCACCAGGCCGACGTAGCCCGTCCCTACGACAGAAATGTTCATCGAGCCCCGCGAGAAGGTCAGAACGTCAACGGCAACATAAGCCGTGACTTGAAGTTACCGGCGACGCGCACCCCGTAAAGCATCCGTCCAGCGACGCGTGCGTCCACCGCCCGGCCCCGGCCCGTGCCCGTAGAACCGCTCGTAGTAGTATCCGTAGCCGCCCTGGTAACTGGGGCCCCGGAAGTCCACGGCGTTCAGCACGGCACCCAGGATCCGGCCGTTCACCACCCGCAATTGCGATACCGCGCGGCGCACGGCCTCACGAGCCGTCACCCCGAGCCGAATGACCATAATCGACCCATCGACCGCTGTCGACAGCACGGCCGCATCGGTCACGGCCAGGACCGGCGGGGAGTCAATTAAGACTATGTCGAACGACTGTTTGGCCAATTCTATCATCGCCCGCATCTGGGCCGAGCCCAGAAGCTCCGACGGATTGGGCGGGAACTGACCGCTCGGCAAAATCGACAGGTTGGGAACGTCTGTCAGTCGCACCGCCCTATCGAGCGGCTCGGTGCCCACCAGCACATCGGTCAGGCCGGGGCTTCGCGTGATGGCAAAGGTCTGGTCCAGGACAGACCGCCGGAGATCCGCGTCCACCAGCAACGTGCGTTGGCCCTGCTGGGCGAACGTCGTGGCCAGGTTGACCGCGACGGTCGACTTGCCCTCACCAGGGGCGGGGCTCGTGATCATAAGGGTCCGGAGGTCCTGATGGGCCCGGGCAAACGTCACGTTCGTACGGAGCGATCGGAACGCCTCGGCCACCAGCGATTGGGGCTCGACGTGCGTGACCAGCCGGAACGCCTTTTCGTTGGTGTCCGCCGATTGTCCGACATCACTCCGGCGGACGCGCGGAATTGAGCCCAACACGGTCAAATGGAGTCGATCGCGTACCTCATCGGGATTCTGGACCGCGTCATCGAACCGGTCGGCGAGCATGGCGACGACGATCCCCACCACGAGCCCGAGGAGCGCGGCGATCAGCACGGCGCGCTTGCGGTGCGGCGAGATGGGGATTTCCGGCGTCATTGCGGCGTCGATGACATTCACGCGCCCGGTCTCGGCCGATTCACCGATCCGCGACAGCTGGTACTGGGAGAGGAGGTTGTCATACCCCGTCTCCATCGTGTGCACGTTATCCGTGAGCCGCGCCTGGGCCGCGCTCAACGGTGGAAACCGCTGCGTTTCGCGACGGAGGTCGGCGATGCTCGAATCCACCGACGCGATCCGGGACGCCACGCTCTGCAAGTAGAGCCCACTCGCCTGCTTGAGCGACGATTTCGTGACGTTGATCGTGCTGTCCAGCGCCTGCATATCGCGATTCCGATCGTTCCGCGTCAGGCCCATCTGCTGCCGCTGCTTCAACAGGTCGTACCACCGCTCGTACAGGTCGGCTACGGCCCGGTTGTTGGCGACGGCGTCGGTGCCGATCAGCTTGTGCAGGTCGACGTCCGTCGTATCCGTCTCATCGAGACTCCCCACCAGCGCCAGGTACACGCGCTGCTCGAGGAGCAGATCGTTCTTCTTGTCTTCCAGACCGTAGATGCTCGTCAGGATCGCCCCGACTTCGGCCCCTACATCCGACGTCTGGTGCCGCTCCTGAAAGCTCCGGAGCGAGTCCTCGGCGCTCGCCAACTGGTGCGCCTGTTCGTCCAGGCTGCGCTCGATGAATTTGCTCCGCGCCGCCGCGGCCAGGCGGGCCTGCTCGCGGGAGTAGTCGGCGTACACCCGGGCGACCGCATTCGCCGCGTCACGCGTACGCACCGGATCGGTGCCATAGACGGTGATCTCGATGATGTCCGTCTGGGGCAGCACGCGGGTGGCGATGGACGCCTGCAGCTGACGCGCGACTTCGTCCGTGGGCCGAATGTCCAGCACGATGTCCTTGTCTCGCGCCGGTGGCGGCGAGGGGACGAGGATTGAGAATCCGTCGCTCAGGAGGCTCGTGCCATATTTCACCGGTCCGTACGACTTCTTATGGGACGTGAGCGCGTAACCGGACGGCGACGCCACGAGCTGGTACTGGCCCTCGGGCGCATCCGGGAGCACCATCGGCATGTTGTCCGCAACGAGCGCGCTCAAGAGCATGGTGGCCGGCTCGGCGACAGTCACCCGGAGTCCCGACGCGATCGCCGCGCGCGTGGCGATGCGCTTACTGCGGATCACCTGCTGCTCCGAGACGAGTGGATCGACCCGGTAGTCGTACTCGGGCTGCGCGATCGGGGCGCCCTGCACGGGCGACTCGACCTGCTGGTTCACGCGAACGGTGACGGCCGACGCATACACGCGCGTGTCGTGCATCGTCTTCCAGGTGCCCCCGGCCACGACGAGCGCGAAGACGGCAAGCGCGGTCCACTTGCGGCGACGCACGACCGCGAGCACCTCGCGCATCGAGTGCTCGCCCGACGTAGGCCCCAGGAATCCGGGCTCGGTGCCGTCACCGTTCCCGTTTTCGGTCATCGATAGTGCGAGAGGAGAAGGACCGTTGTTATCAACGCCAATCCCGCGCCAGCGATCGAGACGACGAAGCTGATGTTCTCTTTCGTCAACCCGGTCTTGGGAGGAATGAACACTACGTCATTGGAATAGAGCGTAATGCGGCCGGACGCGCTGCCATGGAGCGCTGCCTCGATGTCGACCACGTATGCCTTGCCATCTCTAATGACGCGCGTATGCTTGAGATTGGCATGGTCGGTCGGACCTCCGGCCATCGTAATCAACTGCAAGAGACTCAACCCCGGATCGATCGAGTACAGCATGGGGCTGCGGACCTGCCCCAGCACAGAGATACGGATCCGCGGCTGCACGGACAACTCCGGCGCACGGAAGCCCTTGGATCGCATGGCGTCGACCATCGACTGCGTCACCTGGTCAGGCCGTAACCCGGCCGCGCGAATCGTGCCGAGACCCGGAATCTGCACGACGCCGTTGGCCTCGATGAGGTAGCTCCCGCTGAGCTCGGAGTCGCGGTAGACCTTGAGCTGCAGAATGTCGCCCGGACGAAGCGTCCCCGTCGGGAGCACCGAGGAATCCGCCCCCCGCGGCGGTGGTAACGTGTCGTGGGCCGCCGGAATGGTGTCCCGCCGCCCCGCGGTCGTGTCCCGCCCCGCCGCCGTCGTGTCCTGCCCGGCCGCCACGGCCGCGCCCGCGACCAGAAGGGCGGCGGCCGCCAGGACGCTACGGGTACCGAAACGCATATGTCAGAAGGACTTGCACTTGGGCATACAGCGTCGCGGGTGACGGGAGGTTGTTGGCATTCTTGATATCGGCCAGGTTGACCCGGAGCGTGAGCGGGAACATCGGGTTGAGATACTGGATCGACCCATTGCCCATGACTGAGGTCTGAACGGGCTGGGTGGCTGTGCTATTGGGAAACGGCGGCTGACCCGCGCCCACCACATTCCTCCCGGGCCGGTCGGTGATCCGAAAGAACCCACGCCGCCAATACCCTGCCCCAGCCGCAATCCGGATCTTCCGGAACAGAAATGCGTCGGCGCTCGCCTGCCAGAGGTCGGCATCTGGACCCAGCTGCGAGCCGATTGGCACGCCGTAGTGTTGCCAGACCTGGTTGTAGAATTGCGCCTCGTACGTGTACGTGTCGATCCGTTGGTACGAAACGTCGAGGCTCACAGGAACAGGCAGCGGGATCGGCGTCGACACCCCGAGTGTCCAGGCAAGTTGGTCCGGGACTTTCGTCCGGTCCTTGCTGTCGATCTGAATGTCGTCGATGAAGAGCTCGCCGCGGAGCGTCACGGGACCCGGGCGCAGGCGGAGCCCGACAAACGTCGACAGGTTGTCATTGGCCGCGTCGGTTTTGCGCCCCGAATCGTTCTTCGTCACGATGTACGGCACGAACGGATTGACGTAGTAGAGATCGAGCGTGTTGGAACCGCTCGAGATCAACGCCGTCTCGCCGAGTGTTGCCTCCACCATCCGATCGGGCCGCCACGTGATGGCGTGGCCGTACAGGAACCGATAATAGTCCTGGGGCTGGATCGTGCTGTTGAGGCTATCCTGGTTCGCCGTCAGGACGTCCTTGTCGAGCTCACCGACGATGGCCCGCCCTTCCCAGTGCGCCGTGTGAAACTCGACGGCCAGACGGTCGATCGGCGGGCCGTTGGCCGACAGCACGATCGACTCGATCCCCTGCCCCAGCCACGCCTCTTGCTCGCGGCCCAAGCTAAACGTGACGATCCCGGCGCGGGCATTGACGTACGCCTCGCTGAAATCGACCACCGTGTTCGAGTGGCGGAACCCCTGCGCCCGGTCCGTCGGATCGTTGCGTCCATTGGACTCGGCGTATGCATCGGCGACGATCGTGACATGATCGTCGGCCCCGTCCCCGTACGACAGCCGGCCGTGGACGATCCCGACGGCCGTCGGTGTCCCCTGCGCTTTTGGACGGACGTTGTCCCACATCGGCAGGAACGTCCCCTTGGACATCTCGGTACCCTGTGCGGTCACTTGGGCGCCGCCCCGCACGCCGCCCACACTGTCGCGCGCCGTGCTCGCGAACCGCGACGCGAGCGCCTCGAAAATCGTACCCTGGCACCGTCGATCGCCGCGCGCACGCACCAGTGCCGCCCGGATGGCCCGCACCTGATAAGGACGGAACGAGGACACCCGCGCCGGCGTGCACCCCATGCGCTCCAGCGCGCCAAGCTGGTCGTATGCCTGATCGGTGATCGGCAGGTAGGCCAACCCGAATTGCGCGGTGGCCCGACCTGGTGCCGCGGCCAGCGCCAACCCCACCAACGCGGCGAGTCGGAGCCTGGTGCGGCCGGCGCGCACGAAGTGCGTCAGTGGACCGCTACGCGGCGGAGAGTGACACGATCCGCGCGGTCGGGTTCCGAACACCGGCCGTCGCGTTTCGCGTGTCGACGACCACGGCGGCTTGGTCGACGATCATCTGGTAGTCGATCGACGTATGATCGGTCACGATGACGACCGCGTCCGCGCGCTTGAGCTCCGCGACGCTCATCGGCACGCTGGCCCGGTCGCGCCCATCCTCGTGGAACTTGGGGATGAACGGGTCGTGGTATGCGACCGTGGCACCCCGCCCCTCGAGCAGGCGGATCACGTCGAGCGCCGGGCTCTCCCGGATGTCATCAATGTTCTTCTTGTAGGCGACGCCGATCACCAGCACGCGGCTGCCATTGACCGACTTGTGCGCATCGTTCAGTGCGTGCGCGACCTTCTCCACCACGTAGTCCGGCATCTGGCTGTTGATCTCGCTCGCCAGGTCGATGAACCGGGTCTTGTAGTTGAGCGTGCGCATCTTCCAGGCGAGATAGTGCGGGTCCAGCGGAATGCAGTGCCCGCCGATTCCGGGCCCCGGCGTGAACTTCATGAAGCCAAACGGCTTGGTCGCTGCGGCCTCGATGACCTCCCACACGTTGACACCCAGCCGCTCGCAGACGATCGCCGTCTCGTTGACGAGCGCGATGTTGACCGACCGGAACGTGTTCTCCAACAGCTTCACCAGCTCCGCCACCTCGGGCGACGAGACCGGCACGACGGTGTCGATGCAGGTCCGGTACAGCGCCGTCGCCACCGCCAGGCAGTTGGGGGTGATCCCACCCACGACCTTTGGCGTGTTCTTGGTCGAGTACCGCTCGTTGCCCGGATCCACGCGCTCGGGGCTGAAGGCGAGGAAGATGTCTTCCCCGACCGTCCAGCCTCGGGTCTCGAACTTGGGCGCAACCAACTCGCGCGTCGTTCCCGGATACGTCGTGCTCTCGAGGACGACCAGCGTCCCCGGCCGGCACTGCGACGCGATCGTGTCCGTCGCCTTGTCGACAAAGCTCATGTCCGGGTCGCGCGTCTTGACGAGCGGCGTCGGCACGGCGATCGATACCGCGTGGACCTCGGCGAGGCGGGTCGCGTCGGCTGTCGCCTCCAGCCGGCCCGATGCGACGAGCGCGGCGACATCACTGTGCGGGATGTCCTGGATGTGCGACCGGCCCGCGGATATTGTCGCGATCACCCGAGGGCTCACATCATACCCGATGACCCGAAACCCCGCCTTGGCGAACTCGATCGCCAGGGGCAGACCCACGTAGCCCAACCCGACGACGCCGATGACGGCCGAGCCATCGCCAATCTTCGTCAGCAGTTGATCCTTCAAGGCGGACGTTGAACTGCTCGTCATACGCAGAAGGTCCGCACGGCGTCGATCACCTCGTTTTGCTGCACTGGCGTGAGCTCCGGAAAGATCGGCAGTGACAACACCTCACGCGACGCGCGCTCGGCTTCAGGGAGTTGGCCCTCCTTGTAGCCCAGGTACGCGAAACAGGGCTGGAGGTGCAGCGGCAACGGATAATAGATCGACGTGCCGATCCCGCGCGCTTTGAGGTGCGCCTGTAACGCGTCGCGGCGTGGCGAGCGGACCGTGTACTGGTTGAAGATCGACTCGTTCTCCGGGCTGACCACCGGCGTCGTCACGCAATCGGCCAGCGCGGCCGTGTAGTACTCGGCGTGCGCCCGGCGCCGCGCGCTCCAGTCCGCCAGGTGTGGCAACTTGGCCAGCAGCACCGCGGCCTGCAGCGTATCGAGCCGCGAATTGTACCCCACCTCGTCGTGGTAATACGTCTTGGTGCCGCCGTGCGTGCGGAGGCGCAGCAGCCGCTGGGCGAGTTTCTCGTCCTGCGTAACCATCATGCCGCCGTCGCCGTACGCGCCCAGGTTCTTGGTGGGAAAGAAACTGAGCGTGCCAATCGTCGCCACTTCGCCCGCCATCCGCCATTCCCCATCGATGGCCCGGCGCGCACCGATCGACTGCGCGGCATCCTCGATGATCGGGAGGCCGAGCGCGACCAATTGCTCGATCGCGGCCATCTGGCCGAACAGGTCGACGGGGATGATCGCCCGGGTGCGTGGCGTGATCGCCGCCGCCACCTTGTCGACGTCGATATTGAACGTCTCGGGATCGATGTCCACGAACACCGGCGTCGCGCCGACGTTATGAATCGTCCCGGCCGTGGCGAAGAACGTGAACGGCGTGGTGATGACCTCGTCGCCACGCCCGATGTCGAGCGCCCGGAGCGCCAGGAGCAGGGCGTCGGTTCCGCTGGCGCACCCAATGGCAAACTTGGTGCGCGACAGCTCGGCCACGGCGGATTCCAGCTTGCCGACCGGCTCGCCGAGGATGAACGACTGGTCGTCGACGACACGCAGCATCGCCGCCACGACGTCGTCGCGGATCGTCGCCAGCTGCGCGCGGAGGTCCTGAAGAGGAACTGCCATAAGTTGTGACCCGAAAACTGCGACTTTTACACCTTGGAACGCAACGGGAGCGGCACCTCGCGCCCCGTCTTGGCCGACTCGTAGATGCCGAGGATCAGCTCCAGCGACTTGCGGCCAGCCCGGCCGTCCGTATCGGCCTTGGCTTCGCCGCGCAGGACCGCGAGGACATTCCGATAATACGCCTCGTGACCATATCCGTACACCGACGGCGGGTTCGTGGCCGACGCGTCGACGAGCTTGTCGTCGTCGTCGTACTCGGAGAAGATCCAGTGGTCGATCTTATTGACCGCTGTCCCACCCACCTTGACCGACCCCTTCTCGCCGAGGATCGTGACCGATCCCTCGAGGTTGCGCGGGTAGGTCAACATGGTGACCTCGATCACACCGATCGCCCCCGACCGGAACTTGAGCACGGCCACGCCCGAGTCCTCGGTCTCGATCCGCCGGGCGAGCGTCGCCGTCTTGGCCACCACGCTCTCCACCGGCCCGACCAGCCACTGAATGAGATCGACGTAGTGCGAGGCCTGATTCATGAACGCGCCGCCGTCGAACTCCCAGGTGCCGCGCCACGGCGCCTGGTCGTAGTACTCCTGCGGGCGCGACCAACGCACCGTCGTGTTCGCCATGTAGATGCGGCCAAAGCGCCCCTTGTCCACCGCCCGCTTGAGCAGCTGGATCGTGGCGTTCAGCCGGTTCTGTTTGACCACGAATAACTGGACCCCGGCCAGGTCACACGCTTCCACCAGTTCGTCGGCGGCGGACAGCGTGATCGCCATCGGCTTCTCGCACACGACGTGCCGCCCGGCCTGAGCGGCAAGGATGCCGTGCCGCGGATGCAGCCCCGATGGCGTGGCCAGGACGACAACCTCGCTCGGTGCCTGGGCCAACATCTCCTCGTAGTGCCGGAACCACGGCACCCCCTGCGCCTCACCCGCTTCCCGCGCCCGGACCGGATCGACGTCGCAGACCGCCGTCAGCTCGAGCCCCGGAATCCGGGCCAGCGCCTCGAAGTGATTCTTGGCGATCCGGCCGCAGCCGACCAGCGCTACCCTGAACGTCTCTGGAACGGTGGTCGTCATAGTGGTGCGATCCCTCCCTCGGCGGGACGATAGCCCGTCCCGCAGTTGCGACACCGCGCCCCCCGCACCGCGGCATCGTCGGGGAGTCGCTCCCCGCATTGGCACACCCACCCCATCGGCCGCGCGGGCACGCCGGCGACCAGCGCATACGGCGCGACATCGTGCGTCACGACGGCGCCGGCGCCCACGAGGGCATAGGCGCCAAGGGTCACCCCGCACACGATCGTCGCGTTGGCGCCGATCGTCGCCCCCCGCCCGACGCGCGTCGGACGATATTCGTGCTTGCGGGAGACATGGCTCCGCGGGTTGATCACGTTGGTGAACACCATTGACGGCCCGCAAAACACGTCGTCCGCGAGCTCCACGCCCTCGTAGACCGACACGTTGTTCTGAATCTTCACGTTGTTGCCGATCCGCGTGCCGCCCATCACCACGACGTTCTGCCCCAGGTTGCACCGCTCGCCGATGACCGCGCCGGACATGATGTGGCAGAAATGCCAGATTTTGGTCCCCGCGCCCACCACCGCGCCGTCGTCGATATACGACGACTCGTGCACGAAATAATCTCGGGGGTCAATCATCGAGCATCGCGTGCCAATCCTGCAACGCGCGCACTGCCTTCTGCCGCGACCGGAGGGCGAGCACCGCATCGCACGCCGCGCTGGCGGCGCTCAGCGTCGTGGTGTACGGCACCCGGTGGGCCACGGCGGCCTGGCGCAGCGAGAAATCATCCTGATAGGCATGCTTCCCCACCGGCGTGTTGATCAGCAGCTGGACCTCGCCGTTGACGATCAGGTCGATCGCGTTGGGCCGGCCCTCGTGCACCTTGAACACGCGCTCGACGGGCACCCCGCGCCCCCGGATATACCGCGCCGTGCCTTCCGTCGCAAAGAGCCGGAACCCGAGCTCGTGCAGCCGGCGGGCGATCGGGAGCACCGTGGGCTTGTCGGCGTCGTTGACCGTGATGAAGATCGCGCCCGTCGTCGGCAGCCGGTTGTCCGCGGCCTCCTGCGCCTTGGCGAACGCCATGCCAAACGAGTCGGACAGCCCCATCACCTCGCCCGTCGATCGCATCTCGGGCCCCAGGATCGGATCGAACTCCCGGAACTTGTTGAACGGGAAGACCGCCTCCTTGACCGCCACGTACGGCGGGATCCGCTCGGTCAGGAGCCCGACTTCGGCCAACGTCTCCCCCGCCATCACCCGCGCCGCCACCGCGGCCAGCGGCACGCCAATCGCCTTGGACACGAATGGAATCGTGCGGCTCGCCCGGGGGTTGACCTCGAGGACGTAGACGACGCCGTCCTTCACCGCGAACTGCACGTTGATCAGCCCGATCACGCCGAGCGCGCGGGCCAGCGCGATCGTTTGCGTGCGCATGGTGTCGGCGTCGCGGTCGCCGATGAGATAGGGCGGCAGCACGCACGCCGAGTCGCCGGAGTGGATCCCGGCGTCTTCGATGTGCTGCATCACGCCCCCGATCACGACTCGCTCGCCATCGCTGATCGCATCGACGTCGGCCTCGAAGGCATCCTCGAGGAACCGGTCGATGAGCACCGGCCGGTCCTCGGACACGCGGACGGCGCGGGCAAAGTAGTCGCGCAATGACGCGTCGTCGTAGACGACTTCCATGGCCCGCCCACCTAGCACATACGACGGGCGCACGATGGTCGGGTACCCGACACGCGCGGCAATCTCCGATGCTTCCTCGACCGTCGTCGCCGTCCCACTCGGCGGCTGCGCGAGCCCCAGGGTCCTGGCGATCTCTTCGAACCGGCGCCGGTCCTCGGCCGCGTCGATCGCGTCGGGCGGCGTCCCCAGGATCCGGACCCCGTGCGCCTCCAGACCGCGCGTCAACTTGAGCGGTGTCTGGCCGCCTAGCTGCACGATCACACCCACCGGCCGCTCGCGATCGACGATCTCCAGCACATCCTCGAGCGTCAGCGGCTCGAAGTAGAGCTTGTCCGAGATGTCGTAGTCGGTCGACACGGTCTCGGGGTTCGAGTTGATCATGATCGTCTCGAACCGTCCCCGGAGCGCCAGGGCCGCCTGCACGCAGCAGTAATCGAACTCGACGCCCTGCCCGATCCGGTTTGGCCCGCTTCCCAGGATCACGACCGACGGACGTCCGCTGCGAGGCGCCTCGTTTTCCTCGTCGTAGCTGCCGTACAGATACGGCGTCGTCGACGGAAACTCGCCCGCGCACGTGTCGACCATTTTGTAGGCGGGTCGAATGCCAAAGGCATGGCGCTGGGCGCGCGTTGCCTCCTCGGATTGCCCTCGTAACCCGGCCAGCTGACGGTCGGAGAACCCCATCCGCTTCATCGCCAGCAGGTCGGTCGCACCCACGGTGTCGAGGTTGTTGTAATGCTGCTCCGCGATGACCAGTGCCTGCATCTCCGCCAAAAACCACGGATCGATGTCCGTGATCTCGTGCAGGTCGGCCACACTGAATCCGGCCAAGAACGCCCGCTTGATCTGAAAGACCCGCTCCGGCGTCGGCTGCCGCAGCGCGCCCCGCAGGGCATCGTCCGTCTCGTCGACCAGCCGGTCGTCGGCAGGCGTCTCCCCGATGACCCATCCCGCTCGCCCGCTCTCCAGCGCGCGCAACGCCTTCTGGAACGCCTCCCGAAACGTCCGCCCGATGGCCATCGACTCACCGACCGATTTCATCTGCGTGGTCAGATGGGGATCGGCATTGGCGAACTTCTCGAACGCAAATCTCGGCACTTTCACAACCACGTAATCAAGCACGGGCTCGAACGACGCCGGCGTGGTCTTCGTGATGTCGTTGCGCAGCTCGTCCAGGCGGTAGCCGACGGCCAGCTTGGCGCCGATACGGGCAATCGGAAATCCCGTGGCCTTCGATGCGAGGGCGGAGGAGCGAGAGACGCGGGGGTTCATCTCGATGACGAGCATCGCCCCCGTATCGGGATCGATGGCGAACTGGATGTTGCACCCGCCCGCGTCGACGCCAATCCGCCGGATCACCTTGAGCGCGGCGTCGCGCATCGTTTGATACTCGCGATCGGTCAACGTCATGGCCGGCGCGACCGTGATCGAGTCGCCGGTGTGCACACCCATCGGATCGATGTTCTCGATCGAGCAGACCACGACGACGTTGTCGGCGTGATCGCGCATGACCTCCAGCTCGTACTCCTTCCATCCGAGCACGCTACGCTCGATCAGTACCTGCGTCGTCGGCGACAGCTCGAGGCCGCGGCGCACGACGGCCTCATACTCCGTGCGATTGTAGGCGACACCGCCTCCCGTGCCCCCCAGCGTAAACGACGGCCGGATGATGGCAGGGAAGCCCACGAGGTCGAGCAACGCTTCGGCCTCATCCCACGACGTCGCGATCCCGCCGGTGGCCACATCGAGACCGATCTCCCGCATGGCATCGGCAAACAGCGCCCGATCCTCGGCCACCCGGATCGCCTCGGCGCGCGCTCCGATGAGCTCCACGCCGTAGCGCGCCAGCACCCCACTCTCCGCCAGCGCCAGCGCCACATTGAGCGCAGTCTGCCCACCCATCGTCGGCAACAGCGCGTCCGGCCGCTCGGCCGCGATCACGAGCTCGACGAACTCGGGCGTCACCGGCTCGATGTACGTCCGATCGGCGAACTCCGGGTCCGTCATGATCGTCGCCGGATTCGAATTCACCAGGATGACCGTGTAGCCCTCTTCCTTGAGGGCCTTGGCCGCCTGCGTTCCCGAATAGTCGAACTCGGCCGCCTGCCCGATGATGATCGGACCCGAGCCGAGGATCAGGATCCGCTTGAGGTCAGAGCGTCGAGGCATGGGCCGTGTGGGCGATCAGATCCTCGATGACGTCCTGAACCGTGAACTGCGGCGACCACCCCGTGGCATCGCGGAGCTTTCGGTTATCGCCGACGAGTGCTGGCACATCGACCGACCGCGTGAGGGCCGGATCCGTTCCGATCGCGGCTTTGACGCCAGTGGCCTGCAGCACGCGCACCGCCAGTTCCTTGACCGAGATCCCCGTGGCGCTGGAGACGTTGTAGACCTCACCGGGCCGACCGCGTGAGGCGAGCAGAATATAGGCGTCGACCACGTCGGCCACATGCAGGAAGTCCCGGACCGTGGCCGTGTTGCCCATCGCCAGCCGCGGCGCGGCCCGCACGCCACGGAGCGCGAGCGCACGACTCACCAGCGACGGCAGGAGAAATGCGCCCGGCTGCCCCGGCCCGCTATGATTGAAACTGCGGACGCACACCACGCGGACGCCCTCCGTGCGATGCGCCTCCAGCGCGACCACCTCTTGCGCCACTTTCGTCGCGGCGTACACGCTGAGTGGTCGCAGCTCGGCGTCCTCGGTGAGCGGGAGGTCAGCCGCTTCGTGACGGCCGTACTGTTCACCGCTGCCGACGACGAGCACCATCGGATCGAGGACGCCGGTGCGTCGACGCACCCGGACCTCGCCGAGCAGGCGCGCCGCACCGACGACATTCACATCGGCCGCTGTCCCAGGATCCGCGCCGGCGCCCTGGACCGAGCTTACGCCGGCCAGATGAAAGACGACATCGGGCGTCGCCACATCGAGCGCATGGCGCACATCGTCGATCCGGCGGATGTCGCCCCGCACCCACTCGATCGACTCGTGCTCATCCGTCGAGAGCAGCGTCGCCCCGGACGGATCGTCGAGCGTCGCGCCGGTGACCGTGTGCCCCTCATCGAGGAGCGCCCGGGCGAGCCACTGTCCGACGAACCCGCCGGCCCCGGTGACGAGCGCGCGCACGTCAGTCCCGGAGCTTGTGGCGGGCCAGGTCGGCGTCGACCATCATGCCGACGAGCTGGCGGAACTGGCACTCTGGCACCCACCCCAGACGGTCACGCGCCTTGCTGGCATCCGCCACGAGCACGTCGACTTCAGCCGGCCGCATGAACCGGGGATCCTGCACCACGTGGTCCCGATAGTCGAGCCCCACGTGGGAAAACGCAATCTCACAGAGTTGTCGCACCGACCAGGTCTCCCCTGTCCCGACGACGTAGTCGTCCGGTTCATCCTGTTGCAACATGCGCCACATCGCGTCGACGTAATCGCCGGCAAATCCCCAGTCGCGTCGCGCGTCGAGCGTACCAAGCTTGAGCTCGTTGGAGATGCCGAGCTTAATGCGAGCGACCCCGTCGGTCACCTTGCGCGTCACGAACTCCAGGCCTCGGCGGGGGGATTCATGATTGAACAAGATCCCCGACACCGCGTACAGCCCGAAGCTCTCGCGGTAGTTCACCGTAATCCAGTGGCCATAGACCTTCGCCACACCATACGGGCTCCGCGGATAGAACGGCGTCGACTCGCGCTGGGGAGTCTCGACGACCTTCCCAAACATCTCGCTCGATGACGCCTGGTAAAAGCGGGCACGGGGCGCCGCTTTCCGCATGGCTTCGAGCACGCGGGTGACGCCGAGCGCGGTGAACTCGCCGGTGAGCACAGGCTGCGTCCACGACGTCTGCACAAAGCTCTGCGCCGCGAGGTTGTAGATCTCGTCGGGCGCGCTCTCGGCCATGGCATCAACGAGCGAATGCTGGTCGAGCAGGTCGGCCGACACGAGCTCGACACGGTCGACGAGGTGCGCGATGCGCTCGTACGGCGTCGTCGAGGACCGGCGGACGATCCCGACGACGCGATAGCCCTTGTCCAGGAGCAACTCGGCGAGATACGAGCCATCCTGGCCGGTAATGCCGGTAATCAGTGCGGTAGGCATGGGTCGATTACTCGAACGCCCCCCCACCCGAAAGGGCGGGAGGGCGCCGTGTGGACCAGCGGTTCACGACGGCGGTCAGACGGCCGCGGCGCCGCGCGGCGCGCGCTGAATTTTACCAGCGTGCAGGCAGCGCGTGCAGACTCGGATCTTCTCGATCCGGCCATCGACCACGATGCGGGCGACCTGGAGATTGGGCTTCCAGACCCGACGCGTCTTGTTGTTGGCGTGCGAGACGTTGTTCCCAAAGGCGACGCCCTTGTGGCACACGTAGCACTTGTTTCGGGCGATCGGGGTGCGCGTGCTCATTTGGTTACCTCGACACCGATCAGCTCGATCCGCGCCATCTCGGCCCCGTCTCCCTTCCGGAATCCGGTCTTCAAGATGCGCGTATAGCCACCGGCCCGCGTCGCGAACTTGGGGGCGATATCGTGAAACAGCGTGTCCGCCGCCGCGCGCTTGTGCACGTGCCGCCCGGCGAGCCGGCGGGCGTGGAGCGTGCCCGCCTTGGATTTCGTGATGAGCTTCTCCACGAACGGGCGGAGCTCCTTGGCCTTGGCCTCGGTCGTCTCGAGCGCGCCGTGTTCGATCAGCGAGATGGCGAGATTGCGAAGCAAGGACAGGCGCTGCTCGCTCGTCCGCCGGAGTTGGCGTCCGGCTTTACGGTGCCGCATGGTCGTTATTCCTCGTCGTCGTCGGGCGCGTTGGCCGCGGCTCGGCTCGGCGGCGTGCCCCAGTCGGTGATGCGCACACCGTCGGGGGATTCCTCGTAGCGCATCCCGAAGTTCAGGCCCTTCCGCTCCAGCAGATCGGCGATCTCCTGCAGCGACTTCTTCCCAAAGTTCTTGACCTGCAGAATCTGACTCTCGGTCTGGCGCACGAGATCGCCGAGTGACCGAATGTTGGAGTTCTTGAGCGAATTGACCGACCGGACCGACAGCTCGAGGTCATCGATCGGCGTCTGGAGCTCGGCCAGCCGGACATTGTCGCCGCCAGCCAGATCGCCCGCCGTGGCCACAGGGGCCGACGCGTGCGAGCCGAAGCCCACGAAGTACTGGAAGTGCGTCTGCGCGAGCGCGGCGGCGTAGCTGACCGCTTCCTCGGGGCTGATCGTGCCGTTGGTCTCGACGGTCAGCGTCAGCCGGTCAAAGTCCGTGCGCTGCCCGACGCGGGTCTCGGCCACCGAGAAGTTGACGCGGCGGACGGGGTTGTAGATCGCGTCGATACGCACGACGTCGATCGGCATCCCGCGCTCGAGCGTGTGCTGATCGGACTCGGTGTAGCCGCGGCCCTGCTTCACGTACAGGTCCATCGTGATCTCACGATCGTCCTGGAGCGTGAACAGGTGGTGGGACGGATCGATGACGCGGACGCCGGAGCCGACATTGATGTCAGCCGCGGTGACCGCGCCGGCGCCGGTGCGCTGAATGCGCAGCGTGGCGTCTTCCAGGCCCTCATCGAGGACCAGGGTCAGCGTCTTGAGGTTGCCAATGATCTGGTGGACGTCTTCCACGACGCCCGGGATCGTCTGGTGCTCGTGGACGACGCCGTCGACGCGAAACGCCCACACGGCCGAGCCGCGGAGCGACGAGAGGAGGAGCCGACGCATGGCGTTGCCCAGCGTGTGGCCAAAGCCGCGCTCCAGAGGCTGGAGGCGGAACTCGGCGACATTCTGGTTGTCCTCGCGCTTGGTTGCTTCAACGAGCTGCGGACGGACGAGTCCGCGGAGATCGATAGTCTGTGCCATAATTTTATCTGTGTCCTGATGTGGTCATACCAGGCACCGTGCCTGGCAACGCCCTACCCCGCCCTTCACGCGCGGTAGGCTCGTACGGAGGTGAAGGCTCCGACCGAAGTGCGGGCTCCGACCGGAGCCCTTCACTGCGTTTACTGCACCGAGAATTCGCTCGCTCGCGCGAGCGTCGTACCTATTGCCCTACTACTTCGAATACAACTCGACGACCAGTTGTTCCTGGGCGGCGATCGGGATATTCGGCCGCGACGGCCGCTCGAGCATCCGCCCACTGAACGACTCACGATCAACGGCGAGCCACGAAAGTGATGCCCCACGCGACGCCTGATCCATGGCGACGAGAATCGACGCCTGCTCACGCGACTTCACGTTGACGCGAACCTCCTGCCCAGGCCGCACCAGATAGCTCGGGATATCGACCGTCTTCTTGTCGATCTCCACATGACGATGCCGGACCAGCTGCCGCGCCGCCTTACGGCTCGCGGCAAAGCCCATCCGATAGATCATGTTGTCCAACCGGCTCTCGAGCGACGCGAGGAGGTTGTGTCCGGTGATGCCAGGCATCGTGGCCACACGCTCGAACGTATTGCGAAACTGCCGCTCACTCACGCCGTAAATGCGCTTGATCTTCTGCTTCTCACGCAGCTGGCGCGCGTACTCCGAGGTCTTCCGGCGCCGGGCAGTGCTCTGCCCATGCTGGCCGGGAGCA
>DATMNB010000056.1:0-20024 GCA_035569435.1 Gemmatimonadaceae bacterium
TCCCGTCCCCCGCGATGACCCGCGTATGATCCTCGGTGCCGAGTGACACCGTGCCCAGATCTCCGACGCGTACGCCGACCCCGCCCGCGGTCGGGACGACGATCCGGGCGATGTCCGGTGCGCCGTGCGCCTCCTGGTCGGTGACGATGAGGTACTGTTTGTAGTCCGCGGCCACGCGCCCGACGGCGTCGACCGCCGTCGATTGGCGAATGGCGGCCGCGACGTCGTCGTACGACAGTCCGTATGACGCCAGTCGCGCCGGGTCCGCGATCACCTCGACCTCGTGGACGTCCGTACCCTGCACATCGACGCGCCCGACGCCGGGGACACGCGCGAGCACGGGCCGGATCTGATACCGGGCGATGTCGTAGAGCGTCGCCGGGTCGCCACCCTCGAGGTTGTACGAGAGGATCGGGAAGAGCGATGGCGTGAGCCGCTCGATCTCGACGTCGAGGTCGGTGGGCAGCTGCGATCGAATCTGCTGCACGCGCGCCTGCACGAGTGACAGCGCGTACACCATGTCGGTGTTGGGCGCGAACGTGATGTTGATCTCGCTCGCGCCGCGGATCGAGTGCGAGTGCACCCGTAGCACGCCCGGCACGATGCTGACCGCCTCCTCGATCGGCCGGCTGATCTCGAACACGATCTGCCGCGCGCCGAGCGGCGAGCCCTGGGCGACGACCGTGATACGGGGGAAGGTCAGCTCGGGGTAAATCGCCGACGGCAGCCGGAACGCCGCCCAGATCCCGGCCGCGCTCAACACCGCGATCACGAGATAGACGACCCGCCGCTGCTCGCGGAGAAGATCGAACAGCTTCACGGAATACTCTTCACCTTGGCGCTGTCTTCCATGCCATACGCGCCTTCCGTGACGACCTCATCGCCCACCTTGACCCCATCGGTGATCTCCGCCACCGTCTCGGTACGCCCGCCCACCGACACCGACTGGGCATGGGCCACACCCTGCGTCACCACGAACACTTTCGTGGAGTCCCCCTCGGGCACGAGCGCCTGCACGGGCACCAGCACCGCGTGCGGATGCACCGCCACCGCGAGCCGCCCGACGATCGTCTCCCCGATCCGGAGCGTGCGCGCCGGACGCGCCAGCCTGGCCCGCACGGTGATCGCGCGCGTCACCGAGTCGACGGCCTCGCCGACCGTCGTCACGACCCCGTCACCCAGTCGCTCGCCCCGCGTGGCCTGCCCCGCCGTGACACTGACCGCGGCCCCCGGCCGCACGAGCGCACCGTCCGACGGCGACAGACTGAACGCCAGATCGAGCGCCGTCGGATCGGCCACGGCAACGAGCGTTTGGGACGGATCGACCGCCGCGCCCAGCACTGCCGTCATGCGCGTCACCACGCCGGCGAGCGGCGCGTGCAACGTCGCCAACTGCTGGGCGCGATTGGCCGCGATCTCCGTGGATTGCGCCTGCGCCAGATCAGCCTGCGCCTGATCGAGATCCTTACGCGCCAGAATCCCAGCCGCGGCGAGCCGCGTCGCACGCTCGGCGTTATGCTCGGCTGCCGTCAGCGCCGCCCGCGCGCTGGCCGCCGCCGCGTCAAACGGCGCCCGCTCGAACTCCACCAGCGGCGCCCCCGCCTGCACCGCATCGCCCGGCGCGACAAAAATCCGCGCCACCCGCGTCGGGCCCGGCGCGCTTAACTCGGCGTACCGCCCCGGACGCGCCGCGACCGTGCCGATCGCCGTGAGCGTCACGGTGAACGGTCCCTCGGTCGCCCGCGCCGTCCGGGCGCCCACCACCGGCTGGTCCGCCGCCGCGCCCTTGTCATCCGCCGTCGCCGGCTTACACGCGCCCGCCCACACCAGCAGCGAGAGGGCGACCCATTGAAGACGCTTCATCCGCCCGTCGCAGTCGAGGTGAAAAAGCGCACCGCCGCCGCATCAGCGTTCGCGGTGGCAACATCGTCGATGTACTGGGCCAACGCATCCCGCGCGCTCCGCTGCGCCTCCATGACGGCCGACAGCCCTTGGGCCCCCTCGCCGAACGCCGTCAGCGACATCGCGGCCACACGCGTGGCACTCGCCAACAACGTCTGATCGCGGCGCACGCGCTCCAACGCCGCGTCCTGCGCCCGCACCGCGCCCGCGATCTCCGCCGCGCTCTGCCGCCGCGCCAGCGCCAGTTTCGCCCGCGCCCGGTCGAGGTTGGCCGCTTCGACGCCCGAGGCGCCACTATTCCGATTGAACAACGGGATCGGCACCAGCATACCCGCGGCCGGCAGAACGTAGGGCTGCGTCGGGTCGCCGCCCTCCAAGCCGAGCGAGATCGACGGCGCCGCCCACGCACTCCGCCGAGCCACGCGGTATGCGGCTTCCTCGGCCTGGACCGACCGCTCGGCCGCGGCCACGGACAACGTCGCCCCAATATCGGCCGGCGCCCCGGTCGCCGCCGGTACCGCGAGCGTATCGGCCAACGCGATCCCGACCGAGTCGCTCCGCATCCCCATCACGTCCTGCAGTCCAAGCACCGCCGCAATCATGCCCAACGAATCGCTTGCCGCGACATTCGCCGCTTGGCCCGCGTTGACCGTCGCCAACTCGACATCGAGATCGCTGGCATCGCCCGCCTCACGCCGCAGGACGGCCAGCACGCGGAGACTGTCGGCTGCCTTCCGGTTGACCCGCGACAGGCTGTCATGCGCCACCGCCGCCAACGCCCGCACATACGACGTCTCCGCGTCAAACCGCGCCGCCGCCTGCTCCAGCGCAAACGTATACCCGGCCGACTGCGCCGCATGCTCGGCGCCCGCGATGCGCGGCCCGCGCAGCCACGGATAGTCGATCGGAATCTCGAGAAACCCGTGATAGTGCGGCGTATCCCGCGTGTACTGCAGACTCACCGTCGGGTTCAGCCACTCGTGCGCGCCAACGACCCCAGCCCGCGCGGCCGACGAATCGGCGCGCGCCAAGGCCACGCGGCTACCCCGTGTCAGCGTCGCATCGACAGCATCGTGCAGACTGACGGGTCGCAACGTTTGCGCACCCGCCCGGCCGGCGCTCGCGGCCGCGAACAAGGTGACGATCGAGAGTCGAGTGAGTGTGCCCATCTCTGTGCCCGAAGCCTAGCAGCACCACCTGTCACCCGCATTACACGTCGTGCGCATGCGCCCACGACATGTCGCGTCTTTTTTCATAGGGCACCCGTGAGCGGGCGCCCTCGTGCGTTACGCACGCATCAGGGCGCCGGAAATCTCACCGTGACCCGCGTCCCCTCACCCAACACCGAATCGACTGTCAATTCGGCATCATGGACGTCGGCAATCCACCTTGCAATCGACAGCCCGAGCCCCGCCCCATCCGCCCGCCGCCGGGCGTCATCTCCCCGATAGAACCGATCGAACACACGTGGCAACTCAGCCGCTGCGATCCCCACACCATTATCGGCGACGACGACGGTCGCCCGCCCCGCCTCCGGCTGCACGCTCAGCGACACCCGCCCGCCTGGCGCCGTGAACTTGACCGCGTTGTCCAGCAGGATGACGAGCAGCTGCCGCACCAACCCCGCATCCGCCACCGCCGCCGACTCCTCGAACTGCAACACGTCGAGATCGACCCCCCGCTGCTCGGCCAGCACCCGCACGCTCGCCACCGCATCGAGCGCGATGTCATCGACGTATAACCGCGTCGTGGCGATCGCCCGCTCGCCCGCATCCGCCCGGGCGAGGATCAACAGGTCGTTGACGATCCGCCCCATCCGTTCCGACTCGAGCCCCACGGCCGTCAGCGCATCGACATACGCCGCCGGATCCCGCTCGCGCTGCAACGCCACATCTGCCCTGCTTCGCAGCACCGACACCGGCGTCCGCAGCTCATGCGCCGCATCGGCCACGAATTGTCTGAGCAATGCCATGTTCCGCTCGATCGGCTCGATCGACTTCCGCGCCAGGAACCACCCGACGCCGGAGATCGCCACGATGGCCGCCACCGCCGCCGCCGCAAAGGTGGCAATCAGCGAGGCATACGCGTCTTCGATCTCGACGCGGTCGGCCACCGCCACGGCGACGTATGGCCGCCCGTCGGCCAACGTGAACCGCTCGCCCAGCGCCTCATACAGTCGTTCGTCGCCCGAATCGTGGTGGGTCTTGAAGTGCTGATCGGCTCGACCAGCCTGCGCCGCATCCAGCGCCACGGCCCGCACCGCCGGGTTGGCCGTGTCCGGGACGATCATGTGCCCCGTGGCGTCGAAGAGATAGAGCGACCGCTCGGGGATATTCAGCTCGGTGAGCGCGTCCACGACGTGCGTGGGGCTCGCCACCTCCCGCTCGGACAGCCGGATCGCCGCGGCACCGCGAATCGCGATCACCGCCTTGTGCAGCGACTCCTCCGACTCCCGGTGCATGATCTTCGTGATGACCGTGAAGAGGGCCACCCCGAAGACAAAGAGGATGACGCTGAAGGTCCCGGCGTACCACGCAGTGAGCTGGAGCTTGAGCCGCGTCAGCGGACGCACTTACGCGGAACCCATCACGCGCCGAATCGGTACCCGGCGCCGCGAATCGTGTGAATCAGCTTGGGCTCGAAGTCATCGTCGATCTTCCGTCGGAGCCGCCGCACCAAGACCTCCAACACGTTGGTGAAGGGATCGTGGTTGTCATCCCAGACATGGGCGGCGATCGCCGCCCGGTCGACCACCTTGCCCTCGTGCCGCGCAAAGAACTCCAGGAGGGCGAACTCCTTGGCCGTCAGCGTGATCGGCCGGTCGGCCCGCCGGACCTCGCGCGTGTCGAGATCGACATCGAGATCGACCACGCGCACCCGCTGCGGCGCGATCGTCGGCTGCCGCCGGGCCAGCGCCCGCACGCGTGCCAGCAGCTCGCGAAACGCAAACGGCTTGGTCAGGTAATCATCGGCCCCCGACTCCAGGCCGCGCACGCGATCGTCGATGGCGTCACGCGCCGTCAGCATGAGGATCGGCGTGGCGATCCCGCGGGCTCGGATGTGCGCACACAGATCGAACCCGCTCCCACCCGGCAGCATGACGTCGAGGATCATGACGTCATACGTGCCGAGTGCCGCGCGCTCGCGGCCGCTACTCACGTCGTTGGCGACGACGACGTCGATCCGCTGTTCCCCGAACCCGTCCGCGAGAATCGCGGCGAGCTCGGGGTCGTCCTCCACGACAAGCACTCTCACGAGTCCCCGCCTGTCTGAACCCTCGCTAGACCCGGGCCGCGACGCAGTACTTGTCGAACGCGTCCGTCAGATCCTGGGCAATATCGTCCGACGTTCTCCCCTCAATCTGGTACCGCTCGAGCATGAACACGAGCTTCCCATCTTTGATCAGCGCAATGGACGGGGACGAGGGCGGGTAGCCCACAAAGTGGGCGCGGGCCCGCTGCGTGGCGGCCGTGTCCTGGCCGGCGAACACCGTGGTCAGCGCGTCGGGGCGCACCGAGTGCCGGAGCGCCGAGGCGACCGCGGGGCGCGCGTTGCGGGCGGCACATCCGCAGACCGAATTCACCACGACCAGCGTCGTGCCATCCGGCTGCGTCAACTTGGCGTCAACGGACTCGGGCGTCCGCAGCTCCTCGAATCCCAAGCGCGTCAGCTCTTGCCGCATCGGCGCGACCAATCGTTCGTCGTACATCAGTCGTAACTCCTGAAAAGTCTGGGCCTTGTAATCCCCGCATCGCGCACGGCGTTCCCGCTTGTATAATACCCGGCATGCTGCGCGCTCGCTGGCGACGCCTCATTGCGGCCCTTACCGGCGCCTGGATGCTCGTCATGGTGACGAGCCCCATGGGCCTCTGGGCATGCCCGGCGCATAGCGGTCAGCAGGGCGCCGCGGCCCAGTGGCATATGGCCCATGACATGGCCCATATGCCACTGGGCCACAACATGCCCTCCGGCCACCACCATAACAACCAGTGCCCCTGCGCTGGCTGCTGCTGCTCCGTAGCCGCCGTTGGCCTCACGCCCGGCCGCCTGGTCTCCCTGCCAGTCGTCCCGGTCACCATCGTCGCCCAGGCCCCCGCCCCGGCCCTCGGGGCGCCCCGCGAGAGCACCCCGCACCTCCGGCTCCCCCTCCCACTCGGGCCGCCCGCACTCCGCGTCTGACCGTCCTTGGGCGGCGCACCCCGCGCCGTCCCACACCGTCACGTGGAGCACCACACAGATGTCCATCCGTTCGCTCGCGCTCGCCGCCATCCTGGCGGCGGCGCCGGCGCTCTCGTCAGCACAAGTCCCCGACTCGACCAAGGCCTCGGCTCACGCCGATTCCCTCCGCGCCCGCCTCGCCGCGCGCCGCGAGTCGCTGGAAGTCGACTCCCTCCTCCACCACCACCAGTCTCGCCTGTCCGCGGTCACCATCACCGCGACCCCGGTCGACCGGAGCGAGCCCCTCTCGGTCGTGAAGATCGACCAGAAACAGATCTCCCTCACCCCGTCGAATTCCCCCTACGAGCTGTTTCGCAACGTCGCCGGCTTGGAAGCCCACGAGCAGGGCCAGGGCCCAGGCTTCGCCTCCGACGTCTCGATCCGGGGTTTCAGCTCCGACCACTCGACCGATATCGCCCTCTACGTCGACGGGGTCCCCAACAACGACCCGATCAACGGCCACGCCGAGGGCTACAACGACTTCAACCTGCTGTTCCCGGCGATCATCACCAACATCGACGTGGTCCGCGGCCCGACGAGCGCGCTGTACGGCAACTTTGCCTTTGGCGGCGCCATCAACGTCCGCACCCTCGACAAGTTCGATGGCGTGCAGGTGACCGCCGGGGGCGGCTCGTTCGGCAACGGCCAGGGCTCGCTCCTCGCGGGCTTCGACCACGGCACGACCGGGGGCATCCTCGCCATCGACGGCTTCCGCGAGGACGGCTTTCGCGCCCACAGCCAGAATCAGTATGGCCACCTGCACGCGGCGCTCACCCATGATTTCAGCCCCAAGACGACCATCGACGGCGCCTTCGACTATTACCTGACGTCATACCAGTCGCCGGGGTTCATTAGCGACTCGCAGTATCAAGCGCACCAATACAACTTCGTCTCCAACTTTGGCGACGGCGGCTTCAAGCGTCGCACGCAGGAGCGCGTCAGCCTCCGCACGTTCGTCACGCCCGACCTGCAGTGGCGTACGACGGTCTTTGCCAAGCAAAGCACGTGGAATTTCTGGCTGAGCACCCCGCCAGGCCTTGGCGGCCTCACCGAAGGCAGCGGCGCCGAGACGCACGAGTACGATGGCCGCTTCGAGTTCGGCGGCACCACGGCCCTGACCTACGCGCGACCCGGCGTCGACATCACCCTCGGTGCCGACACGCGCTATGCGCAGGCGCACTACCAGAATTGGGCCGAGCAACCCGGCGCATTCCGTCAGGATGCCACCCCCCTCGCGATCGCGCAGCCGGCACGGCAGACGTCGGAAGGGCTTTACCTCCAGACAGGATTCGACGTCACCAAGTACGCCCGACTCGACCTCGGCGGGCGCGTCGATCAAGTCACCACCTCCGTGCGGCAGCCGCAGCAGGACTCGCTCGGCAATCTCCTCCTCGGGCAGCCGTTCCACGACTCGCAGTACAGCAAAGGCATCTTCTCCCCCAAGACCGGTCTGCTGATCCGACCCTTCGTCGACCTCGGGCAACCGGGGATCGGTCTGTTCGTGGACGTGTCGCGCGGCTTCCGCCAGACCGATGGCGTCATCACCGACGTCCAACTGCCGTTCATCACGGTGTGGGACTACGAGACCGGCATCAAACTCGACGAAGGCCCGCTCACGCTCGACGCGGCCCTCTTCCGGATGGACGTGAGCAACGAGCAGAGCTTCGACCCGGCGCTCAATCAAAGCATCGGCGGCGGCCAGAGTCGGCGAAACGGTCTCGACGTCACCGCCAACGTCCGCATCGTCCCGGGCGTGACCGCGACGACCGATTTCACCATTCTGCACGCGTTCTACACCCACTTCGTCGACCCGAACGACGGCATCGACTACTCGGGTCGGCCAGTGTTCAACACGTCCAAGTACATGGGCGCGGCCTTCGTCAACGTCGCGCTTCCCAGCCAGATCTGGGAAGCCCACCTGGGCGCCAACTTCCAGGGACCGTACACGCCCTTCGAGGAGATCGGCGTTCTCCGCCCGGGCTTCGTCCTGTTCAACGTCGCCGCCGGCGTCCACATGAACCCGCGCACGCTCTTCATGGTCGGCGTGCGCAACCTCTTCGACACCAACTACCGCGAGCTCGAATCCGGCGGCCAGGTCACACCAGGCCAGGGCCGCGCGGTCTACGCGACAGTCCAGTACAAAGTGCTCTAGCCCGACTGCATCTTGCAGGCATGAACCCCATCCTGGTCACCGGCGCCGCCGGTTTCGTCGGCACACGCTTCGTCGAGTCGTGCCACGACCGCGGCGCTCCGGTGATCTCGGTGGACACCCTCGCCCACTTCTCCACCCGCCCCGAGCACGCCGCCACGGCCTACGGCACGATTGTCGACCGCGACGACCTGTTCGACTGGCTGGACCGCGCGACGCCCGCCCTCTCCGGGATCATCCACCTCGGCGCCTGCACCGACACCACCGAGACCGACGAAGCGTACTTCACGCGCGTCAACGTCCAGTACTCCCAACGCCTTTGGACCTACGCCACACGCGCACGCGTGCCATTCGTCTACGCCTCGAGCGCCGCCACGTACGGCGATGGCGCCCTGGGCTACGACGACGATGAATCGCTGATCCCGCGACTCCTCCCCCTCAACGCCTACGGCCGCTCCAAGCACACGTTCGACACCTGGGTCCTCGCCCAATCCGAGACCCCGCCCGTCTGGTCAGGCTGGAAGTTCTTCAACGTCTACGGCTACGGCGAACGCCACAAAGGCCACATGGCCAGCGTCATCCTCCACGCCTACGACCAACTCCGCGCCGGCGGCCCGGTCCGTCTCTTTCGGAGCCACCGGGCCGGCATCGCCGACGGCCACCAGGCGCGCGACTTCATCGACGTCCGCGACGTCGTCTCCGTGCTCTGGTTCGCTCTGGAACACCCGGTCCGCCGCGGGATCTACAACCTCGGCACGGGCCAGGCCCGCACCTACCTCGATCTCGCCCGCGCCGTCTGCCACGCGCTTGGCGTCGAGGAACGCATCGAGTTCATCGACACACCACCCGCGATCCGCGAGAAATACCAGTACTTCACCGAGGCTCGCATCGCCCGACTGCGCAACGCCGGCTACGACGCGCCCTTCCACGCGCTCGAGTCAGGCGTCGCCGACTACACTACGCGGATCGACCCCTCGCTGATCAGGACGGCGCTCCCGCCGACGCGCACGCGGGCCACCCGACCGTCCTGACGGTCGACCTCCAACTCGAGCCGACTCGGCCGGCCCATATCCTCGCCCTGCTCGACCACCCAGCGCAGCGTCCCGTTGGTGTTTGTCCGCTCGCGGTCCGCGAGATAGCCACCGAGGGCCGCGACCGCTGACCCGGTCGCCGGGTCCTCCACGACGCCCAGCTCCGGCGCGAACATCCGCGCGTGAACCTGCTCACCGCGCTGGAAGAAGACGAAGATCGCGTGTCCGTCCAAATTCCCGACCGGTCGAACCCGTCCGACGGCGGCTCGGTCGACCACTGGAACAAAGAGATAGGGCACGCCGCACGAGACGGTCTGAATCGCGTCCGGCCCGGCGACGATGTCCGCCGGCGCGAGCGACAGCATGGCGGCGACCACCGCGCGATCCGGCGGCGGCGGCCCGAGCTCGGGATGCCTCCGCACCGTGAGCTTGGCAAAGACCGGCACTTGGTCCACCATGCGCACGGTGACGGGCACAGGTCCGATCCCTTCCTCGAGCACGATCTCGATATCGCCGTCCAACCCCGAGCTGACGTATCCGCAGGCGGCCAACACGATCGCCGTCCCGATCGTCGGATGGCCCGCGAACGGGAGCTCCTGCGCCGGCGTAAAAATCCGGATCGATCGCGTGTGCCGGGGATCGCGGGGCGGCAGGACAAACACCGTCTCCGACAGATTGAACTCGCGAGCTATGGCGCTCATCTGGGCGGTGGTCAACCCGCGCGCATCGGGACACACCGCCAGCGGGTTCCCCGCAAACGCCGTTGTCGTGAACACGTCGGTCGTGAAGTACCGGACGTAATTCACGGCTCGGCCATGAACGGATAGCGCCAATCCGTCGGCGGCGAGAACGTCTCTTTGATGGCCCGCGCACTCACCCAACGCACGAGGTTGAGCACGGACCCCGCCTTGTCGTTGGTGCCCGACGCCCGCGCGCCGCCAAACGGCTGCTGGCCGACGACCGCGCCCGTGGGCTTGTCGTTGATGTAGAAATTGCCCGCGGCCTGACGGAGCGCCGACGCCGCCTCGCGCACGCCGCGCCGGTCGCGCGCAAACACCGCGCCGGTCAACGCGTACGGCGAGGTCCGATCGACGAGCGCCAGCGTTTCGTGCCACCGATCGTCCGGGTACGCATACGCCGTGACCACGGGCCCAAAAATCTCCTCGCACATGAGCCGGTACCCGGGATCCGTCGTCTCGACCAGCGTCGGCTCGACAAACCACCCGACCTCGCCGTTGGTGTGCCCGCCCTGCACGATGGTGGCGTTGGCGGCCGCATCGGCCAGGTACCCGCCAATCTTGGCAAAGCTCCGGCTGTCGATCACCGCCCCCATGAAATTCCGGAAATCCGCGACGTCGCCAACGCGGATCTCGCGCATGATCGCGACCGTCCGCTCCCGCACCTCTGGCCACAACGACGCCGGCACGTACACCCGACTCGGCGCCGAGCATTTCTGACCCTGATACTCGAACCCACCACGGGCGATGGCCACGGCCAGCGCCGCGGGATCGGCCGAGGGATGGGCGATGATGAAATCCTTGCCCCCCGTCTCGCCGACGATGCGCGGGTACGAGCGGTACGTGCGCCCGGCGGTCTCACGCCCGATCGTGTGCCACATCGTGTTGAACACGGCTGTGCTGCCGGTGAAATGCACGCCGGCGAGGTCACGGTGGCCGAGCGCCACTTCCGAGACGGCGACCGGATCGCCGGGCACAAAGTTGATCACGCCCGGCGGCAGTCCCGCTTCCTCGAGAATGCGCATGATGTAATACGCCGACAGCATGGCGCTCTGCGCCGGCTTCCAGACGACGGTGTTCCCCATGAGCGCGGGCGCCGTCGGCAGGTTGCCGGCGATCGACGTGAAGTTGAACGGCGTGACCGCGTAGACAAATCCCTCCAGCGGCCGGTAGTCGAGTGCGTTCGACATGGTCCGGTCGCTGATCGGCTGCTCCTCATAGAGCTGCTGCGCGAACGCGGCGTTGAATCGCCAGAAGTCGATCAGCTCGGCCGCGGCGTCGATCTCGGCTTGGAACGCCGTCTTGGACTGCCCGAGCATCGTGGCCGCGTTCAGCGTAGCCCGATACGTCGTGGCCAGCAGCTCGGCGGCCTTCACAAAGACCGCGGCGCGGTCCTCCCAGCTCCAGGCGCTCCACTCGCGGTGCGCCGCCGCCGCGGCATTGATCGCCCGCGCGACGTCCTCGCGCCCCGCCTGGTGCCAGTCGGCCAGCACGTGACGGTGGTTGTGCGGCATCACGGACTGGCCGCATGACCCCGTGCGAATCTCTTCGCCGCCAATGATCAGTGGAATGTCGATCCGCTCCGCCGCCATTTCGGCTAACCGTGTTTTCAGCGTCGCCCGCTCCGGCGTCCCCGGCGCGTAGCTTTTCACGGGCTCATTCACAGGGGGCGGCACGCGCCGCGACCCGGCAGGTATGGCAATCATGGTTCGAAAACTAAGCGCGCACGCTCTGGCGTGGACACTCGCCCTGGTCGCATGCGACCGCGCGCCAGTCGTGTGGGATGCGATTGGTGGTTCTGACAGCGGACAATTCGTCGCCCCCGTGAGCCGCGGCGTGCCACCAGCCGAGCCTGGAATGTGCCACGCGTCGATCCAATTCGCGGGCGGCCCCACCGTGCTGTGGGCCGCATGGTGGACCACGCGCCCCGACAGTGGTGTCGTGCTCCGCATCGCCCGATCCGATGACGACGGTGCGCACTGGGCCACCCCGCTCACCGCTGAGAGCCGCGACCACGGCGTCCGCGGCTGCACGCGTCCGCCGCCGGCCATCGCCTACGATGCGGACAGCAGCATCGTCCATCTGGCCTACTTCCTCGAGCCCACCGACGGCGCCGGCGTCTACTACGCGCACTACATGGCGTCCATGTTCCACGCCCCCGTGCCGATCGTCTTCGGTGAACAGCCCGTCGCGGTTGCCGTGGCGGCGTCGCACGACACGGTTGCCGTGGCCTATGAGGACCCAAATCGCCGAGTGTCACAGGTGGCGATCGCCCTCTCGACAACGACCGGTCACCTCTTCACGATACGGGTGCCGGTCTCCGGCGAAGACGTCGCCGCGCACCACCCGGCGGTGGCCATCGTCGGTCATCGTCTGGCTGTAGGGTGGAGAGAGACGCCCGCACGCGACGACGACACGGCGGAAGCGGGTCATGTGGTGGGTCGTCCAGTCGGTCGGACTGGCCGGATCGAGTAGCAGGCGGTTGTAGTCGTGAGCTCGGTGTAAGGAGAACCCCATGCGGGTGCTGGTCGCGGACGATGACGACGACATGCGCGCACTCGTGGCCGCGGTGCTCGCGACGGCCGGCCACACGGTGACCGAAGCCGCCGACGGCGCCGGCGCGTGGACGATCTGCGAGCGCGACGCGCCGGAGTTCGTCGTGCTGGATTGGCAGATGCCCGGCCTGAGCGGCATCGAGGTCTGTGAGCGCCTCCGCGCCCGAGCGGCCCCGGCGGGGACGGAGGCCGACCCGCCCTACGTGTTGATCGTCACCGCGCGCGGCGCCACCGACGACCTGCAACGCGTCCTCGACGCGGGCGCCGACGACTATCTGTCAAAGCCCCTGACCGCCGAGGCGCTGGCCACCCGTGTGATCATCGGCGAGCGGCGCATGGCCGCCGACCGGGCGCGGCGGTCCGCCGAGGACGCGCTGCGCCGCGCGCAGTGGGTCGCGGGAATCGCCGAGACGGCCATCGCCGTCCAGCACGAGATCAACAACCCGCTGACGGCGCTCCTGGGCAATGTGGCCCTGCTCGAGAGCGGTGTCCGCGCCTCGCCGGCCGAGGAGCGGGAATCCATGCGCATTATCGCCGATCAGGCGACGCGCATCGCCGCGGTTGTCCGTCGCCTTGCGACGCTCCGCGACCCCCGATCGGTCGAATATCTGCGGGGCACGCGCATGCTCGATCTCTCGTCGGAGCACGAGTAGCTATTGCGCCCTCTGTGAGGACATGTAGTTTGCAGCGCGGCAGCACCTCAGTAGAGATGACGCAGAGGCGCCGCCGGCGCATTCGTCGTCTCACCACCTGGAGACACCCTCGATGGCCATTGCCAAGAAAAAGGCCGCCAAGAAGGCCGCCAAGAAAAAGACCGTGAAGCGCCCGGCCGCGAAGAAGAAGGCGCCGGCGAAGAAAGCCGCCAAGCGCAAGCCCAACGCTGCGTTCATGGTTCCCATGCAGCCGAGCGCGCAGCTCTCGCTCGTGGTCGGCAGCACGCCGATTCCGCGCACCGAAGTCACCAAGAAGCTGTGGGCGTACATCAAGCGGAAGGGCCTCCAGGACGCCAAGGAGCGCCGCATGATCAACGCCGACGACGCGCTCAAGCCGATCTTCAACGGCAAGGCGAAAGTGTCGATGTTCGATATGACCAAACTGGTCAACAAGCACCTCAAGAACACGTAAGCCAGGCAGGCGAGAGTAGCAGCAGCCGCAGGACCGGTGGCTCGCACGGGCGGCCCGGGCGCGTGGGATGTGCGATCATTCCTCCTCGCGCTCGCGGTCTTCCTGTCCGTTCGGATCTTCCTCGTCGAGGCGTATCGCATCCCCTCGGCGAGCATGGTGCCGACACTCCTCGTCGGGGATTGGCTCTTCGTCAACAAGCTGATCTACGGGCCCAACATCCCGTTCACCAACGTCCTCCTGCCGGGCTACGCCGACCCGCACCGGGGCGACGTCGTCGTCTTCAAGTCGCCTACGCAGATCGATCAGCCCAACGATCCCAATCCGACGCTGGTCAAGCGCCTCATTGGCGCGCCCGGCGACACGATCTACATGCGCGCCGGCGTCGTCTACCTGAACGGCGTCGCCAAACCACAAGGCCCGGAGTTCAACTCTCAGCCGACCGAGGGCTCGTCGCAGCCCGACGAGGTCAGTCCGCTGTTCGACTGGCAAAAACCCCTGGAGCTTCGCACCTCGCGATTCGGCCCCGCGCCGGCGCAGCCGACGCACGATAACTGGGGACCGCTCGTCGTCCCGCCCAAGCATTTTTTCATGATGGGCGACAATCGCTATAACTCCAAGGACTCCCGCTACTGGGGCTTTGTCCCGCGGAACAACGTGCGCGGGCGTCCTATGTTCGTGTACTACTCGTACGACACCGAGTCCGGACTCGACTACTTCCGCGCTATCACCGAGATCCGGTGGACGCGCATCGGGCACTGGATAAAATGACGCCTGACGACGTTCGTCGACTTGTCGCCTACGACCATCTGGCCAACGACCAGTGCCTGGCGTCGCTCATGGGCCTGAGTGAGGCCGTGCCATCGCGCGCGCTCGCGACCATGGCGCACGTGATCGGCGCCGAGCGTCTCTGGCTGGCCCGCATCGAGGGCGAGCCGTCGCCCCTAGCCGTCTGGCCCGCGCTCGATCTCGACGGCTGCACGCGCGAGCTCGAGGCCCTCGATCGCCCGTGGGACCACCTGTTGGGCGCCCTCGACGCCACCCTCATGGCCCGGGAGGTGCGCTACACCAACTCCAAGGGCGAGACGTTCACCAACCGCGTCGAGGACATGCTGCAGCACGTCTTTTTGCATTCCGCCCACCACCGCGGGCAGATCGCCATGGCCGTCCGTGCGGCCGGCGGCACGCCCGCCTACACGGACTTCATTCACATCGTCCGGTCGGGCCTGATCCCCAAGTAATCGTCGACGGCGCGCGCGGCGTCCCGCCCCTCGCGGATCGCCCACACGATGAGCGATGCCCCGCGCCGCACGTCGCCGGCCAGAAACACCCCTGGCTCCTCCCCGAGCGCCTGACTCGCCGGCTCCGCACCGGTGAACCCCATCGCCAGCAACACCATCTCGCAATCGATCGCGAACGCCTCCCCCGTGCCCACCCGTGTGGCATGCAGCCGCTCCACGCGCCCATTCCCGCTGAACCCGGTCGTCGACACCCGCCACTCGCGCCGGCCGCCCTCCTCATGGGCATGCGTCGTCCGCAACTGCATCGGCCAGAGCGGCCACGGCGTCGACGCCGCGCGCTCACGCGGCGGCTCGGGCAACAGCTCGAACTGCATCACCTCGCGTGCCCCCTGCCGGTGGCACGTCCCGAGGCAATCCGACCCGGTATCACCACCGCCGATGATCACGACGCGCTTGCCGGCGGCGCTAATGGGTGCACCGCGATTCTGCGCCGTCAAGAACGCCATCGCCGGGTAAATCCCCTCGAGCTCCCGCCCTGGCACCGGCAGCTCGCGCGCCACCGGCGCCCCCGTCGCCACGACCATCGCGTCATAGGACCGCCGGAGCCCATCCTCCGGACCAATCTCTACCCCCGTGATAAACACCACGCCCTCGGCCCGCAGCTGCTCCAACCGCCGATCGAGTACGTGTTTCTCCAACTTGAAGTCCGGGATGCCATAACGGAGCAAGCCTCCCGCACGATCCGCGCGCTCGAACACGGTGACCGCGTGCCCCGATCGCCTGAGCTGCTGTGCCGCGGCCAGCCCGGCAGGCCCCGAGCCAATGACCGCCACACGCGCGCCCGTCTGGCGCGTGGGAGGACGAGGCACAATCCACCCCTCGTCGAACCCACGGTCGACGATCGCCTGCTCGATCGCGCGAATGGCCACCGGCCGGTCGATCAGCCCGAGCACACACGCGGTTTCACAGGGCGCCGGACAGAGTCGGCCGGTGAACTCCGGAAAGTTGTTCGTGGCATGCAGCGCATCGAGCGCCTCGCGCCACCGCCCGCGAAACACGAGATCGTTCCAGTCGGGGATGACGTTCTGCACCGGACACCCCGTGTCGCCTTGGCAGAACGGCACGCCGCAGTCCATGCACCGCGCGCCCTGCTCACGGAGCGCCGGCTCGGACAACGGCTCGTAGAACTCGCGCCAGTGCCCGACCCGCTCGCCCACCGGCCGGCGCGTGGGATCGGCGCGGGCGAGCTTGAGAAACCCCGTCACGTCACCCATGGGCGACGACCCGCCGGCGCGCCGCTAGCACCTGCTTGTATTCGCGCGGCATCACTTTGACGAACCGCGCGAGCGCCGCCGACCAGCGCCGGAGCAGGGTGCGCCCACGCCCGCTATTGGTGTACTCGACGTGCCGCTCGACGAGCGACAGGACGAGCTCCCGATCCTCGGCGTCATCGAGTCGCTCCAACGCCACCAGTCCCGTATTGCACCGCGCCGCAAACGACCCGTCGTCGTCGTAGACGGCCGCGAACCCGCCGCTCATGCCCGCCGCAAAATTGCGCCCCGTGCGGCCCAGCACGACGACGGCGCCGCCGGTCATATACTCGCACCCGTGATCACCCACGCCCTCGACCACCGCGTGGGCGCCGCTGTTGCGCACGGCGAACCGCTCGCCGGCCACGCCGTACACAAAGGCCTCGCCCGACGTGGCCCCGTAGAGGGCCGTGTTCCCGATCAACACCGTGTCCTCGGGGATGTACCGCACGCCGCGCGGCGGCGCGATGATGAGCCGGCCGCCGGAGAGCCCCTTGCCGACATAGTCGTTGGCCTCCCCGCGCAGCACGAGCGTCAGCCCGCGCACGGCGAACGCCCCAAAACTCTGCCCCGCCGACCCCGTGAGCTCGATCCTTATCGTGTCGTCGCGCAGCCCACCGTGCCCATGCCGCCGCGCGATCGCCCCGGACAACATCGCGCCGACCGCCCGGTTGGCCGTGCGGACGGGCAGCTTGAGCCGCACGGGCGCGCCATGCTCGATCGCCGGCCGCGCGCGATCCAGGAGCGTGCGATCCAGCACCGAGACATCATCCAGCCCGTGATCCTGCGTCGTGACGCAGTACTGTGGCCCGGTGGATGCCGGCCGGTGCAGCAACGGTGTGAGATCGAGCGTGCCCGCCTTTCCGACGACCTGCCGCTGCCTGAGTAGATCCGTGCGCCCCACGAGCGCGTCGAACGTCCGCACGCCCAGACGTGCCATGAGCGCCCGCGCCTCTTCGGCCACGAAGAAGAAATAGTTCACCACATGCTCCGGGCTTCCGGCGAACTTGGCCCGCAGCACCGGATCCTGTGTGGCAATGCCAACCGGACAGGTGTTCAGATGGCATTTGCGCATCATGATGCACCCCTCGACGATCAGCGGTGCCGTCGAGAACCCAAACTCCTCGGCGCCCAGGAGCGCGGCCAGCACGACATCGCGACCCGTCTTGAGTTGCCCGTCCGTCTCCAGCCGCACGCGCGTGCGGAGGCCGTTGAGCACCAATGTCTGGTGCGCTTCAGCGAGCCCGAGCTCCCACGGCACGCCGGCGTGCTTGATCGACGACAGCGGCGACGCCCCCGTGCCCCCCGAGTCCCCGGAGATCACAATGCGATCGGCGTGCGCCTTGGCGACACCGGCGGCCACGGTGCCCACGCCCGCCTCGGCCACGAGCTTGACCGACACGGCCGCGGTCGGATTCACGTTCTTGAGATCGAAGATGAGCTGCTTGAGATCCTCGATCGAATAGATGTCGTGGTGCGGCGGCGGCGAGATGAGCGTCACGCCCGGCGTGGCGAAGCGCGTGGCCGCGATCGTCTCGTCGACCTTGTGCCCCGGCAACTGCCCGCCTTCGCCAGGCTTGGCGCCCTGCGCGATCTTGATCTGGAGCTCGCGGGCGTTGACCAGGTACTCCGTCGTCACCCCAAACCGCCCCGACGCCACCTGCTTGATCGCGCTCGACCGATCCGTCCCAAATCGCGCCCGATCTTCGCCGCCTTCGCCCGTATTACTCCGCCCGCCGAGCTGGTTCATGGCGACAGCGAGCGCCTCATGCGCCTCGCGCCCGAGCGACCCGAAGGACATCGCGCCAGTAGAGAAGCGCCGCACGATAGAAGCCGCCGACTCTATGTCTTCTAATGCTGTCGGCGTTTCAACCTCTTGGCACTCAAACAATCCCCGCAACGTGTGGGCGGCGGCATCGGCATTGGCCGCGTCCGCGAATGCCTGGTAGGTGGTCGCGTCATTCTCCCGCGCCGCCCGCTGCAGCGTGGCGATCGTCGTGGGATTCCACGCGTGATGCTCCCCCTGCGCCCGATACGCATACTCCCCGTCGACGGCATCCGTCCGCCGCGCCACCGTCTCGGCCGCGATCTGATCCAACCCGATCCCACCCAGCCGCGACGGCGTCCCGGTGAAGTACCGATCGACGACGTCCTTGGCGATCCCCACCGCCTCGAACACCTGCGCCCCGCAATAACTCTGGACCGTCGAAATCCCCATTTTCGAGAGGATTTTGAGTAGTCCCTTGGTGATGGCGTGGAGATACTTGTCACCGTCAACTACTGTCGACAGTGCCAAATAGGGACACACCGCGGCCGCGCCATACCCGATGAGCACGGCAACGTGCGCCACCTCGCGCGCCTCACCGGTCTCGACCACGAGACTCGCCTCGCCACGCACCCGCTCGCGCAGCAAATGGTGATGCACGGCCGCCGTCGCCAGGAGCGACGGGATCGGCGCGTCGGCCTCGGTCGCCCCACGATCACTCAGAATGAGAATTGACGCCCCACCCCGCACGGCCTCCGCGGCCGCCAGACACAACGCGTCGACCGCCGAGGCCAACCCCCGACCTCCCTCGGCCGCAGGCCAGCGCATGGGCAGCGTCACCGCCCGCCCACGCAGCCGCGCGAGCTCGCCATCGTCCAGCACCGGCCGCGTGAGCCGCACCTGCGGCACCGGCCCCGCCGCGTCGTCCAGCACGTTCCGCCGCCGCCCAAGCGTGACCGCCAACGACATGACCAACTGCTCCCGAATCGGATCGATCGCCGGGTTGGTCACCTGCGCGAACAGCTGCTTGAAGTACTTGAACAACAACGGCGGCCGCTCGGCGAGCACCGCCAACGGCGTGTCGTTCCCCATCGACCCGACCGCCTCCTCCCCCGTCGCCTCCATCGGCGCGAGCAACACCCGCCGCTCCTCGGCGGTGTACCCAAACAGCCGGTGCAACGCGTCCCGATCGTCAACCGTCTCCGGCGCTCCCTCCGGCAACTGATCGAGCGTCGTTCGCCCCGCGTCGACCCACTCGCGATAGGGATGCCGCCCAGCGACTTCGGCCTTGAGCTCCTCGTCGTCGACGATGCGACCCTTGTCCGTGTCCACCAGTAGCATGCGCCCCGGCGCTAACCGGCCCTTGGTCCGCACCTCGTCGGCCCGGAGCGGCATCGCCCCGGCCTCCGACGACATAATCACCAGATCGTCGTGGGTGACCGCGTACCGCGCCGGCCGGAGCCCGTTCCGATCGAGCGTCGCCCCGATTCTCACACCATCGGTGAACGCGATCGCGGCTGGGCCGTCCCACGGCTCCATGACGCCGGCCTGATACTCGTAGAACGCCCGCCGGTCGGGATCCATGCTCTCATCCCCGTCCCACGCCTCGGGAATCATCGTCATGATCGCCTGCTGGAGCGGCATCCCACCCGCTACGAGGAACTCGAGCACGTTATCGAAACACGCCGAATCGCTCTGCCCCGTCTTGACCAGCGGGAACAGGTGCTCGATGTCCGCGCCAAAGAGCGGCGACTGCGCCAACTCCTCGCGCACCCGCGTCCAGACGATATTCCCCCGCAGCGCGTTGATCTCGCCGTTATGGCAGATGAACCGGTACGGATGGGCCAGCGGCCACGCCGGGAACGTGTTGGTCGAGAACCGCGAGTGTACCAGGGCCAGTGCAGTCGCAAGATCCGGATCGTCCAGATCGCGATAGAACCCCGGCAGTTGATCCGGCTTGAGTAGGCCCTTGTACACGATCGTGCGGGCGGACA
>DATMNB010000057.1:0-2830 GCA_035569435.1 Gemmatimonadaceae bacterium
GCGTTGGCCAGGATGTCGGGGATGACGAACACCCCCTTCTCTTCGAGAATCGCATCGGCGCCGGCCGTCGTGGGTCCGTTGGCGCCCTCGCAGATGACCTTGGCGCGAATCTTCGACGCGTTCTTGCTGGTGATCACGTTCTCCAGCGCCGCCGGCAGGAGCACGTCGACGTCGAGCGTGAGCAGCTCCTCGTTGCTCAACCGGTCGCCCTTGGCGTAGCCATCGAGCGACTTGTGCTCCTTGACGTAGCGGATCGCATCAGCGACGTCGATCCCCTTGGCGTTGTGGATCGCTCCGCCGCGGTCCCCGATCGCCGTGATGGTGCACCCTTCACGCTGCAACATCTCGGCGGCGACCGATCCGACGTTGCCGAATCCCTGGATGGCGACCGTCGTTCCGGCCACGGGCATGCCGAGGTGGCGAAGCGCCTCCTTGGTGACGATCATGCAACCACGGCCCGTCGCTTCGCGCCGACCCAGCGAGCCGCCCATTTCCACGGGCTTGCCCGTCACGACCGCGGTCACGGTATGGCGCATGTGCATGGAGTACGTATCCATCACCCACGCCATGACCCGTTCGTTGGTGTTGACGTCCGGCGCCGGCACGTCTGAGTCCGGGCCCAGGACCGAGATGATCCCGGCCGTGTAGCGGCGAGTCAATCGCTCCAGCTCACCGACGCTCATCTTGTGCGGGTCGCACACGACGCCGCCCTTGGATCCGCCAAATGGAATGTTGACCACAGCGCACTTCCAGGTCATCCACGCCGCCAGCGCCTTCACCTCTTCCAGCGTCACCGCCAGGTCGAACCGGATGCCGCCCTTGGCCGGACCGCGTGACGTGTTGTACAACACACGAAACCCCATGAAAACCTCGACGTCGCCATTGTCGAGGTGCACGGGGATCGACACGATGAGTTGCTTTTCGGGGTTGCGCAGGACTTTGTAAATTCCGGGTTCCAGATCGAGCAGCTCGGCCGCACGATCGAACCGCGACATCATTGCCTCGAAGGGGTTTTCCTCATTGAGGAAACGATCCTTATCGGGCCGAACGATTTTATGGGTCGGGAGTCTCAGGTCGGTGGCCATACTCTAAGTTTTAGGGGCGCGGCGCCGCGCCCAGTGAGCGAGCGTTAAGTCGCGTCGAGCGCAAGTTGCACCGCTTCGATGCCGCGATCGAACGTGACCCGCTGAGAAACATACCACGGGGCCTCGCGTTGGCGAGGCCACAGAGGCCCGAGCTTGACAGCGTCCTTCAACGTGCAGACGACTGTCTCGCCATCCGCGGCACGGACCAGCCGCGCCACGTCGTCCGGGCCGTAGGCATGGTGATCGCGAAACGCGTGCGTCACGATGTCGGCGCCCGTCGCCCGGAGCTGGGCAAAGAACGCCGCAGGGTCGCCGATCGCGGCAACCGCGTGGACTCGCGTGCCGCGGAGCGACGCCAACGACCGTGTCTCGCCGTCGAGTCCCCGCAGTGCGTCCGCCGACAACGCGGCGATCGCCGTTGGCACGGCCCCGCCGATCTCCGACACGACCGCGCTGGCCGCCGCCGCATCCACCGCTTTGCGTGTGACGATCACGAGCGTGGCACGCGCGAGTGCCGACCGCGGCTCCCGCCACGGGCCGACCGGCAACAACGCGTGCGAGCCAGCCCAGGCGTCGGCACTCACCAGCACGATATCTGCCACGCGCGCCACGCGGCGGTGCTGAAACCCATCATCGAGAATCGCGACATCCGAGCCCATTGCGGCCGCCTTCGCCACACTGCCTAAACGATCGAGGTTGGCGATAACCAACGCGTCGGATGTGAGCATGCGATGCACGAGTACTTCATCGCCGCCACGATACCCGCGCAGCACGATGGCGGGTCGCCGGCCGCGCGCCCGGAGTGCCTGCGCCAGATACGACGCGATGGGTGTCTTCCCCGTCCCACCGACGGTGAGGTTCCCCACGCTGATCGTCGGGATCGCCGTGTCGTGGATCGTCAGGACACCGCGGTCATACAGCCGGTTCCGGATCGCGACCGCGGCGCCAAAGGCTGCCGCGGCGGGCGCCAGCGCCGTCCGCACGACCGCGCTCTCCCAAAGATCAGCTAGCACGCGCGGCCCGATTGGTCGAGGCCGCTACAAGGAGCCTCCGGCGCGTCATGGGCCGGCCGGCGCACTAGCCAGCGTGTTTGCCATTTGTGCGACCCGTCCGGCGGCGCCTGGCGTGCCGAGGCTCCGCCGGACCTCGCCGAGCGCCGCCACGGCGCTCGCCCGTGCAGCGCTGGTGATATCGAGCAGCGGCAGCAACGCGTCGGCCATCGCCGCGGGCTGCACCGCGTCCTGCACGAACTCCGGCGCGATCATCCGCCCGGCCACGATGTTCACCATGCCGATCTTATCGATCGTCACCACCCGCCGGGCGATCTCGTACGTCCACCGGCTCGTCCGATACGCCACGGCGAGCGGGCACCCGGCGACCGCCGCCTCGAGCGTCGTCGTGCCGCTCTTGCACAGTGCGGCCGTCGCGGCCCGCAACACGATCGCTGTTCGCTCTGTCACTGCGGGATAGGGACAGCGCGCCGGGTCGATGGTCACGCCAGGCGCCTGGCTGACGACCACACGCAGTCCCGGCACGCGCGCTTGCAGCAGCCGCGCCGTCGCCACGAATGGGTCGAGCAACCGCCGGACCTCCTGCGCGCGGCTCCCGGGAAAAAGCGCGAGCAGCGGTCCATCCCCCGAGACGCCAAGCGCCGCGCGCGCGCCCGCCTGGTCGGGCAGCGTCCCGACCTCGTCGAGCAGCGGATGCCCAACGAACGTGGCGTCGATCCCGTGCTTCCTGAGGAG
>DATMNB010000058.1:0-10243 GCA_035569435.1 Gemmatimonadaceae bacterium
ATGAGCGCGTCGACCTCGTGGCCGGGCCGGTGCCAGTTCTCCTTGGAGAAGGCGAACAGCGAGAGCACATCGAGTCGCGCGTCGAGGGCGCCCTCGATGACGGCGCGCACGCTCTGCATCCCGGAGCGGTGACCAAATGGACGGGGCATGAGTCGCGCGCGCGCCCACCGGCCGTTGCCATCCATGATGATCGCGACGTGCCGGGGCACCGCGCCACCGGCACGGACGCGGGCCAACAACTCATCGGCGCTCGACGCGGCCGCCTTTACAAGCTCGTTCACACTTCGAGGATGTCGGCTTCCTTGGTCTTCACCATTTCATCGATCCGGCCGATGAAATCGTCGTGCGCCTTTTGCAGCTCGCGTTCGGCCGCCTTCACGTCGTCCTCGGACACCTTGTCCAGCTTCTTCAGCTTGTCGCGCCCTTCCGTCCGGGCGTGGCGCACGGCGATCCGCCCTTCCTCGGCCATCTTGTGGACGACCTTCACCAGATCCTTCCGGCGCTGTTCGTTGAGCTGTGGCAGCGGCACGCGGATTAATCCGCCTTGCGTCGACGGGTTGAGCCCTAAGTCGGAGTCGCGGATCGCCTTCTCGATCGCCTGGATCTGGCCCTTGTCCCATGGCGTCACGGTGAGCAGCCGCGGTTCGGGCGCCGCGACGCTGGCCAGCTGATTGATCGGCATCGACTGCCCATAGGCATCGACGCGCACGGTGTCGAGGAGCGTGGACGAGGCTTTGCCGGTCCGGATCGACGTGAACTCGCGACGGGAGCTCTCGACGGCCTTGTCCATCGCCGCGCGGGACTCGACCAGAATCTGAGGGATGGTGGTGGGGGTCATGACACCAGGGTGCCGACGCGTTCGCCGCACACCGCACGGGCGACCATGCCGGGGTTGTTGATGTTGAGGACGATGAGCGGCAACTGGTTCTCCTTGCAGAGTGTAATGGCCGTCTGGTCCATCACCTGCAGCTCGTCGCGCATGACATCGTTGTAGCTCAACGTGGGATAGAACTGCGCGTCCGGGAACCGTTTCGGATCAGCCGAGTAGATCCCGTCGACGCTCGTGGCCTTGACGATCACGTCGGCCCGCATCTGGATGGCCCGGAGGGCGGCCGCCGTGTCGGTCGAAAAGTACGGGTTGCCCGTTCCGGCGGCAAAGATGACGATGCGCCGCTGCTCGAGGTGCCGCAACGCGCGGCGGCGGATATAGGGCTCCGCCAACTCTTCCATGCGGATGGCGGTCATGACGCGGGTATCCATGCCCCGGCGCTCCAGAATATCCTGGAGCGCGAGGGCATTGATCACGGTTCCGAGCATCCCCATATAATCGGCGCCGACGCGATCGATGCCCTGGTCGGCGAGTTGGCGGCCGCGGACGATATTGCCGCCGCCAATGACCATACCGACCTCGACGCCGAGGTTGACGACCTCGCGGATTTCCTCGGCGAAGCGCTCGATGGTGACGAAGTCGAACCCCAGCCCCTTGCCGCCCGCGAGGGCTTCGCCGGACAACTTGAGGAGGACACGCGGATACTTGACCTTGCAGCCATCGCGGCCGCCGGCGACTGCCGACTCAGCGCCGGCCGCCACGTCGCTACTCCTCGCCCACCTGGAACCGCGCGAACCGCCGGACGGCGATCTTCTCCCCGACCTTGGCCGAGAGCTCGTTGACTAGATCGGCGATCGTCTTCTTGGGGTCGCGGACCCACTCCTGATGCAGGAGGGCGACGTCCTTGTAGAAGGACTCGACCTTGCCGGCGACGATCTTGTCGATCAGGTGCTCGGGCTTGCCGCTCTCGCGCACCTGCTGCTCGAAGATGCGCTTCTCGCGCTCCACGCGGTCGGCTGGGACGCTGTCCTTGTCCACGCCGACCGGGTTCGCGGCGGCGATGTGCTCGGCCACCTGCTTGACCAGCGTCTGGAACTCGGGGTTCCGGGCGACGAAGTCGGTCTCGCAGTTGATCTCGACGAGGACGCCGACTTTGCCGTTGTGGTGGATGTAGCTACCCACCACGCCCTCGCGGGCGACCTTGCCCGCGCGCTTCTCGGCTTTGACCGTGCCCTTGGCGCGGAGCCACTCGGCGGCCTTGTCCATATTGCCGTTCGACTCTTCGAGTGCCTTCTTCGCGTCCATCATGCCCGCGCCGGTCCGTTGGCGGAGCTCCTGGATGTCCTTCGTCGTAAATGCCGTGGCTGTCATAATATCACTCACATGTGTCTAGTCGTGAAAACGCCGCCGGCTTGCAAGCGACCGGCGGCGTCCTGGAAGTCTAGTCGATTCCGGAACTTGGTTCAAACCGCGTCGTCAGGCGCCTCGATATCGACGTCATCGGCCGCCACGTCGGCATCATCGACCGCCCCACCCGTCTTGAGTCGGGCGGCAATCGCTTCGGGCTTGGCACGGCGGCGCCGCGGACGGCGACGGCGGCGGCGCTCATCGTCGCCGGCAGCCGGCTCCATACCGCGATCGGAGCTGTAGGTGTTGGACTCCCCTTCCTCGACTTCCTGACGGACCGGCGCCTCTCGGCGGGCCTCGACGACGGCGTCGGCGATGGCGCGGCAGATCAGCTCGACCGAGCGAATGGCGTCGTCGTTGCCGGCGATCGGGACGGTGATCACGTCCGGGTCGGCGTTCGTGTCGACGATGGCGATGAGGGGGATCCCCAGCTTGTTCGCCTCGCTGACGGCGATGCGCTCTTTCTTGGAGTCGATGACGAACATGAGCCCGGGGATGCGGGTCATGTTCTTGATGCCCGACAGGTTCTTGGACAGCTTGTCGCGCTGCCGGGTCATGAGGAGCTGCTCTTTCTTGGTGTAGTTCTCGAACTCGCCACCCGTCTCGCTCCCGGCCTCGAGGTCCTTGAGGCGCCGGATCTGCTTCTTGACGGTCTGGAAGTTGGTGAGGAGACCACCCAGCCACCGCTCGGTGACGTAGAGAGCGCCGGAGCGCTCGGCCTCTTCCCGGACGATCGCGCTGAGTTGGCGCTTGGTGCAGACGAAGAGCACGTTGTCGCCCCGGAGGACGACCTCACGCGCCAGCTTCTGCGCGAGCTCGATCTGCCGGAGCGTCTTCTGCAGATCGATGATGTGGATGCCGTTGCGCTCGGCGAAAATGAACCGGCGCATCTTGGGGTTCCAACGGCGGGTCTGGTGGCCGAAGTGGACTCCGGCTTTGAGCAGATCGTCGAGATTAGGTTGGGACATGTCCTCTGTGGAGCCTCTCGCGGGTTGAGTCGACCGCTCCCGTCAGCGTCGCGTGCGACCCGGTTTGACCGGGCACCCGCCGCGACTCAGGGTGCGTGGGGGATAGAAACAAAAATAAACAAAAAGAAGCATTTCTTTTTTTTCGCCGCTCGCCAGAACCCGAGGGATCTCGCCCCCAAAAGGTTCTTACTGCTTGCTGCACTTGGGGGATCTCCCCCAAAAAAATTCCTACCGCTTGCTGAACTGGAACCGCTTGCGAGCTTTGGGCCGGCCTGGCTTTTTGCGCTCGACTGCGCGGGCATCGCGGGTCAGCAACCCGAGATCGCGCAGCTTGCGCCGGTGCGCTTCATCGATCATCACGAGCGCCCGCGAGACGGCAAGCCGGAGCGCGCCGGCCTGACCGGACAGCCCACCGCCCTCGACCTTGGCGCGGACATCATAGCGGCCGAGCGTGTCGGTCGCCGTGAAGGGCTGCTGGATTGCCGACACGAGGGCCGGACGGGGGAAGTAATCACCAAGCGTGCGGCCGTTAATGAACCACTTGCCAGACCCGGGGGTCAGGTAGAGGCGGCAGACCGCTTCTTTCCGGCGGCCGACGGTGTGCTTGGTTTCGGAATCAACGGGCATTCGCGAGCTCGGGCTGCTGGGTGGCGATCTTCGACAGCTTGTTCGTGGGGAGCGGGATCGGTTGCTGCGCGACGTGGTCGTGCTGCGGGCCGCTAAAGACGCGGAGCTTGCGGCGGAGATCCTGCCGGCCGAGCGCGGTCTTGGGGAGCATCCCGTAGACGGCCTTCTCGATCACCCGCTCGGGATGTTTCGAGAGCATCGACGCCACGGGCGTGTAGCGCTCGTGGCCCATGTAGCCGGTGTGATGGAAATAGCGCTTCTGCTCGAGCTTGCGGCCGGTCAGCTTCACCTTGGCGGCGTTGATCACGATCACGTAGTCGCCGGTATCCATGTGCGGCGTGAACATCGGCTTGTGCTTGCCGCGAATCACGCGCGCGATCTCGGAGGCCAGGCGCCCGAGAACCATGCCGTCGGCATCCACGATGTACCAGCGATGCTCGATATCCGAGGGCGTGGCGGTATAAGTTCGCATTCGACGAAGGGTCAGGTCAGAGTCATTTTGGACAGACCCGCAAGCTAGCCAAGCACTTACAATGTGTCAACTGTCGCCATCCCACTGCCATCCCGCCGGTGTGGGCACTGTCACGACACAAATAAGATCGCGATGAGTTTGCGTTGAGACGCCCATTTCACTATGGAACACATCATATTAGCGGCGTCTAATGCCAACGGCTGGGCTCGTGGGGAGCTTCACGGACAGACTCACTGGTGTTGTGAACGGACGATACGCCATCGACCGCGAGATCGGTCGCGGGGGGATGGCCACCGTCTATCTCGCCCGTGACCTGAAACATGACGGGGCCCTGGTCGCCGTCAAAGTCCTCCTCCCCGACCTGGGCTACGTGGTCGGGCCCGAGCGCTTCAAGCGCGAGATCGACGTCGCCTCGCGGTTCAGTCATCCCAACATCCTCCCGCTGAACGACTCCGGGGAATGGGAAGGACAGCTCTACTACGTCATGCCCTATGTCCAGGGCGAGTCGCTGCGGACCCGACTCGATCGCGAGGGACAGTTGGGCATCGAGGAAGCGGTCGCCCTCGCGATTGAAGTCGCCGAGGCGCTCGACTACGCCCATCGGGCCAACGTGGTCCATCGGGATATCAAACCCGAGAACATTCTCCTCGAGGACTCGCACGCGCTCGTCGCCGATTTTGGCATCGCCCGCGCCGTCGCGTCGGCCGGCGATGAAAAGCTGACCCAGACCGGGGTCACGCTCGGCACGCCCAAGTACATGAGCCCCGAGCAGGCGGCGGCCGACAAGCGCATCGATGGCCGGTCCGACGTCTATTCGCTCGCCTGCGTGCTCTACGAGATGCTCGCCGGGCAGCCGCCATTCGTCGGCCCCAACGCCCAGGCGATCATCGCCCGGCATGCCCTCGACACCGCCTCTCCCCTGTCCATCGTTCGGCCCTCGATGCCGCCGGCGCTGGAGCTCGTCGTCAGGAAAGCGCTGTCCAAAGTGCCGGCCGACCGGTTCGCCACCGCCAGCGACTTTGCCACCGCGCTGCGCGATCCGGCCGTGGCCACCGCGGGATGGGCCGTCCCGTCGCGAGCGACGGTGGCGCACTGGGTCCGCCGGCGGTGGGCGATCCTTACGCTCGGTGGCGTAGCGCTGCTCGCAACGGCGTGGGCCGCGTGGCGCGAATCGTCGGCGCCGGCCCGGCCCGCGGTCATGGTTGGCGGCCTCGATCCGCGACACGTCGCGGTGCTCTACTTCGACGATCAGAGCACGAACCACCAGCTGGGATATCTCGCCGACGGACTCACCGACGCGCTCATCGCCGAGCTCGACGCCGTCCGATCCCTCAAGGTCATCTCGGCGGCGGGGTCGGCGCGCTATCGCGGCGACAGCGTCGCCCCGGACAGCATCGCCCGCGCCCTCAGTGTCGGCACACTCGTGCGCGGCGGCGTCGATCGCCAGGGCAACCGGCTCCGCGTCACCGTCCACCTGCTCGACGGGTCGACGGGCGCGGAGTTTCAGCGGGCGGCGTTCGAGCTGCCGGCGGCCAACGTGCTCACGGTGCGCGACACGCTGGCCGCCGAGGTCGGCGCGATGATTCGCAAACGACTGGGCCAGGAGATCACGCTCCGCGACCAGCGCGCCCAGACGACGAACCCCGACGCGTGGGCGCTCGTCCAGCTCGGGACGCAGTGGCGACGGCGCGGTGAGCAGCTCATCACGTCGTCCGACACGGCGACACTCCGGCACGACTTCGCCAGCGCCGACTCGGCGTTGGCGCAAGCGGCGCGGCTCGATCCGACCTGGCCGACGCCCGCGATCGCCCGGGGGGCGGTGGCCTACAAGCTGTCGCGATTTTACGGCGGCGATCCGCAGACCGCGGCGCGGTGGATCGACAGCGCCATGGTCCACGCCACAAACGCACTGCGTTTGGCGCCAACCGATCCGGATGCCCTCGAGCTCCGCGGCACACTCCGCTACTGGCGCTGGCTCCTCGGCGTGACGCCCGACGCTGCTGCTGCGGCGGCGCTGCTCGATTCGGCAAAGAGTGATCTCGAGGCCGCGGTGAGCCGGAACCCTGAGCAGGCGGCGGCGTGGGGGGTATTGGCCAGCCTGTACTACCAGAAGAACGACGTCGAAGGGGCAAAGCTGGCCGCACGACGCGCGTACGAAGAGGACGCCTATCTCAGCAACGCCGACGTGATTCTGTGGCGGCTCTGGGCGGCATCGTACGACCTCGAGCAGTTCGCCGAAGCCGTGCACTGGTGCGACGTGATGGGACGGCGGTTCCCGGCCGACGCCCGCACGGTGGAGTGCCGGCTCCGGCAGATGGCCGCCAAGGGTGCCACGCCCGACGTGGCGCGTGGGTGGCGACTGGGTGATTCCCTGGTCGCGCTCAGCGCGGCGGGGGATCGGTCGTTCGCCACGCTGCAGGCGCAGGTGCTCATGGCGGGCGCGCTGGCCCAGGCGGGATTGGCGGACAGCGCACGGCATGTCCTGGGACGCGTCGACCCGAGCGCGGACGTCGATCCGACGCGCGACCTCGATGAAGACAAAGGCGTCGTGTACCTCATCCTCGGCGACAAGGACCAGGCGCTCGGACAGCTCAAGCGATATCTGGCGGCCAACCCGGCTCGCTCCACCGATGTCGCAACCGATGGCAGTTGGCAGTGGCGGAGTCTTCGCGATGATCCGCGCTTCAAGGCGCTCTTCGCGACGGGTTCGCCCAAGTAAGTTCACACTCTGGTCCTTCGAGGTCCGTCCGCATGCGCTGTATCACGTTGGGTTTGACCCTCGTCGTCGCGGGGCTCGCGGTCGGATGTTCGTCCGACCGTCCCGTCGCGCCGACCCCCTCGTCCGCTACGCCGTCGGCCCTGACCGCAACCGCGCGCGGTGCTGCCTTCTCCTGTCCGTCGCTCGACTCGCAGGCCAAGGACATCGGGAAGCTGGTACCGGTGCCGCGTTTCGGCATCGTGCTGGCCGAGTGGGTGGAGGTGCTCGCCGAGTATCGCAAGGGACGCACGACGCTGGCGCGGACCGACATGTTCAAGCTCTGGACTCAGCTGCTCACGGCCTACAAGGCCGGGTCGCTCATCGGGGGCGTGTCGACAAACACAGCGAGCCTGTTGCTGGCGGTCGGGGATGGCCTCTACTGCGACGTCGGACTCGATCCGACCGGATTGACGCTCGGGACCGATCCGACGAACCCGGCCAACGTGACAACGGTCGTCTTTCCCTCAGCGGATACGCAGACGGTCACGACGGGCGATGGGCAGGCGGCGGTCAAGATCTCACCCAAAGCCATCACGCAGCCGGTGACGATCACGATCTCGCACATCACGACGCAGTTTCCCGCGTTCGCGGGGCCGCTGAATACGCCGCTCGATCAGTACGGGCCGTTCTTCGATTACACGGTGACGCCCACACAGACGTTCGGCGATACGGTGGTCACCGAAATCTGTGTCACTGGCCCGAATGGGAGCGTGCCAGCGTCGGTGCACCTCGGGCATAACATTCCGTCGACCGGACCAAACGGGAAGCCGGACACCGTCGTGCAGATTCTGCCCAAGGCGACAGCCAACCTGACGTGCGGCGGCACCGGGGCGCTGCCAGTCGCGAGTCCATTCCAGTTGGCCCGCGCCGGCCGGATTGGGAAGGCGGCCGCGGCGTTTGGATCTCAGGTCCTCGCGCTGTTCACGCCGACCCCGGCGTACGCCGTGGTGCTTGGCGTTGGCGGGAAGACCAAGTCGTTCAGCCCATTTGGGGGGGTCGACACGACGATCGTCGTGACGCCGCAACCCAATCCATTCCCGACGCAGGTTGTACCGACCGGGTCGGCCACGCCGGTGTCGCCGGCGGTGCTGGTCAACACACCGAACGCGCGGCCCGTGCCGGGGGCCAACGTGACGTTCGCGACGACCGTGGGCCAGGGCGATCTGACGGCGCCCGGCAGCACGACCCAGATGGCATCTGTCGTCGTGACGACGGGGGCGAACGGCGTCGCCTCGGTTGGGAGTTGGATCGTTGGGCCGGGCGCCAACACGGTGACGGCAACGACGGTGTTCCCGGTGCCGGTAGGGAGCGTGGGCGTCACGGTGCTCGGCACGATGCCGACGTACCAGGCGACGGGGACTGACATCCTGCCGTACATCGATTCGAGCGGATTCTCGAGTGGGTATTCGTACCTGTTGTTCAACCCCAACGCCGGGATCGTGCCGGCCGTCGATACGACCGGGTTCCAGAACGTGGCGCTGACCGGGTCGAGCCAGCTGCCGAGCGGATGGGTGTCGGGCGCGTCGGCGCCGTTCGGCAGCGGCGACGTGTCGGGCATCAGCTGTCCGCTCGATGCGTTCGTACAGTCGTTGGTATGGAACACCAGCGGCGACACGCAGGGCAGCCCGTCGGTCTTGCTCGTCGTGCGGCCGATCACGCTGTCGGCCAACTACACCGGGAGTCTCCAGATCAGCGTGGCGATCGACAACGACATCATCGTCTACCTGAACGGCGTCGCGCTCGCCCCAACCAACGGCGCGCAGCCTAACCCGGCCGACTTCAACTACTACTCCCACGAGGGCTGTGCCACGGAGGGCACGTTCACCTTCGCGGTCCCTCACTCCGCCCTGCGTTTGGGCACCACACCCAACGTCCTGGCCATTCGGGCCCAGGATCGCGGGGCGATCGGGTATCTCGACGTGCAGGTCCTGCCGGCGCCGTAAGGCGCGCGATACGCTGAGCGAGGGCGGGCGGCCAGTCGAAACTGATTGGCCGCCCGCGTCGTATTTGACGGCGGCATGCCGATTCGATTCTCTGCACTGGTCCGTGTCGTCAGTCGCGCGCTCGTCGCCACCGTGGCCGTCGTCGCGATGTGGTGGTTCCTCGGCGGGGGCTTCCCTCGCGCGGCGAGTGATCGCTCGGCCTGCGCGTCGCCCGTCACCGAGGAGTGGGTGCGCGGCGGGTCAGAGTGCCTCCACGTGCAGACGTATCGCAGTGCCCGGATCGGCCCCAGGCCGGATCTCGTTGTCGTTTTGCATGGCGATGCGCCGTTCGAGGCGCCTGGCTACCAGTACGCCGCGGCCCGGATCATCAGCCAGCAATCCGAGGACGTCATCGCCGTGGGTCTGCTGCGTCCTGGTTACACCGACGACGGCGGCCATCGCTCGAGCGGGCGTCGCGGACACGCCATGGGCGACAACTACACGCCGGCCATCGTTGACGCGATCGCCGCCGCGATCGACACCCTGCGCGCCGCCTACCACCCGGCGCACGTGCTCCTCGTCGGCCACTCCGGCGGCGCGGCCATCGCAGCCAACATCCTCGGCCGGCACCCGTCGACCGCCGATGGCGCCGTGCTCGTGTCGTGCCCCTGCGACGTCCCAACATGGCGACGCCACATGGTCGCCGTCCAACATCAGCCGCTCTGGCTCATCCCCGTCCGCAGCTTGTCACCGGCGAGCGTCGCCGGGAGCGTCGAACCGAAAACGACCGTGACCCTTGTCGTTGGCACCGCCGACAACCTGGCACCGCCTCCGCTCAGCCGCGCCTACGCCGCCGACCTTCGGGCGCGCGGGGTAAGGGTCAATCTGGTCGAGCTCGCCGGCGCGCCACACAACATTTTGCTCGACTCGGGTGTCCTGCGCCAGATTATCCTTACGCTGGCGACCATACGCGGGAGCAACCCCTCGTAGACATGCCCGATATCGTTCAGGAGTTCACGGTCAAGGCGCCACAACGCGCCGTCTTCGAGGCAGTGTCCACGCCCGAGGGCCTCGATCGCTGGTGGACCAAATCGGCGTCCGGCACTGCCAAGGACGGCGCCGAGTTCGCACTGGGCTTTGGTCCCGGTTACGACTGGCGGGCCAGAGTTACGCGCTACGTTCCCGACGCGGCCTTCGAGTTGCTGCTCACGGACGCGCACGCCGACTGGCTCGGGACGCGCGTCGGGTGTGAGTTGGAGC
>DATMNB010000059.1:0-4567 GCA_035569435.1 Gemmatimonadaceae bacterium
CGGCGGCCGCATCGTCTACGAGAGGAAATAACCGTGCCCGTCATCAACCTCGCGCAGAAGCTCAGCACCTTCTCCAACCACTGGTCCCCCCGCATCGTCGAACGCTTCAACGGCCACGACATCATGGTCGTCAAAGTCCGCGGGGAATTCACCTGGCACGCCCACCCTGACACCGACGACTTCTTCCTCGTGCTCCAGGGCAACCTGACCATCCAACTCCGCGACGGCGACGTCCACCTGGGCCCCGGTGACCTCTACGTCGTCCCCAAGGGCGTCGAACACCGCCCCGTGGCTCCCGAGGAAGTGCAGCTCCTGCTCATCGAGCCGATCGGCACCCCCAACACGGGCGACCCGGCGACGGCGGCCAAGAAGGAGTTCATCTAGCGTCCTTTTACAAATTGAGGTTGGATTTACCACCGGGCAGACCGGGCGGCAGTAGACGCCGGTCGACGTGATCCCCACGTAAAAGATGCCGTCGAAGCGCGCGTCGCGTGCTGCCAGCGCGCGCTCGCAGATGTCCGCGGTCGGGAAGTACTGTGGATGGGTCACAGCCAGAAATGTGCGCTCTGACCGTCCGTGGCGGCTGGCCGGATTCGGCCTCCCAATTCAATGCGCTAGAGGCTGGTCAGGGATTGGGTGGTTTGGGCGATGACATCGATGGGCGCGTCCATCGAGCCCGGGCCGATGGGGCCGAAATTGTACGTGAATCGGAGCAGCAGTCGCATGCCGGTGCCTTGGTACGCGGCGAGGCGGGTGTCCATGTCCTGCAGCATGGACGCGGGAAGCGGGCTGGCTGCTGCGAGCACTGATTGTCGGTGACTTCGCCGCTCAAGCAGATACACCTGCACGATCGTGGTCGGGCCGTAGCCAAAGCTGGTCTTCCGGCTGCAGCCGGTGGGTCCGGACGCGGAGCGCGACCCGATGGTCCGTGAACGCACGACGAGTTCAGCTGCCCACGGGCCGCCAATCGGTCGAGGCCATACCGCTCAACTGCGACGGTCATTGTGCCAGTGCGCTTCACGAATGAGTCAGTGTTGGGAGTTGGATTTGAACACGCGACCTTAGAGTACCGACCGCGTCGTTGCAACGCTAAATCGCGTCGTAGCAGCGCGCGGAAGGTGAGAAAAACAGCGAAACCCCGACAAAACTCACAAAACAGTGGCGCGAAACCGTCACGCAAACGGTCACCGCTCTCGTGACGGCCGAACGCGGCGTACATCATAAACCTGCTATCAGCTCGCGAGGACTCGGGTTCCCCCCCCCTGCCCCGACCGAAGCTTCGTCTGCAGGCGCCGGCCGACATCAATGGCCGGCGCCTCGCGACCGGCGCCTCCTAGCGGTCAGCGACCTACGACGGCGATCGCCTCTATCTCCACAAGAAACTCGGGCCGGAAGAGCCGAGGGACCTGAATCGCCGTACTGGCCGGCGGAGACTCGAGGTTGATGAACCGGTCTCGCACTTCTCGGAAGACCGGCAGATTCGCCAGATCCAACACGTACGTATTGAGCTTGATGACGTCGCGGAACGTCCCGCCAGCGGCGGTGATCGCGGCGCCGACGTTCTCGAACACCTGCTGCACCTGCGCCCGGAAGTCGTCTCGGCCGACGACGGTCCCCGACCGATCGAGGGCCACTTGCCCGGCAATAAAGACAATCGTCCCCCCGGTGACCGTGGCCACCTGCGAGTAGCCGACTGACTTCGGCATCGTCTCGGGGATCAACAACTGGATGTTTGACATGCCCTGACGATATTGTATCGGGACACATTCTGCCAATCGATTGCGTGTATATCCGATATCGACCCCATGAATCTCTCCGCGCTCGACCTGAACCTGCTGGTCGCACTGGAAGCGCTGCTCGACGAAGCGAGCGTCGGCCGCGCTGCGGCCCGCGTCTCGCTCTCGCAGCCGGCGATGAGCCACGCCCTGAAGCGGCTGCGAGTCCTCCTCGGCGATCCGCTGCTCGTGCGCGTCGGCGCCCACATGCAGCGTACCGCGCGCGGCGACGCCCTCCGGGATCCGGTGAAGGATGTGCTGGCGCGTGTGCGGGAGCTGGTGGTCAGCAACCGCTTCGATGCCGCGACCAGCACGCGCACGTTTCGCCTTTTCGTGGCCGACAACGCGAGTGACCTGCTCCTCCCGCCGCTGCTCCGGCGACTCGAAGCCGAGGCACCGCATGTCGCGATCCGCGTACACTCGACGACGGGACACACGCTCGACCCGGTCGAGCTGGCGCGGGCGATCGATGTGGCGGTCGCCTGTGTCCCGCATCGGTTCACGGGCTTCTACCAGCAGCGCCTCTACACTGACCGTGACGCCTGTGTCGTGCGACGCGGCCACCCGTTGGCGCATCGGCTCGCGCGGGTCGACGCGTTTCTGCGCGCCCATCACGTGGCCGTCGTGGCAAGGGAGTTTGCCGAGGACCCCGTCGATACCTGGCTCCGGGACGAAGGTCGAGCGCGGCATGTGGCGCTCAGTGTGCCACACTACCTCCAGGCACTGCACATCGTGGCCCAGTCGGATCTGATCGCTGTCATCCCAGAGCGGCTCATTCGGGCCTGTACCAGGGTCCTGAATATCGACGTGATCCCAGTGCCGCTCGATGCCGGCACCTTCGACGAATACGTGCTCCACCCGGCGCGCACGCACACCGACCCCGGCTGCGTGTGGCTCCGAGACGTGCTCCTGGCGGTTGCAAAATCCCTCGGACCTATCGCTCCACGTCGCCGTAGGCCTTCAACTGGTCGGGTGCCATCGTAACGACGTCGACGTGCACTGGGTTACGAGTGGGTCAAGACGACTCTAAGGGGCTTAGCAGCTTATAGCGATATTACCGTTACAGTCGATAATACGGCTAAAACCGTAAAATCCGGGTCCCTCAGGGGTCGCGACGGTGAAGGCGCATCCGCATGCCGTAGCGTGGGCGAAGCGTGATCATCGGCTCGGGGATCACCTCGTGTGTCGGATCGTGGCTGAACGTCCAGCGTTGCGCAATCGTCGCCAGGATAAGGACCGCCTCCATCCACGCGAATGCCTCACCCACGCACGTGCGTGTCCCCGCGCCGAACGGAAAGTACGCGAACTTCGGCCGCACGCTCGGCGTGAGCCAACGATCGGGGTCGAACTGCTCGCTCTCCGTCCACCAGCGGGGATCGCGGTGCGCGATGTAGGGGCTGACGAGGACCAGCGACCCGGCCGGGACCATGTAGCCGCCAAGGCGCACGTCCACCACCGCGCGGCGCTCGAGCACCCAGGCCGGCGGGTAGATCCGCATCGACTCGGCTATCACGGCGCGGGTGTAGACGAGTCGATCGAGATCGGCCATCGTCGGCGTGCGGCCGGCGAGCACGCGGGCGAGCTCGTCGTGCACGCCCGCGGTGACACGCGGGTGCTGCGAGAGCAGGTACCACGTCCACGACAGGGCGACGGCCGTCGTCTCATGACCGGCTGACATGAGCGTGATCACTTCATCGCGGACCTGCTCGTCACTCAGCGCGCTGCCGTCGTCATCCCGCGCCTCCAACAACATCGACAGGAGGTCGGCGTGGGCTCGTGCGCCCGGCTGGCGGCGTTCCTCGATCATCCCGTAGACGAAGGCATCGAGCCGTTCGCGCGCCTTGCGCAACCGGCGGACGAAAGGCAACGGGAGTAGCTCGATCACGCGCCCGAACGGCAGGATCGTGTACTGGAACATCCGCAGCGAGAGCGAGACCGCCTCGCCAATCTCTTCGCTCGTGCCATCGTCCAAGCTGGCATCGAACAGCGTCTTGCTGGCGATCGCGAGGGTCACGCGCATCATGGCCTCATGCATGTCCCGCAGCTCGCGATCGCGCCATCCGGCATCGGCCTCGGCGGCGAACCCGGCCATGACATCGGCATAGCGCGCGATCCGCTCCCGATGGAACGCCGGGGAGACGAGCCGACGCTGCCGGAGGTGGTAGGCGCCTTCGCTCGTCAACAGCCCTTCGCCGAGCATCAGCTTCGAGCGCTCTAGGGCCCGCCCTTTGGTAAAGGCGCGCTGCTCCGTTACCAGGACCCGCTGCACATCATCCGGGTGACTGACCAGCACGAGCCGCTGGGGCCCGATGACGATCTGCGACACATCGCCGCATCGCGCCATCGAGGTGAGGAGACCAAGCGGGTCACGGGCGAGCGTGACGAGATAGTGACCAGGATAGCGGCGCGGCGGCGCGGGGGGCACGGCAGCAATCGAAGTAGTCATCGGGTTCACGAGGAATGTCGACGGTATAGACACGCGAGACCCTCGAAGCACTCCCTCGACCCAGCGGCACCGTGCCCCACGCGACGTTCACACCACGAAGTCCGTGATCACTTCACGCCGCGCGTGCGGCGGGACGTCCACTCGGCGAGCAGCGCCAGCGCGAGGAGCGCGAACACCCCCCACGCGAGGCGCGTGGGATCGGCCCCACGCGCGGGGGTCGCGCTCGTGGAGGGCGGGCCCACGCGATCGATCAACGAGGCCAGCGGCGCCACGTCCGTCGGCGCGGCCGCGCGGGGCACGCGGTCCGTGTACGCCACGGACGCCACCAGCCCCGCGAGCCACGCGC
>DATMNB010000060.1:0-38301 GCA_035569435.1 Gemmatimonadaceae bacterium
GTTTGCGTTCATCGCCGTCTACGTCGCGACCGGTCGTGGCCACGCGATCATCGAGCTTGCCACGCTCCTCCAGACAGTCTACGTCTACCTCGAGCGCAAGACCAAGATCGCGATCCTGTTTGGGCTCGTGAAGTACACGCCGCGCAGCGTGTGGGTCGGTGTCGCGCTCTCGCTGTTCGCGCTCCGGCGGGGCAGGCCCCGGCGCGAGCTGGTCACGGTGTGGATGCTGTTCGTGCTCTGCCTGATGGTCCGGTTCTGGGAGTCCAAAGGCTACCGCTACCAGTATTGGCCGATGATCGCGTGCCTGGTCATCGTGGCTGGGGATGGGTGGGAGTGGCTGGTGGGCGCGGCGGTCCGCGCCGCGCGACTCGATGGGCGGCGTGCCGCCGTGGCGGGACTCCTGGGGATCGCGGCCGTCCTCCTAGTGCAGTTTGGACGGTCTGGCGTCTCGCGCTATGGCGACCTGCGCGCGGCGCTCGCGCCAGCGGACGATTCGACGGCGTTCCGGCACATGATCGCCAACAGCCCGACGCAAGCGGATCTGGCGCGATTCCTGTGGATGCACACGGCGACGGGCGACGAGATCCAGCTGTGGGGGCCGGAACCCATCGTGCAGTATGCCACGCGGCGCATGAGCCCCACCAGATTTTTTGATCAGTTTCAGTTCGTGTGCCCGAACCACGGCCACCTGACGCTGTTCAGCGACTGCGGCCCCGAGTGGCACAAACCCATTCAGGCGACGTTCCGGCGTGAGTTCGTCACTCGGCTGTGGGCGCGCCCGCCGCTCTACATCGCGGCCCACTACGAGAACGGATCGTTGGCCATCGAGGAAGGACCCTCCTTGGCCCCCGACCTTCCGGAGCTGCGCCAGCTGCTCGACGCGCGGTACGTGCGCGAGGCGACCTTCGGCAGTTGGTCGGCGTTCCGGCGCGCGGGGCCATAGGCGCGTGGGCCACACGACGCGTCTGCCCCGCATGGTCGTCATCGCGCTGCTGGCGATCGGCGCGGCGTTCGGCTCGATCGATCTCTGGCATGGCGTAGACGGCTCGTCGCACGAAATGTGGCGCGAGTGCGACGTCGCGGCGGTCGCGCGGAACTACTCGCGCGAGGGCATGCATTTGCTCTATCCGCAGATCGATTGGCGTGGGAACGGGCCGGGATACGTCGAGATGGAGTTCCCCATCTACCCGTACCTGATCGCCATCGGCTACCGCGTGCTCGGATTCCACGAGGTCATCGGGCGCGTCATCTCGTTCGTCTGCTTTCTGGTCACGCTCCTGCTCGTGCTCCGACTCGCCGAGTATACGATGCCGCCGCCCGGCTCGGCCGTCGCCACGTTCTACTACGCCGTGAGTCCCTTGGCGATCCGGTTGGCGAACGCGATCCAGCCCGAGCCACTCATGATGGCGGCCTACGTTGGGGCCGTCTACACGTACGTCCGGTGGCTCGAGGAGGATCGCTGGCTGTGGTATTGGTGGGCGATGGCGCTGACGGCACTCGCCGTGCTCGCGAAGGCGCCGGCCGCGCATGTGGGGTTGGTGTTCATCTTCTTCACGGCGTGGCGCCGCGGGTGGCGGTTGTTTTTCCAGCCCCGGCTGTGGGTGTTCGCGATCCTCGCGCTGGCTCCGAGCGCCCTCTGGTACGCCCATGCCCACCAGTTCTATCTCACGTACGGCAATTCCCTCGGCGCGTCCAACCACCACCACGTGGTCGGACTCGCGGCCCTCACCCATGCGCACTACGCCCTGGGGATCGCCTCCCTGGAGCTGCATTTCGTCTGGCGCAAGGCAGGCGTGATCGCCATTGCTCTGGGCACGCTGTTCGCGTGGCGCTACGGCCCGCGGCTGCGCGTTTTTGGGTACGGATACCTCTGGTATGCGGCCGTGCTCGTCTATTACATCGTGATCGCCGGGACCAGCGCCGACGAGTGGGCTCGCTACTATCACATCGTGTCGATGCCGCCCGCGGCACTGCTGATGGGTGGCGTGACCACCGTGCTCTGGATGCATCGACGCTCGCTCGCAGGCGCGGGGCAAAAAGCGCTCGCCGGCGCCACGGCCTGCGCCGTGCTGTACGCGTGTGTCACGGCGGTCCGTCTGACGTGGGACGAGCGTCACCCGAGCTTCAACGTGCCGGTCTACCAGACGGCCCGCGCCTTCGCGCCGCTCATCCCGCCGGGGGTGCTGATCGCCGCCAGTGGCGAAGACTGCGTGACGCCGACCGAATCGGCGTATAACACCCCATGGTTTTTCTACTGGACGGACCACAAAGGGTTCACCCCGTGCGTGCAGGATCACACGATGCCGATCGTCCGATCGTTGATCGATAAGGGAGTCGGCTACTTCATCGTCGAGCAGCGCGTGCTGGTCCGGCTGCCGGAGTTCGACACGGATATGCGGCGGACGTATCCGGTGGTGGCTGAGACGCCGGTGGCCGTCCTGTTCAAACTCCGGTCCTGATTGACCCGGAGTTTGAGACAGGCGAGACGCGTTATCGAATGCTCAGTGCGACGTGGCGGTGGCGAGCTCGCGCACGGATCCGGCCAGCATCACGACCTTGGTCGCATCGCTGGAGTGGTGCGAGTCATCATCCAGGCCGGTGGCGAGTTGCGTCAGGGCGTCGTGGCGTGCCGGGCCTGATGCGTGTTCGGCGGTGACGAGCGCTTGGCGGACAGCGGAGATCCGGTCCGCCCCGAGTCCGTTGGAGCGGGCGAGCTGGTCGACATAGGCGCGCGACAGGGCGAAGCTCGCGGGCCAGATGTACTTGGGCTGGCCCTGGGCGTTGAATTCGGTGAGGTGCACGGACTTGGCGGCGTCGATCTCGTTCTGTGAGAGGAGTCCGCTCGGCGTCAGGTCGAGAATGTCGAGCCCGCGGGAGATCTCGGAGCTCACGATCACGCCGTTGTACCAGTAGGCCGACCAGGAGCCGCCGACCTCCATCCGCGTCGAGTCGACAGGGCCGCGATCGAAGAACGCGATCTCCTTGGGGTGCGTCGCGTCGGTCCAGTCGAAGACGGACACACCGCCCTGATACCAGCCCTGGACCATCACGTCGCGTCCCGGAATCGGGATGAGCGACCCATCGTGGGCCACGCAGTTCTCCTGCGGGGTCTGGGGCGCCGGCATCTTATAGTAGCTCTGGAACTGCATCTTCCCATCGACGATGGTGAAGATCGCGTCCGCGCCCCACTCGTGCTTGTCCGTCTTGCGGCACTTGGGCTGGGTGCCGCCGCCCCATTCGTCGGAGAAGAGGACCTTGGTGCCGTCGTTGTTGAACGTCGCCGAGTGCCAGTAGGAGAAGTTGGAGTCGGCCACCGCGCCCAGTCGGACCGGGTGGGCCGGGTCGCGGATGTCGAGCAGTAGTCCGTAGCCTGCGCAGGCGCCGCCCGCCAATCCCATCGCGGGGTAGACCGTGATGTCGTGGCACTGGGCGGGGCCAGGGCTGCGCCCGGGCACCGCGTCCGGTCCCATCATCTTCGCGACGATGCTGGGCAGCTCGCGCTGCAGGGTGGCGCTGTCGGCGGCGGTCGCGGCGCCGGTGCCGCCGCGTTCGGCAACGACCTGCTGCAGCAGCGGACCGACGTAGGATTCCGGCACGATGACTTCGATGCCGTGGATCGGCACGGTGAATCCGCCTTTGGCGCGCGCGGCGGCCGCGGCCTTGGCGGCCTCCGCGATGTCCTCGGGGGTGTCGCCATGCGCGGTGGGGGCGACCAGGTCCTTGAAGATGTGCGGTGCGCTGACGATGGCCGACTGCTCGGGGTGGGCCAGTGGGATCTTGATGACCTCGATATGGAACAACGCCGTATTGGTGTGGAGTTCAGGCGTGTCGACACAGCCTGGGAGCTCAGCGGATGGTCGCACCTCGGCGGAGCCCGAGATATAGACGTAGAGGTTCGCGGTGTCCTTGGGGTCGACCAGGACGGTGTGCGTGTGCGAGCCGCGGCAGGTCTGGACGTTGCCGACGTTGCGGGGGTTCTTGATGTCGCTGATGTCGAAGATCCGGATCCCGCGGAGGCGGTCCTTGCTCACGGTGTCCTTCACGCCTTGGTCGCCGCAGTCGAGGCGGCCGGTCAGGCCTTCACCGGATACGATGAGCAGGTTCTTGTAGACGGACACGTCACTCTGCGAGGCCGGGCAGTAGAAGGCCGTCGTCAGGGTGGGCTGGTGGACATTGGTGATGTCCCAGATCTGGTAGCCGTCGTAGCTGCCCTGGATCACGTAGTGGCCCGTGAAGGTCAGGTCGGAGTTCCAGGCTTTCATGAACTTGTCCGATGGCTTGACCATCGCCACGACGCGGACGTTCCACGCCGCTTGGGCGGCATCGAATCGGCCGCCTTTGAGTCCGATGCGTGGATCGGGGCTCGGCGCGTCGGTCGACGTGTTGCCCATCGGTATGGGGCCGTGCATTTGCAGGTCCGACGACGAGGACGTCGAGTGCGCGCATGCGGTGGCGAACAGCAGGGCGAGGGTCAGCGAGAACGGGGCGAGCCGGATGGACACGGGGATCCTTGTTGGGAGGGGCGTGAGTGATCACGCTCATACGACGTCCGCAACAGTGGGGTTTCGATCGGGGGACCGCAAGGGTTGCCCATCGACGGCCAGTGGTCCCGAACCACCCAGGACTAGGACCGCGAGGCAGGCGAGGTACAGCAGGTCGACTTCATAGCCCGGCGGTCCAAACCGTGGGCCGGCCGCGGTGACGGCCATGAGCTTGATCGAGGCGAATCCGTAGGGCAGGTGCACGGTCAGCATCGCCACCACGAGAACGGCGGCCATCGGAACGCTGGCGAGCATCACGAACGCACCGAGCAGCACGGCCAGACCACCGAATAGTTCGATGAGTATGGTGAGCCACGCCATCACGTGCGGCGCCGGGACGTTCAACGCATGCAGGAGCCCAGAGAAGGCGTCGGGGCCGTGCATGAGTTTGGCCACGCCATGCTGCATAAAGCCAAATCCGACGATGAGGCGCAGGGGAATCGGCGCCCAGCGGGCAGTGAGTTTCGTGAGAGTCATGCGACGACACCGAGTGTGAATCCAAGGCCAATGAGCAGGAGCACGAGCGCCGCGACGGCGCCCAGGCGATAGTCGCGTTGGCGCACGAAGACGATCAGCATCAGCGCCACGCGAAGCACGGGCAGGAGGATCAGGAGCGCGATTCCCGCGGTGGCGATGCGCGTCCGCGTCATCGCCAGCCCGGCGGCGATCACGACTGTGGCCAGCCATGTGCCGTACTGCAGCACGGCCGCCAGGACTCGTTCTAGCTGAGGATGCCGCATGCGTACGCCACCATCTGTGCGGCAAGCGCGAGGAGGACAACGATAAAGACCACACGCAGCGTGCCGTTGGATGCGATCACGAGGAGGCGCGCGCCGAGGAGCGCGCCGACGACGGATCCCAGCGCGACCGGGCCGGCGATGGCCGTGACGACGGTGCCGCGCATGAAGGCGGCGGACGCGCTGGCGGCGCAGGTCACGCCGATCATGAAATTGGACGTGGCCGAGGAGACCTTGATCGGGAGACGCAGCGCGCCATCCATGGCCGGGATCTTGAGTACGCCACTGCCGATGCCGAGGAGGGACGATATGAGGCCCGCGCCGTACATCAGGGTCATGCCCAAGGGCACGCGCTGTACGCGATCCGCGTCGAGGCGCAGGAGGGTTCCCCATCGTCCAGCATCCGCCGTCGTGGCAACGCCGGATGGCTCCCCGCGCCGGACCAGCATCTGCTGGGCTGAGAGCAGCAGGACGACGGCGAACAGGGCAAAGAGGGCCCGCGCCGGGATGGCGCCGCCGAGGAGGACGCCGCTGACCGCGCCGAGCGTGGTGGCGATCTCCAGGACGATGGCGAGGCGGATGTTGGTCAGATGGCCTCGCAGGAACGCCGCGGCGCTGCCGCACGAGCATGCGATCGCGGACACGAGGCTCGCGCCGATGGCGAGGCGGATGTCGACGTGCCCGAAGATCGTCAGGATCGGCACGACAAAGATGCCGCCGGCCATGCCGAGCGCGCCGCCCACGGCGCTGGCGCCCACGGCCACCGCGAAGAGCCACCACTCGAAGCCCGTGTGCACCTCAGGCGCGCCGCGTCAGTCGGGTGACGAACCGCATCTGGTCGCCCCGGTAGTGCAGCCGCTCGTAGTCGACTGGCCGATGCCCGTCTGAGTACGAGGTACGCTCGATCAGGAAGATCGGACTGCCGACATCCATGCCGAGCGCCGTCGCCGCCGTGGCATCGGCGGCAATGGCTTCGAGCCGGTACTCGGCTTCCACGAGCGGCGTGCGGTATTTGCGCTCGAGGAGGGAGAAGATCGGTTCGGTCTCGAGATTGTCGGCCATGACGCGCTCCCCGAGGTCCTTGGGGAGGTACGTCTCGTCGAAGGAGAGGGCCATGCCATCGGCGAGGCGGACGCGCTGGATGCGCACGACCGCCGAGCCTCGCGGCAACGCGAGCTGGCGGGCCACGGTCTGGTCGGCCGCGACGATGCGCTGATCGAGGACCTTGGCGGTGGCATGGCGGCCGAGTGCCTGCATGTCCTCGACAAAGCCGGTGAGTTGTGTCAGCTCCTGCGTGATCTTGGGGCGCGTGACGAACGTGCCTTTGCCGCGCTGGATTTCAACGAGACCGCGCTGCACCAAACTCTGGATCGCGGTGCGGACGGTCGTGCGGCTGACCGCGTACTCGTCGACGAGGTCGTCTTCGGACGGGAGGCGGGTGCCGGGAGGCAAGGAGCCATCGGCTATGCGGGCGGCGATGACCTGCTCGACGTGGGCGTAGAGGGGGAGATGCTCGCTTATTTCCAGCGTCATAGTGATATAATGACATCATGATGTCCCGATGTCAAACTACTGCCGCTGAGGTTACGGTTGGGCCCGCGAGCGATTTTAGGCGGGGACCAGGCCCGGCAGCGGCGCGGTTGCGGTGGCCGTGAGCTCCGGGCCCGCGGTTTCGCCGAGGGACAAACGAAAGAGGCCAGCGCGGGCGATCATGGCCGCGTTGTCGGTGGCGAGGCGAGGGGACGGGCTGTAGACCGTCGCGCCCAGGGGGGCGAGGCGGGTGCGCATGGCATCGACGAGAGAGCGGTTGCCGGCGACGCCGCCGCCCAGGACGACGCGGTGGCGGCCGTAGGCTTGGGCGGCGCGGGCGGTTTTCTCGACCAGTGTCTCGATCAGGGCGTCCTGGAAGCCGCGGGCCACATCGGCGGTGGCGTGTGGGGGGTCGACGGCGAGGGCCAAGCGGACGGCGGTTTTGAGGCCGCTGAAGGAGACGTCGAAATAATCGTCGTCGCCCAAGCGTTGGTCGCGGCGGAGCATCGGGCGCGTGAAGCGGACGCGGGATGGGTTGCCCGTGGTGGCGAGGCGCTCGACGTGGCGGCCGCCGGGGTACGGGAGGCCCAGGAGCTTGGCGACTTTGTCGAAGGCTTCGCCCGCGGCGTCGTCGCGCGTGCTGCCTAGGAGGCGGTAGGTGCCCCACGCTTCGACGTCAAGCAACAGGGTGTGGCCGCCGGAGACGAGGAGGGCGGTGAACGGTGGGACCGCGTCGGGATGCTCGAGGGAGGCAGCAAAGAGGTGGCCTTCCATGTGGTGCACGGGCACGACGGGAAGTCCGATCGCGGCGGCGTACGCCGTCGACCAGCTCACACCAACCAAGAGGGCGCCGACCAGCCCGGGGGCGGCAGTGACGGCGACCGCGTCCAGATCCTGAGCGCGCACGCCCGCATCCGCGAGCGCGCGTTCGACGACGGGCACGATCGCTGTCAGGTGGGCACGAGCGGCGATCTCGGGGACGACGCCGCCAAAGACCGCGTGGGCGTCCTGGGACAGGATCACGAGCGAGCGGATCCCGTCATCATCCGTCACGACGGAGGCGGAGGTTTCATCGCACGACGTCTCGACGCCAAGGACTACCACGGGTTCAGTCGTGGCCGCTCAGGTGTGTGAAGAACCAGAGGGCAAAGGCGAGAAAGATGGCGACGGCCTTGTAGCCGAGTCGCTCGGTGAACGCCGAGACGATGCGCCGCCGGAACGAGAGGACGCGGGCGTTCATCATCCGGCCGACTCCCGAAGCAGTTGGGCGATGAGCGCACGGTCACCCTGCGAGTCCCAGTCGGACGCGCCGATGATCTTCTTGCGGATCACGCCGTCGCGGCCGATGACGAAGGTCTCGGGGACACCAGTGGTCTGGTAATCCTTCTCGATGGCGCCCGTCGGATCGTGTAAGATCTCGAACGTCAACCCATGCTGCTGGGCGAACGCGCGGATCACATCGTCGGTGCCCGGATCATCAATGCTGACGGCCACGACCTTGAGCCCTCGCGGTCCGTAATCCTGGTACAATCGCTCGATCGATGGCATCTCCACGATGCACGGCTTGCACCAGGTGGCCCAGACGCTGAGCAGCACGACCGAACCCCGGTAGTCGTTCATTCGGCGATTCTTAGGGCGAGCCTTCGCCGAGTCGACCGTGGTCGCGTGGAACTCCGGAGCCACGGAGCCGATCGACACGAGGAACATCTCGTTGCCAATCAGCTTGGTCGACAGGAAGAGCACGCCGCCAAGCACGGCGACGCATACCGCCACGATCGCCAGCTGCTGACGGCCGGTGAGACCGCGACTCATACCGCCACCAGCGTTTGCCGCCGCAACTCCCCGATCTCGGCGCGTGGATCGGCGGCAGCGAAGATGGCGTGACCGGCGACGAACGCATCGGCGCCTGCTGCCGCGCAGCGGGCGATGGTCTCGCGGTTGATGCCGCCGTCGACTTCGAGCGTCGCGCCGCTGCCCGCGGCATCCAGGAGTGCGCGCGCCTGGCGGATCTTGTCGATCGACGTCGGGATGAACGCTTGGCCCCCGTAGCCAGGGTCGACCGACATGATCAGGACGAGATCGACCTCGGTCACAATGGCCTCGAGCGCGGCGCACGGCGTCCCGGGGTTGATCACCACGCCGGCCCAGCAGCCCAGCGCCTTCACGCGGCAGAGATCGCGGTGAATGTGCGGCGTCGACTCGACATGCACCGTCATCCCCGACGCGCCTGCCTTGGCAAAGTCCTCGAAAAACTGTCCCGGGTGCTCGACCATCAGGTGCACATCGAGGGGCAACGTGGTCAGCCCGCGCACGGTCTCGATGACCTTGGCGCCGAACGTCAGGTTGGGCACAAAGTGTCCATCCATGACGTCGACGTGCAGCCAATCGGCGCCGCCCGCCTCGCACATGGCGATTTCGTCGCGCAGCCGTCCAAAGTCGGCGCTCAAGAGCGACGGAGCGATGCGTACGCCGCCCCGGTTCATGGGATGCGGCCCGCGACCGTCAGGGAGACGGATGCTCCCGCTTCCACCGTGGACCCGGCCGCTGGATACTCGCGCGTCACCGTGCCGTCGGGATCGGCCGCCGCCGAGTCGACGGTGACGCGGCCCGTGTGCAGCCCGAGTTGCTCGAGGGTCGACCGCGCCTGCGTCAGCGGCTGTCCCACGAGATCGGGAACAGCGACCGTCGCCGGGCCGCTACTCACCGTGAGCGTGACCGTCGATGGCAGGATCGCTTCGGCGCCGGCCAACGGACTCGTGGCCATCACCTCGCCGCGCGGGAGCGGGCTTTCGCGCTCGACGACGGGCCCGACCTCGAGGCCGACCTTCTCGAGTGTGAGCTGGGCCTGGTCGCGGGTCATGCCGACGATATTGGGGATGGCGACTCTTCGCTGTCCGGCGCTGACATCGAGCACGACCTTGGTGCCGTGCGGCGCCGTGGCGCTGCCGGCCGGCGTCTGCGAGAGCACGGTCATCCTGGGCGAGCCGACGTTGAACCGGGACTCGCCCTGCTCGGCGGTGAACCCAGCCGCGCCCAGGCGCTGTCTGGCGTCGTCGAACGTGAGCCCCAGCACGTTGGGCACCGTGATCTCCTGCGGCGTCAGCCGGGCCGGAAAGACAAAGAAGAAGACGAACGCGTACGCGAGAATGAAGCCGCCCGTGGCGGCGACGACGTACGGCAGGACACGTTCTGTTACCGAGCGCCAGTCGCGCTTCACATTCTCCGCAGCCGGGCGGCGAAGGCCCCATCGATGCCATGTCGTTGCGGCAGCACGCGGAGCCTGCCCGCGTCGAGCACGGTGGCCGGCACCACGCCATCGGGCGGTGGCTCGAGCCGCCACTCGGGGTGATCGGCCAGGAAGCTTTCGACCTGCGCGTCGTTTTCTTCGGGCTCGAGCGAGCAGGTGCTGTAGATCAACAGCCCGCCAGGGCGCACGATCTCGGCCGCCGAGCGGAGCATGGTGCGCTGGAGGCTGGCCAGGAGGGCGATGTCGGACGCTTTGAGGCGCCAGCGGGCGTCGGGGTGACGCCGGAAGGTGCCGGTCCCGGTGCAGGGGACGTCGAGGAGGACCGCGTCGAGGTTCCGCAGGGCAGGGTCGCGCGCGTCGGCCGCCACGGGGTAGACGTTGCGCGCTTCGACCCGGCGGATGTTGGTCCGGAGACGATCGACGCGGGCCAGTGAACGGTCGGCCGCGACGACGAGTCGCGCGGTGCGCGAGAGCTCGAGGGTCTTGCCGCCTGGCGAGCTGCAGAGGTCCGCGACGATGGCGTCGGGTGGGACGTCGGCGTACTGCACGACAAGCGTGGCCGCCGGGTCCTGGACGAAAAAGAGTCCCTGCCGGAAGGCGCCCATCTCGGTGAGGGCGGCGGCGGTCGAGAGCTGGATGCTGTCGCGGACGAGTGGCGACTCCTCGACGCGGACGCCGGCGCTCTCCAGCATGGCCTCCAACTGCTCGCGGACGATCCCGTAGGGGCGCACGACCACGGGCGCCTCTTTATTGTTGGCCGCCAGCAGGTGGGCAGTCTGCTCGGCGCCCCAGCGGGCGACCCAGCGGGCGACAAGCCAGCGCGGGTGGGACGAGGCGAGCGCCAGCGCCTCGAGTGGGTCGGTCGGGCGCTCCAGGGCGGGCTCGGAGCCGCCGGCCTCGGTGCGTTCACGATCGAGGCGGCGGAGGACGGCGTTGACCAACTTGCTGGCGCCGAGTCCGTGGCGACGCTTGGCGATCTCCACGGTCTGGGCGATGGCCGCGTAGGCGGGAACGCTGCGCATCGAGAGCAGCTGATAGGCGCCGAGGCGAAGCAGGTCCGTGATATCGGGGTCGAGGCGCGCCAGACCACCGCGGACGCGGGTCGACAGGAAGGCATCGAGTTGGCTCCGGCGGCGGAGCATGCCGTACACCAGCTCCTGGGTCCAGCGGCGGTCGCGCGCGTCGAGCCGAGCGGCGCGGCGCTCGAAGGACGGGTCGAGGAGCTCGCCGCCGCGGAGGTCGGCGCAGACGTCGGCGGCCGCGACGCGGGAGTCGGTGACGCCACCGACGGCAGCGCCGACAGCGATCATGTCCATGACTCACCCACCATGCCGGTGACGGGCGAGGAAGGGACGGCGACCTCGCGGCGCGGCATGCGGCCGGCCAGATATGCCAGGCGTCCTGCCTCGACGGCGGCACGCATGGCCACCGCCATACGGACCGGATCACGCGCGGCGGCGATGCCGGTGTTCATGAGGAGCCCGTCAATGCCCTGCTCCATCGCCACGCACGCATCGGACGCCGTGCCGACGCCCGCGTCGACGATCACGGGCACGGTCAAGCGGTGCTTGATGGTCCGGATGGCGAACGGGTTGAGCAGCCCGAGCCCGGAGCCGATCGGTGAGGCGAGCGGCATGACGGCCACGGCGCCCGCGTCTTCCAGGCGCAACGCGGTAATCAGGTCATCGTTGGTATACGCCATCACCCGAAAGCCCTCGGCCGTCAGCGTGTGCGTCGCCTCGACCGTCGCGATCGGATCGGGGAGAAGGGTCGCTTCATCGGCGATGACTTCCAGCTTGATCCACTCGTTGAACCCCGCGGCGCGGGCGAGGCGCGCGTAGCGCACCGCGTCGGTCGCCGTGTAGCAGCCGGCGGTGTTGGCGAGGAGAAAGAAGCGGGCGGGATCCAAGTCGTGCAGGATGCCGGCGTTCTTGCGGTCGAGATCGACGCGCCGGACGGCGACCGTCACGACCTCGGCGCCGGAGGCCTCGATCGCGCGGACCATCAAGTCGTTGGTCGCGTACTTGCCGGTCCCGACGATGAGTCGTGACTGGAAGTCGCGGCCGGCGATGGTCAGCGGGAGGTCGAGGGCGACGGTGGCTAGGCTGGACATCGGTCAGCCTCCGCCGACAAAGTGGACGAGCTCCAGCACATCGTCGGACTGGAGCGCGAGGGTCGCGAAGCTCGCGCGGTCGCGCAGGATGACGCCGTTGTGCTCGACGACGATCAGGCGCGGGTCCAACTCGAGGGCGTACAGCAGCTCGGCCAGCGTGGCACCCGCGGGCGCGGTGCGCGGGGTCCCGTTGACGGTGATCGAGAGCGTCCGCTCACTCGTGTCCACCGGCGTCATACGCTGTAAGATAAGCGGTCGATGCACCGACAGCATCGCCCGCGTCCCATACGCCGCGGATGACGGCGACGCCGGCCGCGCCGGCGTGGCGAAGGCCGGCGACGGCATCTGGGCGGATGCCGCCGATGGCGATGACCGGGAGGCGCGTGGCAGCGGCGACGGCGCGCACAAATGGCAGGCCGCCGCCGGCGCCGGCGTGTGATGGTGTCGCGAAGACGTTGCCAGCGATAACCCACGATGCGCCCGCCATTTCGGCCGCTGCCGCCTCGGCCGGCTCATGGACGCTGAGGCCAATGTGCCACTCGCCCGGGAGCGCGTGGACGTGGGCAGTCGTGAGCGATCGGGCGGTCAGCTGGACGCGCCGAACGCCGGTGGCGAGGGCCACGTCGACGCGGTCATTGACCACGAGCCACGCGCCACTCGCGGCTGCGAGGGGGGCAAGCGCCAACGCGAGCGTGTAGAGGCGCCCGCCGCTCACGGCGTGGCCGCGGAGGTGGAGGGCGCCGCGGTTGCCCATGGCCTCGAGCACGGCGGACGCTCGGGACAAAAACCGGGGGTCGCCGGCAACCCTGTCGTTGGTGACCACGTGCAGGATCGGCACCAGCGACAACTGCGGCAACACCGGCGCGGGCATGTTGTTAGCGGGTGTTTAGCTGAGCCGATCGCCCACCGATACGCCGCGGCCGCGGATCCAATCGGCGGCAGCCATCCGCGCTTTGCCGGCGGGCTGAACCTGCAGGATGCGTACGGCCGTCGCGTCGGCGCAGGCGATGATGAGGCCGTCCGCGCCGGCATCGAGTACCGTGCCTGGCGTGTGCTCGGGGTGCACCGAGTCGCCGACTGAGGCGGCGAAGAGCTTCACCTCGGTGTCGCCGACGACGGCGAACGCGCCAGGCCGAGGATCGTACGCGCGGATGGCTCGTGAGACCTGGACGGCGGGGAGGGACCAGTCGATCCGCGTAGTGGCACGGTCGACTTTTCCGGCGTACGTCGCGGCCGACTCGTCCTGCGGCTGCTCGATGACCGCGCCCAGCTGCAGGAGCGCCAAGGCCTCGATCAGCGCGACCGCGCCCAACTCGGCCAGCCGCAGCGTGAGCTCGCCGTACGTCTCGTCGTCGGCGATCGGCGTCATCCGTCGGAGCAACATCGGCCCGGCATCGAGCGCTGGGACGAGACGGATGATCGTGACGCCGGTCTCGGTCAGGCCATCGCGGATCGCGGCCTGGATCGGCGCCGCGCCGCGCAGGTGGGGCAGGAGCGAGGCGTGGACGTTGAAGGTGCCGATCGCGGGGATGTCGATCGCCGTCACCGGGAGGATGTTGCCGTAGGCGACCACCACGGAGACGTCGGGCGCCAGCGCGCGGATGGCCTCGAGGAAGACGGGGTCGCGGGCCGTCTCTGGCTGGTAGAGGGGGAGATTCTCCTCGAGAGCGATCTCCTTGATCGGTGACGGCACCATGCGCGACCGGGAGCGGCCCTGGGGGCGGTCCGGTTGCGTCACCACGCCAACAACCTCGAACCCCTCCCCGAGCAGCGCTCGCAGCGAGGGCGCCGCGAACTCGGGGGTTCCCCAGAAGAGCACGTTCACAGAACGCGATAGCTCGTGATCATAACTCGTGATCGTCGTGATGGCGCGCGATTTCGGCGGGAGGTTGGACGGTCCGGATGAGCTCCGGGTATGCGCGTTTCTCCTCCTCCCACTGCGCAAGGGCCGCCTTCTTCTTGAAGAGACTCAAGTAGTCGATGAACAGCTTGCCGTGGAGATGGTCGATCTCGTGTTGTAGGCAACGGGCGAGGAGCTCGGTGGCCTCGATGCGAAACGCGTTTCCCTCGCGGTCGAGGGCTCGCACGACCACGCGCTCGGCGCGGTCGACGTCGCCGAAGACTTCCGGGATGGAGAGGCAGCCTTCCTCGCCGCGCACGGATCCGTCGCGCTCGATGATCTCGGGGTTGATCAGGACGATCTGGTGCTCGCGATCGACGTCGACGACGGCCACGCGCTCGGTCCGGCCGACCTGTGGCGCCGCGAGGCCGATGCCGTGCGCCGCATACATGGTCTCGAACATGTCATCGATGAGTTGCTGCAAGGCCTCATCGATGACGGTGACCGGTGCGGTCTCCTTGCGGAGGACCGGGGAGCCGAGGACGTGGATTCCCAACAGGCTCATGCGCGCCGTCACCCCGCGTCGGTTGGTGCGGCCGTGGTCACGATCCGGGCGATGCGGCCGCGATCGATGATGAGCTTGGACTCGCCGGAGCGAATGGTGATCTCGTCGTCCTTCATGAAGATGATCTCGCCGATGACACCGCCGGCGGTGACGATCTTATCGCCTTTCTTGACGTTGCGGATCTCCTCTTCGTGCTTCTTGCGCTGCTGCTGCTGGGGGCGGAGCAGGATGAAGTAGAAGATCACAAAGATCAGCGCGTACATCGCGAGCGACGGGTATATCGAAGTCGCTCCAGCGCCAGAAGGCTGGAACAGCGCGGCGAGTGAGGTCATGGTGCCGAGGGGGGGGGCGAGTGGAAGTAGAGGTCGAGCCAGCGGTCGGCAAAGGCTGTGAAGCTGCCGCTCAAGACGGCCGCGCGTGCGGCGCGGACGAGTGATATCAAGAAATGTACATTGTGCAGCGACAGAAGGCGCGGGCCGAGCATCTCGTCGGCGACGAACAGGTGGCGGAGGTAGCCGCGCGAGAAGCGGCGACAGGTGGGGCAGTCGCAGGTCGGGTCGAGCGGGCTGGCGTCGTCGCGGAGCTCGGCGCGGCGGACGTTCACGCGGCCGGTCGCGGTGAAGGCGGTGCCGTTGCGGCCCATCCGCGTCGGGGCGACGCAGTCGAAGAGATCGACGCCGCGGCGGATGCCCTCGAGGAGGTCTTCGGGATAGCCTACCCCCATTAGGTAACGGGGGTGCGCAGGCGGGAGCGCCTGGTCCATCGCGTCCAGGACCTCATACATCAGAGGTTTCTCCTCGCCGACGGAGAGGCCCCCAATCGCGTAGCCGCGCCAGTCGTGCATTTCGGCGATTTGGGCCGCCATCTCCAGGCGGAGTGCCGTGTGGGTTCCACCTTGCACGATCGGAAACAGTGCTTGCGCACTGGGCATTTCCTGCGCGGTGTCTGCTGCCCTGGGGGTGTTCTCCAACCGTTCCATTTCCGCTTGGCAACGGGCCAGCCAGCGGATGCTTCGCTCGGCGGCATCGCGGGCGGCGGCGAGATCCGACTGGCCCGGAGTGACGTGGTCGAACTGCATGATGACGTCCGCGCCCAGGTCGCGTTCGATCCGCATGACCGACTCAGGGGTGAAGTAGCGCCGAGACCCGTCGATGTGGCTACGGAACTCGACGCCCTCCTCGTCGATCGTGCGCAGGGTCTCGAGCGAGAAGACCTGGAAGCCACCGGAGTCGGTCAGCAACGGGCCATCCCAGCCCATGAACCGGTGCAAACCGCCGAGGCGTCGGACCACGTCCTCGCCCGGCCGCAGGTGGAGGTGATAGGCATTCGCCAGCAGCATCTGGGCGCCGGTCGCGTGCAACTCGGCGGGGTCCAGCGCTTTGACGGTGGCCAGCGTTCCCACCGGCATGAACGCGGGGGTCTCGACGACGCCGTGCGGGGTGGAAAAGGCACCGGCGCGGGCGTGGCCGTTGGTGGCGGTGAGGGTGAAGGAGAACGTCATACGATGGCCATCGCGTCGCCGTACGAGTAGAACCGGTAGCCCGTGGCGATGGCCTCGCGATAGGCTCGCATCATGAGGTCGTAGCCGGCGAACGCGGCCACGAGCATCAGCAGCGTCGAGCGTGGCAGGTGAAAGTTGGTGATCAATCGGTCGACCACGCGGAACTGATACGGCGGCCGGATGAAGAGTCGCGTCTCGCCCTCAGTGCCGCCGCTCTCCAGGGCGCGCGCCGACGTTGTCCCGACGGCCCATACGGCGCCGCCATTGGCGCGCGTGGCGGCGATGGCCGACTGCGTGGCGGACGGGATGGAGTACCACTCCTCGTGCATGACGTGCGCCGCCGGATCGTCGACTTCAACGGGCTTGAACGTCCCGGCCCCGACGTGCAGCACGACCTCGGCATGCGGGAGCCGCGCGAGTAACTCCGGCGTGAAATGCAGCCCGGCCGTCGGCGCCGCGACCGAGCCGCGTTGCTCGGCATAGACCGTCTGGTATCGAGGCCCATCAGCGGGGACATCGGCCCGGTCGATGTAGGGCGGCAGTGGCACATGGCCGTAGCGCTCAATCGCCTCCTCATGCGGGAGTGATGTGTGCAAACGCACGACGCGTGTGCGCCGGTCGGTCACGGCGACGATCTCCACGTCGAGATCTGGGGCGATGTGAACGACACGCCCAGGCTTCAGCTTGCCACCTGGGTGCACCATCGCTTCGAAGGTGCCAGAAGGAACGTGTTTCAATTGCTTCAACAGGAGAATTTCGGCCGGCGCCCCGCTGTCGCGGTGTCCGAGCAGACGCGCGCGCATCACGCGCGTTGTGTTCACCACCAGCAGGTCCGCGGGCTGGACGAGCTCGGGCAGATCGTGAAAACGGCGATGGCTGATAGATCCCGTGGCGCGATCGATGACCATGAGGCGGCTGGCATCGCGCGGTTCAACGGGGGTCTGCGCGATGCGGTCTGGCGGGAGCGCGTAGTCGTAGTCGGCCGTCCGTGTGCCAATCACAACATCTGTCAGAGCAACTCTCCCTGGCCACCACTCGCCGGCTGCACGAACCCAAAGTGCCGATACGCCAGCGCCGTGGCGAGCCGCCCTCGCGGCGTGCGCTGCAGGAATCCGTTTTGCACGAGGAATGGCTCGTACACTTCCTCGATCGTCTCGGTATCCTCGCCGACAGCCGCGGCGATGGTCCCGATCCCGACCGGCCCGCCGGCAAACTTCTCAATGATCGTCTTGAGGAGCCGCGCATCCATGTCATCGAGTCCCTGCTGATCGACGTCGAGCAGCTCGAGCGCGCGGGCCGCCACGGCTTGCGTGATGGCCCCGTCGGCTTTGATCTGCGCATAGTCCCGGACGCGACGCAACAACCGGTTGGCGACGCGCGGCGTACCCCGCGACCGTTTGGCGATCTCCGTCGTGCCCGCCGCGTCGATCGGGACAGCCAGCACCTCGGCCGTGCGGCGGACGATCTGCTCGAGATCGGCGACAGGATAGAAGTTGAGCCGGAGCTCGATCCCGAATCGCGCCCTGAGCGGCGCTGTGAGCATGCCGAGCCGGGTTGTGGCGCCGACCAGGGTGAACCGCTCGATCGGCATGGTGATCGTTTGCGCCTTGGGACCCTCGGAGAGGCGGATCTCGATCTTGTAGTCCTCCATCGCCGGATAGAGGAACTCCTCGATGACGGGGCGCAACCGGTGGATCTCGTCGATGAACAGGATGTCGCCGGCCCGCAGGTTGGTCAGCGTGCCGACCAGATCCCCCGGCTTTTCGAGCGATGGCCCTGACTTGGCGTGAATGTTGGCGCCCATCTCGCGCGCAATGAGCTCGGCCAGCGTCGTCTTGCCGAGTCCCGGGGGGCCAAAGAACAGCGTGTGATCGAGCGGCTCGCGCCGGGCCAGCGCCGCGTCGATGGCGATGCGGAGGCTGTCCTTGACCTTCTGCTGTCCGATGAACTCCGGCAGTCGTTGCGGCCGGAGGGACAGCTCGACCGCGCCCTCGTCGGGGAGCTCGTCAGGCGTGGTGATCTCCTGTCTCACGGCTGTGTCACAGCTCGGCCAACCGCTCCGCCGCCGCCTCCAACGTCTCGCGACGCTTGCAGAAGGCGAATCGCACCATGCGCGCCCCGAGCGCCTTGTCGTGATAGAAGCTGGAGCCGGGCACCGACGCCACGCCGATATCGCGGGTGAGGCGCGTGGCAAAGGTGACGTCATCCTCCTTTGCCGAGAGCTGGGAAAAGTCGGCAAGGACGTAATAGGCGCCAGCGGGGACCGTAAATCGAAAGCCCGCACGGGCCAGCGCCGCCGTGAGAATGTCCCGCCGCTCGCGATAGGCGAGTGCCAGATGGTTGAAGTAGTCGGCGTCGAAGGCCAACGCCATCGCGCCCGCGGCTTGGAGCGGCGCGGGGGCGCCGACGGTGAGAAAGTCGTGCACCTTGCGAATGGCACTTGTCATGGTCGGCGGCGCGATGGCGTAGCCGAGGCGCCATCCGGTGCAGCTGAAGGTCTTGGAGAGACCGGAGATCGTGATCGTCCGGTCGCGCATGCCGTTGAGCGTCACCGGCGGGTGATGGCTGCCGGCGTAGCGGATGTGCTCGTAGATCTCATCCGTGATCACCCACGCGTCGTGCGCCGCGGCGACCTCGGCGATGAGCTTGAGCTCATCGCGGCCAAACACGTGGCCCGTTGGGTTGTGCGGCGTGTTCACGACGATCGCCTTGGTCCGTGGCGTGAATGCCGCGCGGAGGCGGTCGGGATCGAATCGCCAGCCGGTCGGTGTGGACTCGAGCGCCACGAAAACGGGCGAGGCGCCCGCGAGTACCGCGTCGGGGCCGTAGTTCTCGTAGTACGGCTCAAAGATCACGACCTCATCGCCGGGATCGAGGAGCGCCAGGAAGACCGCTGCCATGGCCTCGGTGGCGCCGCAGGTCACGGTGATCTCGGTGTCGGGATCGATCGTCACGTCGTACCACCGGCGGTACTTCTCGGCGATCGCCAGCCGGAGCGCCGACGAGCCCCAGGTCACGGCGTACTGATTGATGTCGCCGTGGATGGCGGCGCAGGCCGCGTCCTTCATGGGAGCCGGCATCGGGAAATCGGGGAATCCCTGCGCCAGGTTGATCGCACCATGCTGGTGCGCGATGCGGGTCATCTCGCGGATCACCGATTCGGTGAATAGCGCGGCGCGGTGCGACGAGTAGGTGAGCTGAGTCATCGTTGGAGAGAGCGAAGGGCCACCCGAATCAACTCCGGTGCCGCGACCCCCGCGCCACCGTTCTCGACCGCCGACCGCACCGCCTGATCGGCATCCACGCGTGCATAGCCCAGCGACACCAACCCGCGCACGGCATCGTCGGTAGCCGACGTGCGCGCGACCGACGGTGCGTCGGCCGGCATCTTGTCGGCCAAATCGAGGATCATTTGCTCGGCTTTCTTCCGTCCGACGCGCGGCACGGTCTGGAGTGTGGCCACATCGCGCTCGCGGATCGCCCGCACGAGTCGTTCGGCGGACAGGGTGGAGAGCAAGGCCAGGGCGAGGGCCGGGCCGACACCGTTGGCGCCCAGCACAATACGAAAGATCGCGCGGTCGGCTGGCGTCTCGAAGCCGAAGAGTTGCCAGCCGTCTTCCTTGACGACGAGATGCGTGTGCAGCGTGACCGTGCCGCCCACCGCGGGGAGGGACTCGACGAGTTGGAGCGGGATGGCCATCTCGTAGGCAACGCCGCCCGCGGTCATGACCTCGACGCGGTCGAGCGATTTGGCGATGACGTGGCCCGCGATCATGGCGATCATAGAACGGGGATGCCCACGCTGAGGCAATAGGTCAACGCTGCGGCCACGCCGTCAGCGGCGTCGGACGGCTCGGGGGCCGACTTGAGGCGGAGGAGACGGGTGACCATGAACTGCACTTGCTCCTTGGTGGCGCCGCCGGTGCCGGTGACTGCCTTCTTGATCTCGCGGGGCGGGTACTCGTGGACGGGAAGGCCGGCTTGTGCGCCCGCCAGGAGGACGACGCCGCGGGCGTGGCCCAGGATGAGTGTGGTTTGTGCGTTCTTGGCGTAGAAGACGTCCTCGACGGCGAGGGCGATGGGTTTGTGCTTGGCGATGAGGTCGCGGACGCCTTCGTAGATCGCGAGGAGGCGGCCGGGGAGTCCGTAGCCCGCTCGGGTGCGGATGACGCCGCACTCGACGAGCTTGGTTTGCGCCATGGAGGGGCCAGTGCGGCGGACGACGCCGTAGCCCGTGACTGTGCTGCCGGGATCGATCCCGAGGACGATCAGATTACGCGCCGGCCAGGTCGGGGACGTCCATCTCAAAATTGGCGTCGACTTTCTGGACGTCGTCGAGGTCCTCGAGCTCCTCGAGGAGCTTGATCAACGACTCGGCGATCTTGCCTTCGACCTTGACGGTGTTCTTGGGGACCCAGGCGACTTCGGCGTCGACCGTGTGGATGCCGTGCTGCTCGAGCGCGGTCTTGACCGCGTGGAGCGCGGTGGGCTCGGTGCTCACGATGTACTGATCGCCTTCCCGCTGCACGTCCTCGGCGCCGGCGTCGAGCGCGGCCTCGATGGCCGCGTCCTCGTCGTACGCCGCGGCATCGAGCGCGATCTGGCCTTTGCGATCGAACATCCACGACACGGAGTGCGTCGCGCCCAGGTTGCCGCCGCCGCGTGAGAGGCGGTGGCGGACGTCGGCGACGGTACGGGTCGGGTTGTCGGTGACGGCCTGAATGATCAGGGCCACGCCGCCCGGCCCGTAGCCCTCGTACATCACCTCGACGTAGTCCACGCCTTCCAGCTCGCCGGTGCCCTTCTTGACCGCGCGCTCGATGTTGTCCTTGGGCATCGAGGCCGCGCGGGCGGTCTCAATGGCCGTACGGAGCCGCGGGTTCCCGGCCGGATCGCCGCCACCCTGCTTGGCGGCCATCGTGATTTCGCGGATGAGCTTGGTAAAATGCGCGCCGCGCTTCGCGTCGGTCGCGGCTTTGTAGTGCTTGATCTGCTTCCATTTGCTATGGCCTGCCATGGGCAGGAAAATACAGGACTTTGCCCTAGTTCTCCAGCAAATCCTCGAACCGCATCCACTGCTTGTAGAAGTACAGGTCGACGTAACCCGTTGCGCCGTTGCGGTTCTTGAGGGCGTGGAGCTCGGTGGCGCCTTCGACGGCGCTGCTGGCTGAGTACATCTCCTCGCGAAAGAGGCCGAGGACGACGTCGGCGTGTTGCTTGACTGCCTGGAGGGCGCCAAAGTCGTCGAGGGTTGGGCGCTGGTCGCGGGCGAGGCCCGGGACGTGGGACGTCGCGAGGATGGCGACGTTGGCGGCGACGGCGAGCGACTTGAGGGCGCGCACGGCGCCGGCCACTTCTTCGTCGGTCGAGCGGACGCCAGTGACAAGGGCTTGGATCGAGTCGACGATCACGAGGCGGCGATCGGTGACTTGGAGTTCCGCGACTGTCGCGGGGAGGGTTTCGGCCATCGTCGGGAGCTCGCGCATGGCGACTGTTGCGGCGCCGATGCCCGCGCGGGCCGAGTCGTTGAGGGCGCCCTGGCGAATGTCATCGATGCGGGCACGGCCCTGGATGGCCAGCATGCGTTCGTGCAGGCGGTCGGGTGTCATCTCGCCGGAGTAGAACACGGTGCGGTGGCCGGCGAGTGCGGCCCGTACGGCAATGGCCAGGGCGAGCGCCGATTTTCCGCTGCCGACATCGCCGCCCAGGATGACGAGGTCGCCGGTGCGGGGGCCGCCACCTAAGAGACGGTCGATGCTTGGGTAGCCGGTCGGGACGGTGTCGGGGGAGACGGCGCCGTCGCTGCGGGCGTCGATCTGCCGCATCAGCAGCGTGAGCGGAGAGATGTGCACGTCTTGAGACGATGGGCCTAAAGCCCTTGCAACACCGCCTCGAGCTCGTTTCGGGCCGGCAGGTCGAGGGCCGGGGAGGAGGCGTCGATCGCGGAGCGGAGCGCGGCGGCGAGCGCCTCGCGGTCGGTCCCGGCGGTCGCGTCGACCAAACGGATGAAGGGGGCGCGCACCATTGGAGGTAATGACAGCGAGGCGAGCCAATGGCGGCCGGCCGCGGCACGGGCGATGCGGGCGGGAGCCGGGAGTGGATTAGGGGGTAGTACCCCGACGACGAGCCGCGCAGCAACGAACGCGGCCAACGCGACCTCCCGATCCCCTCCGATCTGGCCTCTCCCTGCCAGCGCCGCGAGGGCGGGAAACCGGAAAGGCGGTGCGCTCAGCGCATACGGCGGTCGGGTCGCGAACACAGTGACGAATGTAGGGCAGACCGGTAGATTGCGCTGGACATGGCACAGATGACGATGAAGGCAGTTTTGTGGGTCGACGACGAAGCCGAGCTCCTGGAATCGCACCGTATCTTCTTACGGGAAAGCGGTTACGACGTCGAGTGGGCCAGTAACGCCGAGGACGCGGTCGAGCTCCTTCGTCGCCGCCCCTTTGACCTCGTGCTGCTCGATGAACAGATGCCTGGGACGCGCGGACTCGAGGCCTACCGGGACATTCGGGCCCTGTCGCCCAACCTGCCCGTCGTCATGGTCACCAAGAGCGACGAGGACGCCACGCTGAACGAGGCGATCGGCGCCAACGTCCGTGACTATCTCATCAAGCCCATCAACCCCCGCCAGGTCCTGAGCGTCGTGCGCCGGATCCTCGAGGGTCCACGCATTCGTCAGCAGGCCCTCGCGCGGCGTTTTGTCGAGCGCTTCCGCGCGATCGAGCTGGACCGCGCGATCCCGCTCGACTGGCGTGGCTGGGTGACGCGCTACAGTGAGCTGATGGAGTGGGACGTCGAGCTCGCCGCGGCCGGTGAGATGGGGCTCTACGAGTCGTTGCGCGGTCTCTACGCCGACATGCACCGTGAGTTCGCGACGTTCATGGCGGACTCGTATCCGGTCTGGCTCCGCGACCCCAAATCCGACCGTCCGCCGCTCTCGGTCGACGTCATCGGGCAGTCGCTGGCGCCGATCCTCGCACGCGACAAAGCCGCCGTGTTCGTCGTGATCGACTGTCTCCGCCTCGACCAGTGGCTGGTCCTCGAGCCGCTACTGTCGCCGCTCTTCGACGTCGAGGTCTCGCACCACTTCTCGATCCTGCCGACGGCGACGCCCTACTCGCGCAACGCGCTGTTCAGCGGTCTTTTCCCCGCGGAGATCGCCACGCGGTTCCCTGACTGGTGGGGCCCCGGCGAGCGCGAGGACGAGTCGCTCAACGCGCACGAGCGCGACCTGCTCGAGGCGCACCTCAAGTCGCTCAAGCAGATCGGGCGTCCGATCCCCGTGCGCTACCAGAAGATCTCGACCGCCTCGGACTCGGACGATCTGGATCGCCGGGTGAACGCCGCGATCGCGCCGGAAGGGGTCAGCGCATTCGTGTTCAACTTTGTGGACCTGCTGACGCACGGACGGAGCGAGTCGGCGATCCTGTACGAGGTCGCCCGCGACGAGATCGCGCTCCGGCAGCTCACGCGGCAGTGGTTCCAGCGCTCGGCGTTGTTCAGCGTGCTCCGTGAGGCCGCGCGCCGGAAGGTGCGGGTGATCCTCACGAGCGACCATGGGTCGATCCACTGTCAGACGCCCGCGACGGTCTACGCCAAGCGCGACGCCACGGCCAATCTCCGGTACAAGTTTGGGGAGGACGTCCGGGCCGAAGTGCCCGACCAGGCGCTCCTCTTCCCACGGGCCGACGTCCTGCGTCTCCCCCGCCGGGGGTTGGGTGCCAATACGCTGCTGGCGGCCGGCGACACGTTCTTTGTCTACCCGACCAAGCTGCGCGAGTACCAGAGCCGATATCGCGGCTCGTTCCTGCACGGCGGGGTGACGCCGGAAGAGGTCATCCTTCCCGTGGCGTTATTGACGCCGCGGGGCTGAACGGCGTCCATACGGGTGTGAGCGCTCCTCGCGACCCAAGTAGCTTCCGCCGCCTTCTGCGTTTTCTGCGCCCCCATGCCTGGCGCATGGGGGGCGCCATCGTCTGTAGCATGGGCGCCGCGGCGCTCGACGCCTATGCGTTCGCCCTGCTGATCCCGTTTCTCAACGCGCTGTTTGGTCTCAAGTCGCTGCTCCCGACCAACAGCGGCTGGCTGACGCGAATTCTGGCCGCGACGATCGGCACGCTGCTCGATCCGGCTGACAAGATGCGGTCGCTCGAGATCGTGATCCTGATGGTCGTCGCCACGGTCGCCGTCAAGAATGTGCTCGCCTGGCGGGGCGGCACGCTCGGCGCGCAACTGCAGGAGTACGTCACCCGCGACCTCCGCAACGCGGTCTACGCCCACCTCCAGCGCCTTCCCCTCGGCTACTTCAAAGAGACACGGGCCGGCGAGATTCTCACCACGGTCCTGAACGACGCCGACTCGACCAAGGTGCTGATCACGCAGCTGGTCACGCAGGGCTTCCAGAACGTCTCGCTGCTCATCGTCTACGTCGCGTTCTTGCTCGCCGTCTCGGCGCACCTCACGCTGTACGCGCTCGTGGCCGCGCCGGCGATCATGCTCATCCTCCAGCCTCTGCTGCGTAAACTGCGCGCGCGCAGCGGCAAAGCGCGCGACCAGTACGGCGGCATGATGAGCGTGCTCCAGGAAGTCGTGACGGGGATGCGCTTGGTCAAGTCGTTTGGCGCCGAGCCCTATGAGGAGCGGCGATTCGTCGAGGCCAGCGGCCGGTACTCGGCGATGATGATGAAGGTGACCGACTATGCCCTACGCTCCCAGCCGTTCACCGAGACCGCGGGGACGGCGGTCGCGGTTGCCCTCCTCTGGCTCGGCGCCCGGCAAGTGTTGGTCGACCATACGCTGACCGGATCGCAGCTCATCGTCTTTTTGACCGTCGTCATGCGGCTCCTGCAGCCCCTCAAGCAGGTCGCACAACTGCGCACGACGGCCGCCAACGCCGAGATCGCGGCGGGACGGATTTTCCGGCTCCTGGACCTACCCACGGAGACGCAGCTCGATCACGGCACGCGGCGGGTGGACACACTCCACCACGACGTGGCGTTCGAGGATGTGACGTTCACGTATGAGGCGGAGAGTGAGCCCGTGCTGCGTGACATCACGTTCACGGCCGCCAAGGGGGACGTGGTCGCGCTCGTGGGTCCGAGCGGGGCGGGGAAGAGCACGCTCGTCGATCTCATCCCGAGGTTCTACGAACCCACGGCTGGTCGGATCGTCGTCGATGGCACGGATGCGCGCGACATCGCGCTCCCCTCCCTGCGGGCACTGACTGGCATCGTGAGCCAGGACACGGTCCTCTTCAACGATTCGGTGCGCAACAACATCGCCTACGGCTCCGAGGGGCGGTACACCGATGCCCAGATCGAGGCTGCGGCGCGCGCGGCGAACGCTGACGGATTCATTCGGGCGCTGCCGTTGGGCTACGATACGATGCTTGGCGAGCGCGGGACGCGGCTCTCGGGCGGGCAACGGCAACGACTGGCCATTGCTCGGGCGCTGCTGGTGGATCCACCGATCCTCATCCTCGACGAAGCGACGTCGGCGCTCGACACCGAGTCGGAACGGCTCGTGCAGGAGGCGATCGACCGGTTGCTCGCCGGACGGACGGTGTTTGTGATCGCCCACCGGCTGTCGACGATCCGCCACGCCAATCTGATTCTGGTGCTGGAGCGGGGCCGCATCGTGGAGCGTGGGACGCACGATGCGTTGTTGGCACAGCGAGGCGCTTATTTCCGGCTGCACGCGGCGCAGTTCCGCGAGCCGTTGGACGAGCCAGCGGCAGTATAACTGGTCCGATAGCACTTCGGCGTGCGCGCACTCTTTTACTACGACGCCCCGTTCTGGAGCGGGAGCGCGCGCATGTTTGCCGCCGCCGGGCGAGGACTCGGCGAACGCGGGTACCACGTCACGTTCGTCTGCCCGAGGGGCGAGGTCGAGGCGCGGGCCGCGGCTGAGGGGTGCGATGTGGTGCCGTTGGAGTTGGGCGCGGCCGCCTGGCAGCTGCGCCGGATACTCACGGAGCGGTTCATCGAGACGATCTTTGTCCACAGCCAGGGCGAGCACCTGGCCGCCGCGCTGGCGACGCGGTGGGCCAAGCGCGGATCGATCATCCGGCGGACGCCGACGGGTGGGCGTCTCGTGGCCGGCCGGGCGTCGCGACTGGCCGCGCGCCTCGCGTCGACGAGCTATCTGTTCACGACCGCCGGGGATGCGCAGGTCGCGCCGGTGATTCCGCGTGCGCGAGAGATCGTCACCGTGGAGCTCGGGGTCGACGCGTCGCGCTATGACGAGCTCCGCCCAGCCGACGTCGAGGGGCTCGGCGCGGAGCCTGGCGGACATTTACTCGTCTGCGTCTACGACGAGGGCGGCAAGGCGCGGGCGGCAACCGTGATCCGCGCGGTCGCCATGCTCGCGCCGCGGCATCCAGAGCTGCATCTCGTGCTCCTCGGACGCGGCGCGAGCCACGAAGACCTGCGCATGCACGCCGCGGCGCTCGGCGTGGGGCCGATCGTGACGCACGTGGATCAGCGGGACGATGATCTGGCCGTGCTGCGCGCGGCCGACATCGGGTGGGTGATCGCGAGCGACGATAACGCCGTGTTTGGCGCGCTCGACTTCATGGCGATGCGGACGCCGGTGCTCGTCGAGCGGGGCACGGTCGCGGCGCGCTATGTGGCCGACGGCATTACGGGGTGTGTGCTCCCGCCCGGCGACACGCCGGCGGTGGCGGCGACGATCGCCGAGTTGTTGGCGCAGCCCGAGCAGCGTGCCGCCATGGGGAGCGCCGGGCGCACGCGGGTGGCGCGGGATTATAGCGAGCAGACCATGCTCGATGCCCTGCAAGTGGCGGTCGAGAGCGCGCGCGATCGGACACAATGGAAAGCACGGTAGAGGGGTTGCCGGTTCGGCACGGCTTCGTCACGCAGGACTACGGTCCGGACCTGGGCGGCATTGCGCGCCGCCACGTGGAGCTCTGCCGTCGACTGAGTGGCGGCGTCATCGTGTCGACGGTCGCGCATCCGGGCAGCGCGGTGTTTGATTCGCAAGAGCCCTATGCGATCGCGCGGCAGCCGTTCGACATCACCGACGCCAAGCGGTTCGCGAATCAGATCCGGTGGGCCCGGACGCTGCCGGTGGCGCGCGTGCTGCACGTCGGGAATATTCGGCCGGCTGGGTATCCCGTCTGGTGGGCGCACCGGAAGACCGGCGTCCCCTACATTGTATATGTGTACGGGATGGACCTGCTCAAGGAGCGGCGCAAGATGGGCAGCCCGCTCAAGCGGTATACGGCGCGGCGGCTGTTTGCCGACGCCGCGGGTGTCGTGGCGATTTCAGGATGGACGGCCGAGTTGGCCGCCGACGTTATGCGTGTTGCCGGCGTCACACACGCTCCGCCGGTGGCGACGATCGACCTGGGCACGGATCCTGACTTTTTCCACCCACATCGCCGGACCGGCGCGCTGCGCCGGCGGTTCGGGCTGGGGTCGGGTCCGCTGATGCTGACGGTGGCACGGCTGGTGCCGCACAAGGGCCAGGACGTGGCGATCCGGGCGCTGGCTCTGTTGCGTGCCGACGTGCACTATCTCATCGTCGGCGCGGGGCCCGATCGGCCGCGGCTGCGGGCGCTCGCCATCGAGCTCGGGGTTGCCGATCGGGTGACGTTTGCCGGTGCGCTCGACGATGCGGACATCGCCGACGCGTACGCCACAGCGTCAGTCTACGTTGGTCTCTCGCGGCGAGACGGGGACGTCAGCGTGGAAGGATTCGGGATTTCGTTTGTCGAGGCGGGCGCGAGTGGGACGCCGAGTGTGGCGGGAGATTCGGGTGGGGTGCGCGGGGCGGTGCGCGACGGAGAGACAGGGGTCATCGTGCCGGCCACCGATCCTGGCGCCGCGGCGGCGGCGATCGGCGCGCTGATTGGCGACGAGTCGCGGCGGGCGGCCATGGGGGCGGCCGCGCGGCAGGCCGTGGAGACGCACTACAACTGGGATCGCGTGGCGCGTGAGACGATGGCGTTCATTGATACGGTGGCCAGCTGATGGCGTCGCTCTCGCATCGTGGGGAATACTGGGCGCTGCGCGGCGCGATCGGCCTGCTGGAGAGCCTGCCGCGGTCATGGGCCGTGCGACTCGGCGCCGCGATCGGTGGGCTGGGGTACGCGCCCCTCGGCATCCGTCGCGGTGTCGTCGAGCAGCAGATTGCCATGGCGTTTCCCGAGATGTCGCCGCGTGAGGTGCGCGAGACGGCGCGCGGCGCGTATCGGCACCTGGGACGCAACGCCGCGGAGGTCGCTCTCATTCCCCGCATCGGTCGGCAGGGTGTGCTCGATCTGTTCACCGAGACCGAGGGGATGGAGCTCATGGATGCTGCCCTCGCGGCCGGGCGAGGCATCGTGGTTGTGACCGGACACCTCGGCAACGCCGAGTTGGCGGGCTCGTACATCGCCGCGCGAGGCTTCCCGCTCGACGCGCTTGCCCGGCGGCAGGCCAATCCGTTGTTCGATCGCTACATCACGGCGATGCGCGAGCGGATCGGGATGCGCGTCATCATCGACAGCGAAGGGGTGCGTGGGTCGATGCGGTCGCTCAAGGCGGGGCGGATGGTGGCGTTTCTCGCCGATCAGGGGGTGCGGGGGATGGCGTCGACGTTCGTGCCCTTCTTTGGCCGGCCGGCGAAGACGCCGCGAGGGCCGGCGGTGTTCGCGCTGCGGCTGGATGCGCCGGTGCTGGTGGCGTCATCGATGCGATTGCCGTCGGGGCGGTTTCGCATGACGGTCGAGGCGATTCCGGTCGATCACACCGGAGATCGCGAGCGCGATATCGATGTCGTCGTCGCGCGGTATACAGCGGCGCTCGAGCGGCACATCCGACGGGCGCCGGAGCAGTACTTCTGGCACCATCGGCGGTGGCGGCGGCAGCCGCCGGCTGGGACGGAGTCGGCGATCATGGAAGCTGGGGCGGCGGCTCTCCGGTGATGCCGCGCACGGCGTGGACCGCGCTGCGACACGATGCGCGGGCGATCGCGGGAGGCGTCGTGATCACGGCGATGATCGTTGCTGCGATTCTGGCGCCGGTGGTGGCGCATGGGAATCCGATCCAGCTCGATCTGATCGACAGGCTGCGGCCGCCGTCGGCGGCGCATTGGCTTGGGACGGACGCGCAGGGGCGGGATGTGTGGGCGCGGCTGATCTATGGCGCTCGGGTGTCGCTCGCGGTCGGGTGCATCTCGCAGTCGATTGCCGTGACGCTCGGGGTCACGCTCGGGTTGGTCGCGGGGTATTATCGCGGGTGGCTCGATGAGTTGATCATGCGACTGGCCGATGTGACGCTCGCGTTTCCGACGCTGCTTCTGCTGATCGCGATGGTTGCCGCGCTCAAGCCGTCGCTTGGGGTTGTCTTTCTGACGATCGGGATCGTGGGGTGGGCCGGGATGGCGCGGCTCGTGCGCGGACAGACGCTTGTGGTGCGAGATCTCGAGTACGTGCAGGCTGTGCGGGCGCTTGGGGCACGTGACGCGCAGGTGCTCTGGAAGCACGTCTTTCCCAACGTGATTGCGCCCGTCATCGTGGCGGCGACGCTCGGCATTGCGGCGGCCATCATGGCCGAGGCGGCGCTGAGCTTTTTGGGACTCGGCGTGCAGCCGCCGACACCGAGTTGGGGGGCGATGATCGCGGATGCGCGCGATCTGGATCAGCTGCGACATGCGCCGTGGACGTCGCTCGCCCCGGGGCTGGCGATTGGTGCGGCGGTGTTGGCGTTCAACCTGCTCGGTGACGCCTTACGCGACGCGCTCGACCCCCGGGCTCAGTTGAGTCGCACGAGGGCGTAGTCGCGAGCGCCTTTTTTCAGTAGGACGTAGTCGCTGTCTGCAGCCACGGTGAGCTCGTCGGCGCCGAGCCGGCGGCCGTCGACCGAGATGCCGCCCTGCTGCAGCAACCGTTTCGCGGCGCCCCGGGAAGGGGCGAGGTTGCCGCTCACCAGCATCGCCAGGACGTCGAATGTGCCATCGTCCGAGCGCGTGACGGTGCCGTTCGGAATTTCCTGGCGGAGCATTTCGAAGGCCGCCCGGTCGAGGACCTTGGTGCTTCCACCCGCGAACAGGAAGTTGGAGACATCCTCGGCGGCTTTCGCTGCTTCGGCGCCGTGGACACGCTTCGTGATATCGGCAGCGAGCGCTCGTTGGGCCTTCCTGAACTTGGCCAGATCGCTGCCGGTCACTTGTTCCCAATTCTCGATTTCTTCTCTTGGAAACATCGTAAAGTACCGCAGGTACTTCCCGACCTCGCTGTCATCGACGTTGATCCAGAACTGATAGAACTGATACGGCGACGTCTTCTCGGCGTCGAGCCACACGGCGCCGGCCTCGGTCTTCCCGAACTTGGTTCCGGACGCGGTGGTAATGAGTGGCACCGTAAGGCCGTAGGCGTCGCCGCCCACCGCGCGGCGAATCAGCTCGATGCCGGCCGTGATGTTGCCCCATTGGTCGCTCCCGCCGAGCTGCACGGTCACGTCGTGCCGCTTGTAGAGCTGCAAGAAATCGTACGCCTGCAGCAGCATGTAGGCGAACTCGGTGAAGGAGATGCCGGCGTCCATGCGGGACCGCACCGAATCCTTCTGGAGCATGTAGTTGACGGTGAAGTGCTTGCCGGTGTCGCGCAGGAGGTCGATCGCGCGCAACTCGGACAGCCACTCGGCGTTGTCCTGCACGTCCAGGCCAAACCGCGCCAACTGCGCCCCGATCCGACGGGCGTTTTCCTCGACCGTCTCCCGATCGGCGAGCGCCCGCTCCGTATTTTTGCCGCTCGGGTCTCCGATCAGGCCGGTGCCGCCGCCGAGGAGGGCGATCGCCCGATGCCCGTGCTCGTTCAGGCGAACGAGCGTCATGATCGGCAGGAGACTGCCAACGTGGAGGCTATCCGCGGTCGGATCGAATCCGACGTACCCCGACAGGGACCGGCCGGATGCGAACGCCGCCTCGGCGCCATCCGTCGCCGCGTGCAGTAACCCACGCCACTCCAACTCCGCGATCAGCCCCGTCTCAGCCCGTGCCATGGCCGGTCAAGATAAGCGTTCGCCGTTGCTTGCGCCGCATCACACCGGTCATACTATTCAGCATGGCGGAGGAGACATACGACGAGGAACGGCGCCGGAATCTGGAGGCGCTTCTGCTCGCACTGGCGGCGCGGATCCAGGAGTTGAGCGCGCAAGGCGGCCTCCTCTCCCGCGCCGGTGAGTTGATCAAACTCATCGGCGATGTCCGGAGTGAGCTGTTCCACTACGAAGTCCGCGCGACCTACGATACCCCCGACGTGGCCGAAAGCCGCCGCATCGTTTCCGAGGCCCAGTCCTCGGCTGACGCGGCCTGGGAACCCAAAGAATGGCAAGCGGAAGACGAGGACGGACCCCCGTGGTAGCGAAAAGCAAACCCTCGCGGCAACCGGTCCGCGCGCAGTCGAATGCCCGGTTCTACTCGGCACTGGCGATCGTCGCCGTGGTGGGGATCGGGGCGATCGCATATGTCGCCACTCACAAGCAGTCGGCGGTCGCCAGCGTGCCAACCACGCCGCCCGATCCCAGCACGCTCGGCGCGGCCAAGGGACACGTGCTCGGGAGCGCGACCGCGCCGATCAGGATCCTCGAGTTCGCCGATTTTGAGTGTCCCGCCTGCGGGACTTTTGCCGTCGTCACCGAGCCGGACGTCCGATCGCGGATGATCAACACCGGACAGGTGAGCTACCAGTTCTTTGATTTCCCGCTCCCGATGCACAAGAACACGTGGTACGCCTCGGAAGCGGCGGCCTGCGCGGAAGACCAGGGCAAGTTCTGGGAGATGCACGACCGGCTGTTCCAAGGGCAGAACGAGTGGAGCGCGGAAGCCACCAGCAACCCGTCCGGCATCCTCAAGGGCTACGCCAAGGAGCTCGGCCTCGACGTGGGCAAGTGGCAGCAGTGCTACGACACGCAGGCGCATCTGCGTGATATCCAGGCCAACCAAGCCGAGGCGACGCGCCGCCACGTCAATCAAACCCCGACGTTTGTGATCGGGTCGCGGCAGATTCCTGGCGCGCTGGGGTTCGATCAGATCAAGGCGTACGTCGATTCAGCTGCCGTACCGGCAACGACAACTCCTGTTGCCACGAAGTGAGCAAGCGCCAGATCATCGCGCTCCTGGCGTTGGTCGGAGCGTGCATCTCGGTATACCTGACGCTCTATAAACTGGGCTACATCGGCACACTGAGTTGCTCGATCGGCTCGTGCGAGCAGGTCAACACGAGCAAGTGGTCTCACTTGCTCGGGGCACCCGTCGCCCTGTGGGGCGTGGGCTTCTATCTCGCGGTGCTGGTGGCAGCCATCGCCGGCACGCAACCCGGTCTCGCCGATTCGCGCCGCGTGTCGATGGCCCTCGTCGTCCTGTCGACGACGGGCGTCGCGTTCTCCGCCTACCTGACGGCGCTCGAGCTGTTCGTGATCCACGCCATCTGCATCTGGTGCGTGACGTCGGCGGTCATCGTCCTACTGATCTGGGCCTTGAGCCTAAGCGCGCTTAATCGCTCTGGCGCGCGCCTCTGACGCCTCGTTGAGCCGGAGCCGCGGCTTAGTCTCATCGTCGCCGCCGGACACGGCCGATGACGCCGCCGCGACGCCCTTCTCCAACTCGCGCGCCCGCCTCCGGTAGGGGACCAGGTCCTGGCCCAGCGCGACCAGCGACCGTGTCGCCACCGTGCTTGCCAAGGGCTCGGGAATGCCCATCACGCGGATGTACGTGTCGATCGCCCGGTCGAAGGAGACTTCCTCGGCCAGCGTATCGACGAACATGAGGGCGTTGTCCACGTGTGCGCGGACGATCGCCTCTTCGCCGCGTGCCTGGGCGAGGCGCATGCGGCGTTCGGCGGCCGCGCTCAGCTTGCGCGGGAAGATTGATTCAGGGAAGAGCTTTGACAACATGCGGGTCCGGTTAGCCCTCCTGCCCCTCGTACTGGTTCTTGAGCGTTGACACGACCTGGGGGTCCGCCAACGTCGTCGTATCTCCGAGCGCACGCCCTTCGGCAATGTCGCGCAGGAGCCGACGCATGATCTTTCCCGACCGCGTCTTGGGCAGGTCGGCCGCAAACAGCACATCGTCCGGCCGAGCGATCGCGCCGATCTTCTCCGCTACGAAGTCCCGCAGCTCGTCCCGGAGTTCCGGTGACGACTGCCGTCCCGCCCGCAACGTCACAAAGGCCGCCAGCGCCTGCCCCTTGAGAGGATGACTCTTGCCAACGACGGCCGCTTCCGCCACGGCTGGGTGCCCCACGAGGGCGGATTCCACCTCCATGGTCCCGATCCGGTGCCCGGCCACATTCAATACGTCGTCGACGCGTCCCAGGATCCAGAAGTAGCCCTCATCGTCTCGTTTGGCGCCGTCGCCCGCGAAATAGACGTCCGGCCGGTCGGGCCACTTGGAGAAGTACGTTTGCACGTAGCGCGCATCGTCACCCCAAATTGTCCGAAGCATGGACGGCCAGGGGCGTGTGATCGCCAAGAGCCCGCCGCCGACGGCAATGGACTGGCCTGTGGCGGTGAGCAGATCCACCGAGTATCCCGGCAGGGGCTTGGTGGCGCTCCCCGGCTTGGTCTCGGTCACGCCCGGGAGTGGGGAGATCACGATCCCCCCAGTCTCGGTCTGCCACCAGGTGTCGACGATCGGACAGCGCCCGCCGCCGATGCGTTCGCGGTACCACATCCAGGCTTCGGGATTGATTGGCTCGCCGACGCTGCCCAGCAGGCGGAGGCGCGACAGGTCGTGGCGCGCGGGAAACTCATCGCCCCACTTCATGTAGGCGCGGATCGCCGTTGGTGCCGTGTAGAGGATCGTCACGCCGTGGCGCTCGCAGAGCGACCACGTGCGGTCCTTGTCGGGCCAGTCAGGGGCGCCCTCGTACATGACGCACGTCGCGCCGTTGGCCAGGGGACCGTAGACCAGGTATGAGTGGCCCGTCACCCACCCCACGTCCGCCGTACACCAGAATACGTCGTCGGGGCGGAGGTCGAAGACGAGACGCATGGTCGTGGCGACGCCGGTGAGATAGCCGCCGGTCGTGTGGACGATGCCCTTGGGCTTGCCCGTCGTGCCGGATGTGTAGAGGATGAACAGGACGTCCTCGGCATCCATCGGCGCCGGCTCGCAGACGGGCGCGGCCTCGCGCATGACGTCATGCCACCAGACATCGCGGCCCGTCTGCATGGGAGTCGAGCCTTCGGGCCGGCCAACCAGCCGCTGCACGACGACCACGTGCGCGATCGACGGACACTCCTCGAGCGCGCGGTCGGCGTTGCGCTTGAGCTGGATGACCTGACCGCGGCGATAGCCGCCGTCGGCCGTGACGAGCACGGTGGCCTGGGCATCGACGATGCGATCGCGCAGCGAGTCGGGCGAAAATCCCCCGAAGACGACTGAGTGGATCGCTCCGATGCGGGCGCAGGCCAGCATGGCCACGGCCGCCTCTGGCACGAGCGGCAGGTAGATGGCCACCCGGTCCCCGCGTTTGACGCCCAGGGATCGGAGCCCGTTGGCGAACTGGTTGACCTCGCGCCAGAGGTCCCAGTACGTCAGGGTGCGCCTGTCGCCGGGCTCCCCCTCCCAGATAAACGCCGCTCTGTTGCCGAGTCCGGAGCGGATGTGACGGTCGAGACAGTTGACCGACACGTTGAGCTGGCCGCCGATGAACCATTTGGCGTGGGGCGGGGACCAGTCGAGCACTTGCTTCCACGGGGTCGACCACTCGAGGCGCGACGCCTCATCGCTCCAGAATCGTTCCGGGTCTCTGCTTGCCGCCGCGGTCAGCTCGCCATCCCGGACGGCCGCCGCACGGCGAAAGGCGTCTGGAGGAGGGAAGCGCCGATGCTCGTGCAGCAGGACGTCGATATCGGTCGTGGCTGTATCGGTCATAGCGAGGTTGAATCTCGCATAAAAGCCCAAGCTCGGCAAAGCCCGGCATGGGACCACCAAGTTGGCATATCTGTATGAATTCTGGACATGGAGTAGATTGCGCGCCGTGGACGAGGCTGCGCCGGTCGTCGAGATCGAGGGGCTCGGCCGGCGGTTCGGGCGCCGCTGGGCCATTGCGGGCGTCGACCTGTCACTCCGGCCGGGCGAGTGTCTGGCGGTCTTTGGGCCAAACGGCGCCGGGAAGACGACCCTCCTGCGCATCCTCGCGGGGCTGCTGGAGCCCTCGCGGGGCCGCGTCCGGGTGGCGGGGGTGACGCTCCCCGGCGGTACCGCGGCGCGGGCGGCGGTCGGGTTGATCTCACATCACAGCATGCTCTACCCCGTCCTGACGGCGCGGGAGAACGTCGGCTTTGCCGCCCGACTCTACGGCGTGCGCGATCCCGACGGCGCGGCTGACGTGGCGCTCGAGCGGATGCGTGTCCTGGACAGGGCAGACACGCCGGTCCGGCAGTTGAGTCGGGGGCTGCAGCAGCGCGTGTCGATCGCGCGGGCGTTTGTGCACGAGCCGCGCGTGGTGCTGCTCGATGAGCCGTTCACGGGGCTCGATGCCGCGGGCGCGGCCGCACTGGGCGACGCATTGGGGGAGTTGAGACGCTCCGGCGCCGCGCTGGTTCTGGTGACGCACAGCCTCGACGAGGGGTTGGCGTTGGCGACGCGCACCGCGGTCATGCGCGAGGGACGGCTGGTGCGGGTCGAGGACCGAGAGGGGCTCGATGCGGTCGAGTTTGGGGCGTGGTATCGGGCGAGTCTGGCGTGAGCATGTTCGCATGAGCGTGTTCGCGGCCGCGCTCCTCATCGCCGGCAAAGACCTCCGCGTCGAGTTCCGGACGCGCAGCGCGTTCTTCTCGGCGACGGTGTTCGCGCTGCTCGGTGCAACGATCTTCTTCTTTGCGTGGGATCCCACTGCCGTGGCCGCCTCTGACTTGGCGACGGGTGTCCTGTGGGTCATCTTTACATTCTCCGGGCTGCTGGGGCTGCACCGATCGTTCGGCGCCGAATCGGCCGATCGCGCGATCGATGCGTTGCTCGTCGCACCGGTCGAACGTGAAGCGATCTTCCTCGGCAAGGCGTTGGCTAATCTGGTGTTCGTCCTCGGCGTGCAGCTCGTCGCCGTGCCCGCGGTCCTGGTGCTCTACGATGTGCCGTTGGGGCGGGCGGCGTGGGCGCTCGTGGGGATCGCCATTCTGGCGGCCATCGGGCTGGTCGCGGTGGGGACGCTGTTCAGCGCGATGACGGTGAACACGCGATTTGCCGAGCTGTTGTTGCCGATGTTGTCGTTGCCGTTCTTTGTGCCGGTGGTGATTGGCGCGGCGCAGGCGACGGCGCGGTTAGTGAGTGGACGTCCGGCGAGCGAGGCGCTTCCGTGGGTCGAGCTGCTGGCGGCGTTTGATCTGATCTTTGTCGCCGTGTGCACGCTGGCGTTCCCCTACACACTCGAACGCTGAGTTTTGTCATGAGTCTCGCACCAGCGGTGCAGGTATCCTCGAACACAGGGCGGACCGATCGGACCGGTGCCGCCGCGGGTCGGATCGCGGCGTTCGACTGGTTCTTCTACGTCGCGGTGGCCGCGGTCGCCGCGACTGTCGTGCGCGTCATCTGGTTCACGCCCATCGAGGCGCGTCAGGGCCCCGCTCAGAAGATCTTCTATGTCCACGCGCCCTCGGCGTTCGTGGCGCTCTATCTGGCGTTCGCCCTCATGGCCCTGGCCAGCGCGCTATACCTCTGGCTCCACGACGAACGCCTCGATCGACTGGCCGAGAGCTCGGCGGAAGTCGGACTGGTGTTCACGACAGCGGTCCTTGTGACCGGCCCGATCTGGGGCAAGACCGTGTGGGGGACGTTTTGGACGTGGGACGCGCGGCTGACGGCGACGCTCTTTCTCTGGTTTCTGATCGTCGGGTATCTGGTGTTGCGTGGCGCGGTCGACGACCACGCCATGCGCGCGCGGTACAGCGCGGTGCTGGCACTGCTGTCGGCTGTGCTCATTCCCTTCATTCATCTCAGCGTCTACATGTTTCGGACGCTGCATCCACGGCCGATCGTCTTCAAGCCCAGTGAGCCATCGCTGTCGCCGGAGATGCTGCGCACGTTCTTGCTCGCGCTCGGATCGATGACCCTGTTGTTCGTGGCGCTGCTGCGGGTTCGCTATCGGTTGGCGACGGAGCGGTACTGGATCGATGAGGTAGAGGGGACCGCATGACTCCCGAGAACGCGAGTTACTTTCACGCCGCGTACATTGCGGCCGCCGTCATCTATGGCGGCTACATCGCCATTCTCTGGGCCCGAGCGAGGGCGCTGCGCGAGCGAGCCAGTCGCCGGTGACGGGCATGGTGTATCTCGTCGGCGCCGGGCCGGGGGATCCTGGGCTCCTCACGGTTCGTGGGCGGGCGCTGCTCGATAGCTGTGATGCGGTGGTGTACGATGCGCTGGTCAACCCGGAACTGGTCCAGCGCACGGAGTCGCATTTCGTCGGCAAGCGCGGCGGCGATGGTGGATCGGCCAGACAGGAGGAGATCAACGCGCTGCTCGTGCGCCTGGCGCGCGAGGGGAAGCGCGTGGTGCGGCTCAAGGGTGGCGACCCCTTTGTGTTTGGCCGGGGTGGCGAGGAGGCCCAATCGCTTGCCGCCGCTGGCATTCCCTTCGAGGTCGTGCCCGGCGTGACGGCTGGCGTCGCCGCGCCCGCGTATGCGGGGATTCCAGTGACGCACCGTGGCGTGGCCACGTCGGTGACGTTTGTGACGGGAAACGAGGATCCGTCGAAGCCCGATCTGCAGACTGACTGGGACGCCCTCGCGCGCGGTGGGGGCACCATTGTGCTGTATATGGGGGTGCGTCGACTCCCGACGATCACTGCTGCGTTGATCCGTGGGGGGCTGGGGGGCGACACGCCGGCTGCAGCGATTCAGTGGGGCACGCTGCCGACCCAGCGCACGGTGGTGGGGACATTGGCCACGCTCGTCGACGACGTCGCGGCGGCCGGACTCGACGCGCCGGTGATCACGGTCATCGGGCGCGCCGTCGACCTACGCGACGAGATCGCCTGGTTTGACCAGCGTCCGCTCTTTGGCCAGCGGGTACTCGTCACACGCGCGGCAGCGCGGGCGGGTACGCTGAGTGAACGGCTGCGGGCGGCCGGCGCCAACGTGTTGGAGATGCCAGTGACGCGCATCGAGGCTCTGGATCGCAGGCCACTCGATGATGCGGTGGCTCTCTTGAACGACTACCAACATCTGGTGCTCACCAGCCAGAATGCCGTCGCTTTTCTCTGGGACGCGTTGC
>DATMNB010000061.1:0-6851 GCA_035569435.1 Gemmatimonadaceae bacterium
GTTCCGGAGCTTCGAGCGGCAGGTGGTGCCAGAGGCCACGCGGCGTGGGTTGGCGGTGCTGGGGATGAAGAGCATGGGCGGGACGGGAGAGCTCGTGAAGTACGGGGCAGCGACGCCCGCCGAGGCGCTCTGGTACGCCATGAGCGTGCCGGGCGTCGCGACGACGATCAGCGGGATCGAGTCGATGGACGTCCTGCAGCAGAATCTCGAGATCGCGGGTGGGTTCACGCCGATGAGCGCGGCCGAGATGCAGGCGCTCCGCGAGCGGTGCCGGGCGCTCGCGGCGGACGGGCGGTACGAGCTGTTCAAGACGACGAAGATGTATGATGGTCCCATCGGACGGCACGAGCATCATTTTCCGCCGGTCGAGGTCCTTCCCGCATAGCGGGCGTGCGGTGGCGCGGCTCGTGCATCGCGACAGCGACATGCCTTTACCGACATACGAACAGTTGCGTGCCGCGCTCGTCGCCGCGCAGAAGACGAATAACGGCGGGTTGGGATTCCACATGTGGGCGACCGTGGTCGACCGGAACGGGATGGTGGTCGCGGTGACGTTCTCCGGGGCGAAGCTCGGCGACCAGTGGCCGGGGAGCCGTGTCATCTCGGCGGCGAAAGCGAACACGGCGAATGCGCTGAGCCTGGACTCGCTCGCCTTGTCGACGGCGAATATCTACTCGGCCGTGCAACCGGGCGGATCGCTCTTTGGATTGCAGGAGTCTGGGCCGGTCAACACGCACGCGGCCTATGGGGGGATTGCCGCTGAATTCGGCAGCCCGACGGATTGTATGCTCGGCAAACCGATCGGTGGGATCAACGTGTTTGGCGGGGGACTCCCGCTCTACGATGCGACGGGGCACGTGATCGGCGGGCTTGGCGTGTCGGGCGATCTCTCCTGCGCCGACCACAACATCTGTTGGAAGGTGCGCCATCTGCTGGCGCTCGACTATCTGCCGGCCGGGGTTGATCCCGTGAAGAGCGGGAAGCAAACGGACGACAACATCGTCTACGACATCAGCAAGACGACCGGGAAGAGTAAGAGCGGATGGGGCCATCCCACCTGCTCCGATGGTACCACGGCGGTCGCCAAGACGTTACCGGAGGAGTATCCCGTGCGCGTGGTTGGGTGACGTCACTTGGTCCACGGGGGCTTGATCCCGTTCACGCGGGCGTAGGCGATGAGCTGGCCCAGGTGCTCGTGCAGGTCGCCGGCCATGCCGAACGACGTTTCGATGATGGTGTGATCGCCGCCGAACATCTTCTTGCTGCCGTCGATCGCGCCGGGATCGAGGGCGGCGAGGGTCGTGGTCATGTAGCCGTAGCCGGCCTTCAGGTGCTTCAATACGTCGGCCTTGGTCGACATGGACTCGAAGCGCTTCATCGCCGAGTCGCTCTGGCCGGCGACCGGTGATGGGGTCGCGCCGTAGGACAGCGGGGTCCAGACGTAGAACTCGCTGGCGACGTGCATGAAGACCTCGCCGACGGATCGCACGCCCGGCGCGGGGCGCCACGAATACTTCTCGGCTGGGATCGCGTTGGCGAGCGCGTAGAACTTGGTGTACAGCGTATCGAGATCGGTGACGAACTGTTTGCGTACCTCGACCGCGTCGGCGCGATTGGGGACCAGCTGTTGGGCGTTGGCCGTGGCGGAGACGGCGGCCAGGGTGATGCAGACTGCCATCCACGAGCAGCGACGCATGGTGACTCCCCAGTGGTTACTGGCGACGAAAGACGAACTGCTGGGTGTGGATCCGTGTGACGGGACAGCGGCCGATGAGCGCGGGCCAGTAGGTGCGAGTACTGAGGGAGTCATCGGCCGCCAAGGTCAGGGCGTCCATCTGTGTTCCCGCCAGGACGTTGGACGGCACGCCCACCCGATGGACCGTCGACAGGATCGCGTGGCCCTCGGGGTCGACGACGAATTCGACGGTGGCCGTATCGGTGTCGGGTGTTCGTAGTGCCGCCGGCGATGGCGTCGCGCGCGTCGCGGGCGGCATCATCACGGGCCTGGTCTGGAGCCACGACGGCACCTGCATGTGGACGAGCGAGAGACTCGACGCCGTATCGGCCGGCTGCGTCGTGGACAACGCCAGGACGACGGTCTGGCCGCTGAAGTGCTCGTTGTGCGCGAAGCGGGCCGCGATGACCACGGCGCTATCCACGTCGCCCGAGAGCGATGTGGCGACGATGCGCACGTCGGTCGCGACGCCGTTATTGTCGAACGTCAGCGCGTATCGGCCGAAGATGCCCGGCGCGATGCGCAGCGCGCCGCGCCCCGCGGCGTCCGCCGCTGAGGCGGCCGCAGGGTAGCCGAACGTCACGAGCCCGAGCGTCGTGGGCAGGTCCAGTCGGCCCCGGATGTCGGTGAGGAGCTTGCGCGCCGCTCGAGGCCAGGCCGGATCGCCGCTGGCATCTTGCGGGGCGATCACCATCCCGGTCAGGGCCTGGACGACGGTCTGCGAGATGGGGAGTGTGCAGGGGTGTTCCGCCTCTGGGAACTCCGCCTGGCCGACGATGGTCCGACTTGCCGTCGCGCCGGCTAACGTATCGTGCACGGCCGGGTTGACGGGCGCCTCCTGGATGAACGAGTAGTCGAGCACACGCCCGTCCTCGACCATGACACCCGGCTGTCGCGGGATCTGCACGTACGATTGGAACCCGCTCACCACCGGCACGAGCGGCACGACCTCGTGAAACGCGGAGTAATAGGTCCAATCGCGGATGGCCGGCGATGTCTCGTACGGTCGCGTGAGGTGGAACTCGGCGTGGAGCACGATGAGGCGCTCGGGATCCAGAAAGACGCTTCCCCGGACGTCTGGCGACAGCAACTTCACCCATGGCTGGAAGTCGATCCGAATGGGTGGGTTCACGCTGCTGTCCGATTTGTCGCGCGGGACGATATGGAAACAGTGCGTCTCCACGAACGCCGGATCGCCGATGTCCTGGAACTGCACGAGGTGCATGAACTGACTGGGCTGGCCGTGGTGGGTGCCATTGACCACGACTTCGCCCGGCTGATACTTCTCGTCATCCCAACTCGGGATGTCCACGGTATCCGTCTCGACCAACTGGTCGGGGCCCGCTTGCCGCACCATGTACACGTCCTCGCGGCGATAGCGGAACGGGTAGCTGTTCATCAGGATGCGGAGGCGCGCCACGTTCTCCTTGACCTGGGAGAACAGCTGATAGAGCTCGGGATCGACGAGGCTGTCGGGAATCCCTGGCGAGAGGCACTCCTTGGGGCCTTTGGCTCGGACCGTGACTTGGCGGAGGCGTACGAGGCGGCGCAAGGACAGCGTGATCGATGTCTGGGTCCCGGCGCGCACCTGCACGGTCGTGTCGGCCGGGTTGAAGCCGATTTGCCTGGCGCGTGCGTGATATGTGCCGGGCGGCAGACGACCAAAGGCGAACGCGCCGGTGCTGTCGGCGAATCGTGAGCCGCCGGTGGGCGTCAACGTGACTGAGGCGAAGGGGACGCCGACGCCGCGGCCCTGAAAGAGGACGTGGCCGACGAGGCTGCCCGTCGAATCCTGGGCGCGGGCCGTTGCCGCGACTATGAGGGCCAACGCGACCCATCGACTAAGCCGCACAGCGCGGCGAATCCCATCCAGCATCGCAGTAATATGCCATAGTGGCGTTTCAATAGTCATACACGTGGTCCACGCGCAGTTGAGCTCCGGCATCCATGTCCCGCAAGAACGGGAGCAGCTCGGCGACGGGGGTGGACAGGACGATGCGCTTGTGTGTGCGGTCGGTGGGGAGGGGGAGGGCGTAGAGGACGTTGGCGCGGGGATCGCGGGTCGTCCACCCCGACGGGGCCACGCCGGTGAGGAGGATGGTGGTGTCGCCGGCGATCTCGGTGATTCGGGGCACGCTGGGTTGGCGAGCGAGCTGCGCCATCAGGTCTCGGAACGCATCGTAGCGGGGGACTGTCACCAGTGTGTGGACGCTGTCGAGCGAGGCGGCAGCGGTGACCGCGGGCGTCATGTGGGCCAGCGAATCGGTCCAGCCGGTGACGACCATCTGCAGATGATCCTCTTCGGGCGCGTACGCCGAGCGGGTCGCGAGCGTAATGAGCTCGGCGTAGACGGCTTTGATGCCGTATTCCAGGGTGAGGAAGACGCGTCGCTCGAGCTTCCGAATCGTGTGTGGCCCGCTGAGGGGGAGGTGCCAGAGGTCGGCCAATTTTGCGGCGAAGCCGTATTCGTACCACGGATAGATGTGGATGAACCGGCCGTAGTCGGCCGCCACGGTTGCGGCATATCGATCTTCATCGGTGCGCGCGTGGCCGGCGGTCCAGTCGCTGAAGCGCCCGATGGTGTTCTCGTAGATCGCCTTGAGGGTTAGCTCCACCGAGTAGCTGACACCGATCACGCCGATCATGACGTGATAGCCCCAATTGAACTGGTAGGTGCGACGGGTCGCGCGCCAGATCTCGTGGTAACTCACCCAGAACTGTCCGATCGAGGTGAGGTACGGAAAATCGGTCGGGAGCCGCGTCTGGAGCCAGGACGCGTACTCATCGCTGCTATAGACGATGTACCACTCGGGGTGGGTGAGGAACGTCTGGCCCTCATCCCGGTCGTATCCTGGCCGGCGATCGAGCGCGGCGCGCACGGCCGGATCGATCTCGGCGTTGCTATAGTATTTGTCCCAGAGCGTGTTGCGGAACTTGTACGTCGGGTCCAGGCGGCGCTTCAAGGCAAAGAATTCCGGCGCGCGCGGATAGGCGCGGAGAAATTGGGCTTCGGTGGCCTGCGGCTGGTAGGGTAGATAGTAGGACCCGCCGACACTGAGCACGGAATCGGTCAGCTCGCGTGTCCACGCGCCCACGGCGCGTCGCGCGGCCGCGTCGGTGCCTTGCTTGTAGTAGACGACGAATGCAAACGTCTCGCCGGGCGCCCAGGCCAACAGCGACCCGAGGTCGGGTTTGGCATGCCGGATCGAGACGTTGATGACGTTGACGTGCCGGTGCGCGAAGACGGCCCGCATTTTGGGGACGAAGTCATCGAAGTGCTCGACCGGGACAAAGTACTCCTGCAGGACATACGTCGTCTTGGTTCGCGACGACGGCTCCAACTCGGCGACGTCGTAGCTCGCCTCGTAGTTCCGCCACGAGACCGGGTGTGTCCGGAACAGCATCGGGTCGAGCACGTGCTGCCGGAACTGTTTGCCGAAGGGCCACTCGGATATCACGGAGAACATGAACCGGTCGAGCCGATAGTGTTGGTTCGTCGGTTGCAGGCGGTCGGGGATGGTGACCGGTGACGTCGTCCGGACGTAGGAGACGGCGTTGACGGTTTCGAAGGCTGGTGGGTAGAGATCGGCGTTGTGAAAGACGACGCCTGCCGAGTCGCGGACGTGTTGGAAGAAGTAGGCCTTGTAGGCGGAGACGGGCATGACCAGGTGCTGGCGCCGGACGCGGACGTCGTCGGCCAGATCGAGCGTCGCGTCGGTGATCACGCCGATGCCGCCGTAGCCGCCGATCACGCCGTAGAAGATGTCGGAGTGCGTCGACGGACTTGCCTCGACCACGGTGCCGTCGGCGAGGACGACGTGCAGGGACCGCACGGAGCGGATGACGGGCCCGAGTCCGACGTAGCGCCCGTGCACGTTGACCGAGAGCGATCCGCCGACGGTGAAGTTGGCATATGTTTGCATGACCTTGATCGACAGGTTGGCCGGGTCGATGCGCTCCTGGATCTGGCGCCAGCGTGCCCCGGCCTGCACCGTAATCGTCTTGTTGACCGAGTCGAAGGCCAGAATGCGGTTGAACTGCCGCATGTCGATCTGGAGGGCGCCACGCGACGCCGTCTGTCCACCCATACTGTAGCGGCCACCGCCGATCGAGATGGGCCCGCGGTGCGATCGGACGGCCTGAATGATCTCGTCGGTGGTGGTGGGCACGAGAATGTCGGCCACCGGGATCGGATTCAGCTGCGTGATGTCGTTCACCGTTGCCGGCGCCGGCGGGTGTTCCACGGGCGTCTCAGCGACACCCCACGCGATGGCCACTGCGGTCGACAGTAGGACGATCCCGAGCACCAGCCCGAGCGCTCGCAATGCCTTGGCCAACCGTTTCGCGAGCGTCTTCATCACTCTGTTCCGGAGGAGCGCATGGTCAGGAAAATCGCCATCGGATTCGCGGTGCTGTTTGGACTCGTGGTGGCCACTGGGTGGATGCCGGGGGTGGTCACCGAGACGCACATGACGGCCGATGGCCCGGAGCGGGCCATGTGGGGGATGTACATGATGAGCCTCGTGGATGACATAACCCACGGCGTCACCGCCGCGGTGCTGCTGGCCGCAGGGGCATATTCCCGCGCGGCGTCACTGCTGGCGCTGACGTGCTTTGGCTGGTACTACGCGTGTGATGCCGTGTTCTATTTGTTGGATGGGATATTCTTGCACAAGCCAATCGTTGGTAACGTGCTGCTGAACCTCCCTCACATCGTGATATCGGGTGTCATGTTGTGGACGGTGTACGTCCTCGGGCCGCGCACGGCCATCCCAGCCACCTCGGCCACGGCGAGTCCCAGCGCGGGTTGACTGCGTTCCATGGATAGTTTAGTATTGAACTAATCACAGCTAGACAATCGGAATTCTTACGATCTAATAGTTCAGTGCTGGACAGTCATCCATTGAATCAGTTGTATCACCTGTCGCGGGAGGCACGGATGCGGTTGTTGCATGTGGACTCGAGTATTCTGGGGAGCAACTCGGTGAGCCGCACGTTGTCGGCAGAGGTTGTGGCCGCCCAAGTCGAGCGCCGCCCTGGGTTGGAGGTCGTCTATCGCGATCTCGCGGTGGACCCGCCGCAGCACATCACCGGAGAACACCTGGCCGCGGGGCAG
>DATMNB010000062.1:0-37173 GCA_035569435.1 Gemmatimonadaceae bacterium
CGTCACAGCCGCGGCCATCCTCACGATCCGATCCCTGCGTCGTGGGACGACGCGGGACGCCGTGGCCCGCACGATCGAGCGCGAGCAGTCGCTGCGCCGTGGCGCCGTGCGCGTGGCGCTCGAGGCTGGGACGACGGGCGCCCTCGGCCGCCGCGGCGCGCGTGATCTCGTCGCGCGGCTGGGGCGGAGCGGGTCGGGGCGCACGATACCGGCCACGGAGCGACGCCTTCGCCAACGGGCGTTGCTCGTCGGCGCCGTCGCCGCGGCCGGTGTCGGGCTCTGCGCGCTCATCACGACGCGGGCGCCGGACGGTTGGGGAGCGGTGCTGCACCCGATCCGCGCGTGGCGCGGCACGCTGTTGCCCCGGCTTACGATCGACGCGCCGCCGGATGTCGTGCGTGGCGAGCCGGCCACGGTGCGGGTCGCGGCGCCGGGGCGCCGCCGGGTGGCCCTCGCCACGCGGACGCGGGGGTCGGAGTGGACGACGACGTGGTATCCCGTCGACGGGGCGGGCGCGACGCGCGTGCGGGTCGGGCCCGTGGACGCGGATCTCGCGCTCGTGGCCGACGACGGGCGGGCGACGAGCGACACGCTCACGGTCCGGGTGAGCGAGCGTCCGTATCTCGGTGGACTGGCGATGCGGGCGATCTATCCCGACTACCTGAAGCGTGCCAGCGAGGCGTTGCCGGCCGGTGAAGTCGCGCGCGTGCCGCGTGGGACGCGCATCATGATCAACGGGCGAGCGTCGACGGCGCTCGACTCCGTGAGCCTCGTCCACAGTGGGAGTGCGACGCCGTTGGTCATCGAGGGCCAACGGTTCAGCGGGCGCCTCGACGCGGCCGTCAGTGGCCGGTGGGAGTGGCATGCGGCGCGCTTGGGGGGCGGGGTGATCACGGAACTGCCCGCGCCGATTGAGCTCGATGTCGTGCCGGACTCGGCGCCGACGGTCGTGATCGTGTCGCCGGATCGGGATACCATCGTGTCGGCGATCGATCGTGTCGTGCTGACGATGGCGGCATCGGATGACCATGGGCTGGCGTCGGTGGTCCTGCACAGTTGGCGGCAGCCCGGCGCCGAGGGTGAGGCGCGTCCGCCAGAGGTGACGCAGCGCGTGGTGGGGATAGCACCGGCGCAGTGGCGAGGGGATGTGGAGCTCGACCTGGGGTCGCGCGGGTTGGTGCCGGGAGATGCGCTGCACGTGGTTGCCGTGGCGACCGATGAGTCCCCGTGGGCGCAGACCGGGTCGAGTCGTGAGCTGATCCTGCGGGTGCCGAGTCTCACCGAGCAGCGGACGTTGGCGCGTGCCGCGGCCGACTCGGCGGCGAGTACGGCGGCCCAGGTTGCGCAAGCGCAGCGGCAGTTGGAGCAGCGGACCGAGGATGCATCGCGGGCGCGTGGGCAGCGACAGACGGCGTCGTCACGGGGTGGGACGGGGAGCGCGTCGTCGGCCGGCGGACAGTCGTCCGCGTTGTCGTACGAGTCGGCGGAGCGGGCGAAGCAGCTTGGGGAAGCGCAGCGGCAGCTGGCGGCGAAGGTGCAGGCGTTGCAGCAGCAGGCCAAGCAGATCGAGCGGCAACTGGCGCAGGCGGGGTCGCTCGACAGCGGGTTGGCGAGGCAACTGCATGAGGCGCAGCAACTGCTGCGGGATGCGTTGACGCCGGAGTTACAGGCGCAGTTGGATAAGTTGAATGAGAGTGCGCAGTCGTTGCGGCAGGGGGATGAGCGGCAGACGTTGAATGATCTGGCGCAGCAGCAGCAACGGGTGAGGGATCAGCTCGAGCGGAGCGCGAATGTGCTCAAGCGGGCCGCCCTCGAAGGGGCGATGCAGACGCTGCGGGATGAGGCGCGGGATCTTGCGCATCGGGATAGTGCCGCGGCGAATGCGCCAAAGGGCGCGCAGAATGCGCAGGCGTTGGCGGCGCAGTCGCGGCAGTTGTCGAAGGCCGTGGATTCGTTGGCCAAGCGGTTGGCCAAGGAGAAGGCGGAGACTGGGGCGAAGCAGGTAGGGGCGGCGACGCCGCATGTGGATTCATCGGCGGATGCCATGCAGCGGGCGGGGGCAGGGGTGGATTCGCAGCAGGCGCGGCAGGGACAACAGCAGCGGCAGCAGCCACAGGTTGGGCAAGGGCAACAGCAACAGCAGGGGCAGCGCGGACAACAGCAGCAACCGGGGCAGCAAGGACAACAGCAGCCGGGGGAGCAAGGACAACAGCAGCTGGGGCAAGGGCAACAACAGCAGCAAGGACAGGGGCAACAGCAAGGGCAGCAGCCAGGGCAAGGGCCGCAGCAAGCGGCATCGCAGGCAGCCGACCAGATGGGTCGCGCGGCGCAGCAGTTGGCGGACGCGCGGGCGGCGCAGGTGGGGGAGTGGAAATCGGCAGTGACGTCGGAGCTCGATCGGTCGATCCAGGAGTCGCTGCAGATGGCCCGGCAGGAGAACGATCTCGCCCAACGCGCGCAGCAGGGTGCGGACGCCAACAGCCTCAAGGCAGAGCAGAGCGCGATCCAGCAAGGCGCGCAACAGTCCGCTGACCGGCTACAACGCGCGGGGCGGCAATCGGCGCTCGTATCCGGCGGCTCGCAGCGCGCGCTCAGTGAGGCCCGTAGTCGCGTGCAGGACGCCACCAACGAGGTCCAGCAGGCCCAGACAAATAACCCGGGCGGAGGCGGTGGCCAGCAGGCAGCGGGTGCGATGCACGACGCAGCCGACGCGCTCAACCAGGCCGCGGCGTCACTCGTCCGCGATCGCGAGCGCGCTAACGCCGCGAGCTCGTCGTCGGGCCTCGCCGAGATGTTGCAGCAGATGCAACAACTCGCACAGCAGCAGGGCGCGCTCAACGCGCAGTCGCAGGGTCTGTCGTTGAGTCCCAGCGGGGCACAGAGCGGTGGGAACACCGGCGCGGCTCAGGCGCTGGCCGAAGCTCAGCGGCGACTCGCGCAGTCGCTCGACGCGATGGGTGGGAATGACGGGTCGGGTCGGGCCGACGCGATGGCCCGTGAGGCTCACGAGATCGCCAGCTCGCTCGCGCGCACGGGCCCGGATCCGGCGACGCTCGCGCGCCAGCAGCGCCTCTACCATCGGCTGCTCGATGCCGGCCACACGCTGGAGCAGGATGAGCGCGACAGCTCGGGCAAGCGGGAAGCGCAGTCGGCGGTCGACCGTCCGGGATTCGTGCCCGGGTCGTCGCCGGTCAACGGGCGTAGCGCCACGCGGTTTCACGAGCCGACCTGGAATGAGCTCCGCGGCCTGAGCGCTGACGAGCGGCAACTTGTGCTCGACTACTTCAGGCGGATCAATGCTGCGACGCCATAGCCTGAAAACTGCGCTCGCCGTGTTTGCCGTACTCGTGCCCGGGGCCCGCGCGTCTGCGCAGGACACGGCGAACGCGGTGCTCGGTCGCGCCTACGATCTCGAGCAAAAAGGGCAGTGGGCGGCCGCGGTGGAGTCGTATCAGCGGGCCCTGCACAGCGGACGGCCCGAGGCCGCGGTGCTGGGGCTCGAGCGAGTGTATGCCGAGATGGGCCATTCGGACGCGATGGTGCCGATCCTGGACTCGGCGATTGTCGCGTGGCCACGTGATCCGATTCTAAGGAGCGCGCAGCTCCGCGTCTATCGCGCGCTGCTCCGTCCCGGCGACGAACGGTTGGCGTTCGAGCGCTGGGTGCGGGATGCGCCGCGCGACGCGACGCCGTACCGGGAGTATGCCCAGCTCCTGCTCGAGGAGGGGCGAGCGTCCGCCGCCGACTCGGTACTCGATCGGGCGGAGCGTGCGCTGGGGAGTGGGCGCGAGCTCATCCTGGAAACCGCGCAGCTGCGCGCCACGCTCGGGTTGTGGGAGCCGGCGGCGCGTGCCTGGCGGGCGGCGCTCGACACGGCGGGCGACATTGCCGCGGCCGCCGCGTATTCGCTGCGTCCGACGCCGGACTCGCTGCGCCCCACGGTGCGCGCCGTGCTGCTGGCCCCGCCCGTATCGTTGGGCAGTCGCCGAGCCATGGCTGACCTGGAGCTGAGTTGGGGCTCGGCGCGTGCGGGATGGGCGGCGCTGGCCGACCTACGGCCAGACTCCGGCGCCGTGATGGAGTGGGAGCAGTACGGTGAAGCCGCGGTCGGGGCCGGTGAATGGCTCGTCGCCCGCGATGCGTTCAGGTCGGTGCTCACGGCGCGTCCTGGGTCGCCCGCCCACGCCGCCGACCTTGCCGCGCGCGCGGCGTCGGCCGCCATGCACGGCGGCGACGCGGTCTCGGCGTTGGCGCTGGCCGATCGCGCCGGAACAGGGATGGATTCGGCGCTTGTGGCCCGGACGATACTGCCGGTCCGCGTGCAGGCGCTGGCCGCGCTCGGCCGGTCGGCCGACGCCGAGCACGCGGCGCGGGCGTATGGGCACTGGCTGGATGAGAGTGGGCGGGCGACGCTGACCCGCGAAATCGCTTGGGGGTACGTCCGTGCTGGCGACATCGCCCGTGCACGTGCCGCTGTCAGTGCCTCGGCCTTGGCTGACGATGAGGAGCTCGGCGGGTGGCTCGCGCTGTACGCTGGCGATTTGAAGGCCGCGCGGGTGGCGCTCCGGCGGGCCGCCGCGCCGAGCGCGGACCTGGTGACCGCGCTCGCTTTCCTGGCGCGGACGCGGGCCGATAGCGCTCCCGTCGCCGGGCGTGCGTTTGTGCAGTTGGCGCGCGGTGACACGGTTGCCGCGGCGAGGACGTTCGTGGAAGCCAGCGATGTCGTCCGCGATGCCGCGCCACTGCTGTTGGCCACGGCTGCGCGCCTGCACGAGGCACGACACGAGGACGCAGCCGCGGTACCACTCTGGCGCACGGTGGTCGAGCGCTACGCCGACGCGCCGGAGGCCGCCGAAGCAGACCTCGAATGGGGCCGCGCGCTCAAGCGCGGGCGTGACGTGTCCGGCGCCACGGCGCGGTGGGAGCACCTCATTCTGACGTATCCGGAGAGCGCGCTCGTGCCGCAGGCGCGGCGTGAGTTGGAGTCGGCACGGCAGTCCACCCCTACGACTTCGTAGCACGCGACCGTCGGGTAGATTGTAGCAATGGTGTCGAGACGGGATCTGCTCGTGGGCACGGCTGGTGCCGCGCTGGTCAGCCAGTTGGGATGGGTCGCCAGATTGGGGGCCGCCGAGCCAGCGATGCTGCTGGTGCCGATGGACGACGACCAGCAGAATCACCTCAAGGCTTATGGTCTGGCGTACGCCGCGCTGAAGGCGGGCGGCAAAGGCGAGTGGCTGCTCAACTATCGGGGTGGCTCGTTTCTCATCCCCGATCTCCCCGAGGTCCGCAAGCGTGCCGCGCTCGATGGCGTGACCGTCGAGGGCGTCGACGACTCGGCGATCGGATCGATCCGATCCGAGCTCGCGGGCGGCAACATGGATTCCGTCGTGCTCGAGAAGGCGCCGACTGTCGCGGTGTACAGTCCGCCCAAGTCGCCACCGTGGGATGACGCGGTGACGTTGGCGCTCAACTACGCCGGCATTCCGTTCACGAACGTCTGGGATGACAACGTGATTCAGGGCGACCTGTCCAAGTACGATTGGGTGCACCTGTTTCACGAGGACTTCACCGGGCAGTTCAACAAGCTCTATATCAACTCCCGCGGCGCGCCCTGGTTCATCGAGCAGGTCGAGCGCGATCAGGACATGGCCAAGCGCCTCGGCTATCCGACCGTTCCGGGCCTCAAAAAGGACGTGGCGGCGCACATTCGGCAGTTCGTTGATCGCGGCGGGTTCCTGTTCGCCATGTGTGGGGCGACGGAGACGCTCGATCTGGCGCTGGCGGCGCACGAGGTGGACATCGACGGCCCGTTCTCCGACGGCACGCCCGTGGATCCCGACGCGGACGCCAAGCTGGATTGGAGCCGGGCGCTGGCGTTCCAGAACGCCCACATCGAGATGTCGCCGTCGGTCAACGCGATGAGCGACATCGACGGCCATCAGGCTAACGTGCCGTCGCGCAAGCAGCCATTGGGCGCGTTCACGTTGTTCGCCTTTTCGGCCAAGTTCGACCCGGTCGCCTCGATGCTGATCCAGAATCACCGCTCGGTGATCCCCGACTTCTACGGGGTGACGACCAGCTTCATGAAGTCGACGCTCAAGGCATCGGACATCGTATTGGCGTTCGAGGAAGGGGCGCCCTGGGTGAAGTACGTCCATGGCGATGCCGGCAAGGGGTCGTGGACCTTTCTTGGCGGGCATGACCCTGAGGACCCCCAGCACTCGATCGGTAACCCCGCCACCGACCTGGCGCTGCACCCGAACTCGCCCGGGTACCGGTTGATCCTCAACAACGTCCTGTTTCCCGCCGCGAAGAAGAAGCCGCTCAAGACGTGACACGCTCCCGTCTCGCCCCGCCGGCGGCCGCCGCGATCCGCGCGGCCGTGGCGCTTGCTGGAGGCCGGGAAGTGTGTTTCGCCTGCGCCGTCGACGAGGATGGCACGGTGCGCGCCGCGCGCGTGGTGGCCCGCGGCGACGTGGCGTCGGTGCTGGCACTCCCCGGATTCGCCGCCAAGGGCGAGATGCTCGTGCACAACCACCCCTCCGGTGTGCTCGAGCCCTCGGACGCTGATCTGGCCGTGGCGGCGCGGGTGTTCGAGAATGGCATCGGGTTTGGCATCGTCAACAGCAAGGCGACTGATCTGTATGTGGTTGTCGAGGTGCCAAAGGCTGTCGCCGCCACGCGCCTCGATCCGGCGGTGGTCGGCGATGCGCTCGGACCTGACGGTCCCGTCGCGCATCGGTTGCAGCGTTATGAGGACCGGTCGAGCCAACGCGCGATGGCCGAGGCGATCACCACACTGTACAACGATGGCGGGGTGGGACTGCTGGAAGCCGGAACGGGCGTCGGCAAGTCGCTCGCCTATCTTGTACCCGCGCTGCGCTGGGCCGCGGCGAACGGCGATCGGACGGTCGTCTCCACGAACACCATCAATCTCCAGGAACAGCTGGTCGGCAAAGATCTGCCGTTTCTTGCGGCTGCGTTGACGGATCAGCCGGTGCGGTTCGCGCTGCTCAAAGGGTGGCGGAACTACCTCTGTCTCTACCGGCTGGACACGGCGCGCGGTGCGGCGGGCCCGCTGTTCGATACCGGCACGACGGCCGAATTGGAGTCGATTGCCGCGTGGGCGGATCGGACGACCGATGGCTCGCTTGCCGATCTGCCGATGCCGCCGCGGCCGGAGGTGTGGGACGAGGTGGCCGCCGAGCCCGACCTCTGTCACCGGATGCAGTGTCCGCATTTCGCCGACTGCTTCCTGTTCCGCGCCCGGCGGGAGGCGGCGCAGGCCGATGTCGTCGTGGTGAACCATCACTTGCTCATGTCCGATGTCGCGGTGCGTCGGGCGCAGCAGAACTGGGCTGAGGCGGCAGTGCTGCCCGCGTACACGCGTCTGGTCATCGACGAAGGGCATCACCTGGAGGACGCCGCGGCCGCGCACCTTGGGGTGACTGTGACGCGGCGCGGGCTGCAGCGGCTGTTTGGGCGGCTCGACCGGCGGGGGAAGGGGTTGCTCGCCGCGATGGTGGCGCGGTTGGCCGAGTCGCGGAACCTGTTGACGGCCGCCAGCCTGGAGCTGGTACAGGAGCGTGTCGTGCCGTCGGCCGCGGCCGCACTGCGGAACGGCCAGCTGGTATTCGATCTCCTCGAGCGGGTGGTGGCCGAGGCCGGGGGTGGGCAGGTGCGACTGACGGCGGCGTTCGAGTCCCATCGCGTCTGGGCTGCGGGGTTGACGGCGGCACTCGACGATCTGTTGCGGGAGATCGAGGTGCTCAACGACTCGCTGCGCATCATTCGTGAGCGGCACGAAGGGGAGGGGGCGCGCGATCCAATGGTGCCACCGCTATTCAACGAGCTGCGAGGGGTGGGGCGGCGGTTGCAGACGGCCGCCGACGGGCTACGTGCCGCGCTCGTGCCAGGTCCGGATGCGACACCCAGTGTGCGGTGGGTGGAGATCCGGGCCTCACCGGGAGCGCGGGCGCAGGCCGCCGATCGCAACGTCGCGGTGTCGGCCGTGCCACTCGATCTGGCGCCCGTGTTGCGCGAGGATCTGTTCGAGCGGGTGACGACCGCGGTCATCACGAGCGCAACGCTGACGGATGCGACGGGTCAGGGGTTCGCGTTCCTGTCGCACCGGTTGGGGGTGGAGGAAATGGAGCGCACGCCGACGACGGCGGTGTTTCCGTCGCCATTCGACTATGCCCATCAGTCGGTGCTGGCCGTGCCGACCGACGTGCCCGCGCCGAACGTGGACGGGGCCGGCCATTTCAATGCCCTGGTCGAGATCGTACGGACGGTCGCCGCCGCGTCGGACGGTGGGATGTTCGTGCTGTGCACGAGCCATCGCGACGTACGCGACGCGGCGCGGGTGCTGCGCGCTGACGGCGGGTGCCGGTGGCCGTTGCTCGTCCACGGCGAGGACTCGCGCGATGCACTGCTCCGGCGTTTTCGCGAATCGGGGTGTGGGTTGTTGCTGGGTACCGCGTCGTTCTGGGAAGGGGTGGACGTGCCCGGCGACGCGTTGCGCGCGTTGGTGATCGCCAAGATTCCGTTTCGCGTGCCCGCGGAACCGGTCACCGCCGCCCACTGCGAGGCTATCACGGCGCGGGGCGGTGACGCATTCACCGAATACATGCTCCCCCACGCGTCGTTGCGGCTCAAGCAAGGGTTTGGCCGGCTGATTCGGTCGGCGACGGATCGCGGCGTGGTGGTCATTGCGGACCCCCGTATTGCCACGAAAGCTTACGGGCGGGCGCTCCTGAACGGCCTGCCGCCAGCGCGTCGCGTCATCGCGCCGTGGGCCGCCGTCCGGAGAGCCGTGACTGACTTCTATCGCAACAACGACAGCAACGTCGAGCAAACATGACAGGCACTACCACTGGGAAGATCATCGGGATCGGACGGAACTATCGGGCGCACGCCGCGGAACTGGGGAATGAGGTGCCGGCGGAGCCACTCATCTTTCTCAAGCCGCAGTCATCGGTGATCGCCGATGGCCAGCCGATCGTGTTGCCGCGCCGGTCGGCCCGCGTCGAGTTCGAGGGCGAGATCGGCGTCGTCATCGGGGCGCGTGCGAGGCGCGTGCGCGAGGGTGATGCCGCGGGCGTGATTCGCGGCATCGTCGCCTTAAACGATGTGACCGCGCGCGACCTGCAGAAGAGCGATGGCCAGTGGACGCGAGCCAAAGGGTTCGACACGTTCTGCCCGATCGGCAGGGAAGCGCCGTACGATGGCGATCTGGCCGCGTTGACCGTCGTGACGCGGGTCAACGGCGTCGAGCGCCAGCGGGCGCAGGCGGCGCTCATGGTATTTGCGATTCCGACGCTCATCGCGTTCATTTCGAGTGTGATGACGTTAGAGCCCGGGGATATTATTGCGACCGGCACCCCTGAGGGCGTGGCGCCGTTGACGTCTGGCGATCTGGTGGAGGTCGACATCCTCGGCGTGAGTCAGGTTCGGAATCCCGTAACCGCGGAGGTCTAGCACCTCGTGCCCGATACAAGCCCACGTCTGGACAGGCTGCCGCCCTACGTCTTGGCGGCGATCCCGCAGAAGAAGCGCGACCTCATCGCGCGCGGCATGGATGTGATCGACCTGGGGGCCGGCGATGCCGACCTCGCGCCGCCCCCGCAGGCCATCGCCGCGATTCGCGAAGCGGTCGGCAATCCTGCCTATCACCGGTATGGCTTTGGGCTTGGTCTGCCGGCGTTTCGGGAGGCGGCTGCCGCCTGGATGCAGCGGCGTTTTGGTGTGGTCTTCGATCCGTATCGTGAGTTGGTGCCGCTCATCGGGTCCAAAGAAGGCCTGTCGCACCTCGCCTTAGCGTACCTGTCGCCGGGGGATGTGGCGATCGTGCCCGAGCCCGGCTACAACGCCTACATGGGTGGCACACTGCTCGCTGACGGGACGGGCTATGCCTACGCCCTCCGGCCGCGAACGAACTTCCTGGTCGACCTCGATGAGATCCCGTCGGACCTGCTTCGGCGGACGAAACTGTTGTATCTCAACTACCCCAATAACCCCACGGCCGCGATCGCTCCAGTGTCATACTTGGAGGCAGTCGTGCGCCGGTGTCGGGAACTCGACATCCTGCTGGTGTACGACAACGCTTACAGCGAACTGGCGTATGATGGGTACACGCCGCCCAGCATTTTCGAGATTGACGGGGCGCGCGAGGTGGCAATCGAGTTCCACTCGTTGTCGAAGACGTACAACATGACGGGGTGGCGGTGCGGGTGGGCGGTGGGGCGGCCGGAGGTCGCTGGCGCGCTGGCCAAGGTCAAATCATTCACCGATACGGGCCAGTTCATGGCGGTCCAGGCAGCCGGTGTGGCAGCAATCGAAAGTTGGGCGGATTTTGTACCAGGGAACGTGGCGGCGTTTCGCGAACGGCGGGACGCGGCTGTGACGGCGTTTCGCGAGGCTGGCTTTCGGTGTGAGACGCCGTTGGCGGCGATGTATCTCTGGATCGCGTTGCCAGAGGGGTTGCCGAGTGCCACGTTCAGTGAACGGTTGATGGAGGACGAAGGGGTGGTTGTGATGCCAGGCTCCGCCTTTGGGGCGGGAGGGGAAGGGTTCTTCCGCGTGTCGTTTATCACGTCGTCGGCGCGCATCGCTGAAGCCGCGACGCGGGCTGGGCGCGTCCTTGCGTCGTTGGAGGCGCGGGTTGGCTGAGCGGCCGAAGAAGCCGGAGCTGTTGCCGCCAGTGCCGCCGCGGACCCCGCGGCGGGCGAGCGGGGCGCTCGTCTTTTCGGTCGTCCTCCACGTCCTCATCGGGGCGGGGATTCTCGAGCTGCTCCTGGCGCCGCACCCGCATTCCAATTGGCTGACGCAGACGCACCGGCCCGCCCCACCGGTCGAGCGGATCGGGTTCCTGGCGCTCCCCAAGCCCTCGACTGAGGAGAACGCAGGCAAGAATGGCGGGAACGACCGACCCGTCACGCCCAAGACCAAGCGTCCCGCGCCGCTCGTCGCTCCGTCGTCGGTGCCGACGGGATTGCCGGCCGCGCCGGTGAAACCCCAGGCGCCGACCGATGGCGGTGGCACCGGGCCCGTCGTCGGGACGGGTGGGCCGACCGAGGGGATTCGCCCGCAGTTCAACGATCCGCGCGTGTGGGTGGGATCGGCGCCGGTGGTCACCGCGCCCAAGACGACGTCGCAGCAACTCGACAGCGCGTTGGCCGCCACCATGAAGGCGAACAACGACAGCTTGGCGGTGGTCGACGGTGGTCGTCAGCCCGGGGACTGGACGTTCCACGGCCGGAATGGCGAGAAGTGGGGGGTCGACAAGCAGTTCATCCGCCTGGGGCCCGTGTCGATTCCGGACGCGGTGCTGGCGATGCTGCCGATCAACCACGTCGGCGAGAATCCGACTTTAGGGCAGCGCGAGCGTCAGCTCAACGCCATGCACAACGACATCATGGAAGGCGCGCATCGGCAGATGAACGAGGACGACTTCCACAAGGCCGTCAAGGAAGTGCGCGAGCGGAAGGAGAAGGAGCACGACGAGCTGCTCAAGCTCCAGCAGCAGGCCAAGCCCAAGCCCCCGCAGCCGACCTCGCCCACGATCGCCAACGACGGCGGCACGTACTCGCCGCCGCCCTCGCCCGACGTGCAGTAGCGAACCGGGGTAAAGCGGCTAGACCGCTAGCCCGTCGTCATCGGCGACACCCGGTCCGTCGCCATCGTCACTGTTGGGCACGGCGCCGAACATCGAGCGGAACACGCCACTGACCACACCCAGGACCTGAAAATCGTCCTGCGGTCCGACGACGATCTCGCGGTCCGCGGGGTTCGCCGGCTCGAGCACGACACTGGCTCCGCGGTGCGTGAGGGTCTTGACGGTAGTCTCAGCGCCGAGTCGGGCCGCGACGATCTGGCCGTCGTTGGCGCGCGCGGCCGGGTTGACGAGGACGTAGTCCCCGTCGAGAATGCCGCGGCCCGACATGCTGTCGCCCTTGATGCGGAGGAAGTACGCATCATCGCTGGGCAGGAACCGCCGGTTCACGGTGAGATATCCCTCGCGATGCTCGGCGAGGAGCGCCGGGTCGCCCGCGTGGATCTTCCCATAGACGGCTACGGGCCGTGCGCGGCCGGCGACCGCGTACCCGATCAGGCGCACGCCGCGGGAGCGCGATGGGTCGCGTTCGATGTAACCCTTTTCTGCAAGCGACTGTAAAAGGTCCGAGACCGTTTTCGTCGACTTGATCCGAAACCGCTTCCCGATCTCGCGGATGCTAGGCTGGTACGTATTCTCCGCCAGGAAGTCGAGCAGGAAGTGGTACACACGCCGCTCGATCGGAGTCAGGGCTTCGGCCATCTTGCTTGCCTCGAGTAAGGTCGGACGCCCATCGGAACATAGGTTTCCAAGCACGCCCATCGCGCCAATGTATAGCAGGGTTCGGTGGGCGGTCAATAATGTCTCTGACTATTGGATCATTTTCATCGCTGTTTCGATCCGTGACAGGGCTGTTTCACGACCAAGCAGTAACAAGACATCGAAAATACCGGGACTCACCGATAGACCCGTCAGCGCAACTCGAAGCGGCTGAAAGAGCTTACCTGCCGCCAGCCCCCGTGATTCGGCGACCTGCCGAAGGGCGGATTCCAGTCGATCTGCACTCCATGACTCCACCAATTGGAGCGACTCGGCGGTAGCTGTCAAGATTGTAAGCGTCGCGCTGCGATCCTTCCATTGTTTTGCGACGGCATCGGGATCATACGTGACTGTCGGCAAGAGGTACGGCGCGGCCTGCCGGACGATGTCGCCGATCGTGCGAGCGCGCACGCGGAGCAGATCCAGCATCTGCAGATACCACTCGTGGCGTGCCGCGAGCTCCGCGGAGGTCGCGAGTCCGGCGGCCACGATGGCGGGCGTGACGTAGCGCTCGACCTCGGCCAGCGGCAGCATCGACAAGTGCTGGCCGTTCATCCACTCCAGCTTTGCCGGATCGAATACGGCGGCCTTCTTCTGCAGTCCGTCGGGCGAGAACAGCTCGACCATCTCGTCGCGGGTCATGATCTCCCGGTCCCCGCCGGGCGACCATCCGAGGAGCGCCAGGAAATTGCACATGGCGCTTGGCACGATGCCCTGATGCTGATAGTCGCCAACGGCTGTCGCACCATGGCGCTTGCTCAGCTTTTTGCCGTCCGTGCCGTGGATCATCGGCAGATGGGCGAACTGCGGCAGCTGGGCGCCGAGCGCGGCGTAGAGCATGATCTGCTTTGGCGTGTTGGAGATGTGATCGTCGCCGCGCATGACCAGGGTGATGCGCATGGCAATGTCGTCGGAGACGACTGCCATGTTGTACACCGGGGTGCCGTCCGAGCGTAGGACGACGAAATCGTCAATGTCCTTGTTGGGGAAGGCAATGCGGTCGTGGACCAGATCGATCCACTCGGTCGTGCCGTCGGGGACGCGGAAGCGCACGACGCTGGGGATGCCGTCGGCCACGCGGCGCGCGATCTCGTCGGGGGTCAACCGATCGCAGCGGCGGTCGTACTTGAACGCTTCTTTTCGCCCCTCGGCATCGCGGCGGCGCTGGTCCAGCTCTTCCGGCGTACAGAAGCAGCGGTAGGCCGCGCCGGTGGCCAGGAGCCGCTCGGCGTCGGCCTGGTGGCGCGCGAGGTTGGCGGCCTGGTAGACTGGCTCCTCATCCCAGGAGAGGCCGAGCCACTCGAGTCCCTCGAAGATGGCCCGCGTGCTCTCGTCGGTGCTGCGCGCTTTGTCGGTGTCCTCGATGCGCAGCAGCATCTTGCCACCGAAGTGGCGGACGTAGAGCCAGTTGAAGAGGGCGGTGCGTGCGCCGCCCACGTGCAGGTACCCCGTAGGCGAAGGCGCAAACCGCAGCCGCGCCTCACCACCGGTGCCAGATATGCCCATGCTGTGTTGTTAGTCTATTAAACGACCGCGCGCGAAGCACGCGGGCGCCCAAATAAATGCCCTCCCACTTCGGCGCCACGCGCCGTCAGGCGCGCGGCGACGGAGTGGGAGGGATTCGAACCCTCGATAGGGCTTTTCAACCCTATGCCGGTTTAGCAAACCGGTGCCTTCAGCCTCTCGGCCACCACTCCACGTGCTGCAGAGCAACGTAGCGTTCTCGATGCGCTTCTGGTAGGGATACGGCGGATCGACCAAATTGTGTCCGTGCCCCCTCTCATGCGCCTCATCACGTTCGGCGGTCTGTCCATCCGGAACGTAGACGAGCCGGCGACCGAGGTTGCTTTACAGCGCCGGCCGCTCATCGTGCTGGCGATCATCGCCGCGTCGGGGCCGACGGGCCTGACGCGGGACAAAATCGTCTCGCTCCTCTGGCCGGACGCCGAGCAAGCGCGGCACGCGCTGGATCAGGCACTCACGTCGGTGAGGCGGGCGCTGGGACCAGATGTGGTGCGCGGGACGGCGACCGGGCTCGCGTACGATGCGTCCGTCGTCTCGTATGATGTCGTCGATTTCGATGACGCCGTCGCGGCCGGCGACGTTGAGCGGGTCGTGGCGTGCTACGCGGGGGCGTTTCTCGACGGCGTGGCCGTGAGTGGGGCGGCGGAGTTCGATCGGTGGGTCGACGGGCAGCGTGCGATACGGCAGCGGCAGGCGGTGGGGGCGCTGGAGAAGGTGGCGCGGGCGGCAGCGGCCCGGGGGGATTGGGCGGGGGCGATCGGATATTGGGAGCGGCGGTTGGTGCTGGATCCGATCAGCGCACAGGGGACGGTCGGGTTCATGCGCGCGCTGGCGGCAGCAGGCGATCGGGCTCGGGCGCTCGAGGTTGCTCGTGTGTATGAGATGATGGTGCGGCAGGAGCTTGATGTTGCGCCCGATCCGTCGGTGACGGCGCTGGTCGAGCAACTGCGCAGCGCGGCGCCATCACCAGCGGCATCACCGGCGCCATCACCGGCGCCGTCACCAGAACGGGCGCCAGCTTCCAATCCGGAACCTGCTCTGGCGCCGCGGGACAATCGTGGCAGGCGTTGGAGATGGGGCGTGGCGGTCGTTGGAGTGTTGGCGATCGCCGCGCTCGTGTGGATTGGCCGCGCCCGCAATGCGGTGCCTATGGCGCTGACGGTGGCGCCGTCGATCGCGGTGTTGCCGCTGGTCAATATGACGCCGGCCGCCGGGGGCGATTATCTGTCCGACGGACTGACGGAGGAGCTGATCACCGCATTGGCCAAAGTGCCGTTCCTCCACGTATGCGCGCGCACATCGGCCTGGGTGTACAAGGGGAAGGCCGCCGACGTGCGCGACATCGGTCGGGCGCTCGGGGTGTCATCGGTGCTCGAGGGCAGCGTGCAGCAGACGGGACGGCGGCTGCGGGTCACGGTGCAGCTGATCGACGCGCGCAACGGCTATCACCTGTGGTCGGAGCAGTACGATCGCACGCTCGACGATTCCTTCGCGTTGCAAGATGACATCACGCGCGCGATCGTCGCCGCGCTCACCACGCAGTTCGCCGGCCACAATCTGGTGGCCCCACCAGCGCGGCCGGCGGTGAAGCCGGACGCGTATCTGTTGTACCTGCAGGGGCGGTACGCGTGGCACGAGCGGACCGCCGAGTCACTGCATCGCGCCGTGCGCGCATTCGAGCAGGCGTTGGCCATCGACTCGACGTATGCCGCGGCCTATGCGGGGCTGGCTGACGTGTACGTCGTGTTGCCGATCTACGAGGCCGTGCCGGAGGCAACGGCCTACACGCGGGCAATCGGCGCCGCCCGGCATGCGCTGGCGCTCGACAGCACCCTCGCCGGGCCGCACGCCGCGCTGGGCGAGGTGTATCAGCGCCTGTACGATTGGGACGCGGCGCTCGTGGAGTTCCGGCGTGCGTTGGCGCTCAACCCTAGCGACGCTACCGTCCACCAGTGGTACGGCAAGTGTCTGGCCGAGCATGGCGCGCTGGTCGACGGGGAAGCCGAGGTGCGGCAGGCCTTGGCACTCGATCCGTTGTCGGCGGTGACGGGCTACAACCTGGGGCAGATCCTGTTCTGGGAGCATCGCTACGCCGATGCCGAGCGTGCGCTGCACGCGACGCTGGCCGTGCGGCCGACGTTCTACCAGGCACATACGATTCTGGGACTGATCGCCGCTGCCGACAATCGGCCGCGGGATGCCATCGCGGAGCTCCGTCGGGTTGTGGAGTCAGAGCGGCAACGGGTGTCGGACGATGTTGCGCTCCTAGCGTACGGCTATGCGGTCGCCGGCGTGCGGGACACGGCCGCGACGCTGCTCCACGGTGTGGTGTCCGACACGGCGCACGCCGCCGTGAGCGCGGCCGACGCCGCGATCGCGTACATGGCGTTGGGGCAGACGGACACCGCGTTCATGTGGTTCAGCCGGGCTGTGGAGACGCACGACAGTGACCTCGAGGCATTCATCCAGTCGCCGACGGTGGCGGGGTTGACGGAAGACCGTAGGTTTGCGGCGTTGCGGGCGGCGATGCACGAATAGCGGTCCAACGCGGAGAGTTCCGTGGCACCTCCACAGACTGTCCATCAGCGCCTCGACTCCTGGAAGGAGATCGCGGGGTATCTCCGGCGTGACGTGCGGACCGTTCAGGCCTGGGAGAAGAAGGAAGGGCTCCCCGTCCACCGTCACGCGCACTCGGCGAGAGCCAGTGTCTACGCGTACGCCGCCGAGCTGGATGCGTGGCTGAAAGACCGGCGGGTCACGACGGATCCGCCCGCCAAGCCGGTCGTCCCGGACGCACCCGAGCCTGCCGTACGGCGCAGACGGCCGCCGTATCTGCTCGCGGGCGCTGTCGTTGCTGGCGGGTTGGTGCTCGTCGCGTTCGGCGCGTGGCGCCAGGCGACGGGGCCACGGCCGCCATTCACACTGGCCGTGCTCCCATTCGAGAGCCTGTCGGCCGACTCGAGCGACGCGCTGGTGGCGGACGGTCTGACGGACGACCTGATCACGGAACTTGGGCGGTCCAACCAGATCGCCGTGATCTCACGCCGGTCGGTCGCGCAGTTCAAGGGCACGCACGTGCCGTTACGGCAGGTGGCGGGGAAGCTCAACGCCAATCTGGTCCTGGAGGGCACGATCGCCCACGCGGGCAAGACGGTGCGCATTACGGCCCAGTTGGTCAACGCCGCCACCGACCACTGCCTGTGGGCCCAGAGCTACGAGCGTGACTCCGTCAACGTGCTGTCGCTCCAGGATGAAGTGACTGGCGCCGTGTCGACGGCCGTCCTTGAGCGCCTCACGGGCCACGGGATGGCCGCCGAGCGCGCCGTGCGACTGGTGGATCCGGACGTGCGCCTGGCCTACCTGACCGGCCGGCTGTTCATGAGTAAGCGCGACGAGCCTGGACTGACGCGAGCCGTCGTGTACTTTCGCCAAGCGCTTCAGGGTGACTCGACGTACGGCCCGGCATACGCCGGCCTGGCCGACTGCTACAATCTGTTAGGGACGTTCGGTTATCTCCCGGAGAAGCAGGCATTCCTGGCGGCGCGGGCCGCCGCGCTCCAGGCCATCCGATTCGATCCCCGCTCGGCGGAGGCCTACAATTCGTTGGCGTTCGAGCGGTATCGCTACGACTGGGATTTTGCCGGCGCCACAAAGACCTTCCAGTACGCCATCCAACTCAACCCGAGCTATGCCACCGCCCATCAGTGGTACGGCGAGTACCTCGGTGACTTGCATCGCGCCGACGAGGCGATCGCCGAGTCGCGGCGGGCGGTCGAGCTCGACCCGCTGTCGGCCATCGCGCGGAGCGATCTGGGGCTGGTGTATCTGCACGTCGGCCGCTACGCCGACGCGACGGCCGAGCTGAATCGAGTCATCGCGCTCTACCCGGATTTCGCGCTGGCGCACAGCTATCTCGCCGGTGTGTATGTCGAGACCGGCCGGCTGGATGAGGCCCGCGTCGAGGAGGGACGGGCGGCGCAGGCGAACGACGAGGGGCTCGCGATCGAAGACGCGTGGGCGGCCGGCAGGACGGACGAAGTGCGCACGCGAACCGATGCCCTGGCGCGCCAGGCGGGCGCGGGGCGATTCAACTACATCAGTCTCGCCCATCTGTACTCCCGGCTCGGCGATCAGGAGTCGGCCATGGCTGCGTTGGAACGATCCTACCAACAGCACGAGTGGATGCTGGTCACGCTCAAGGTCGACCCGTATTTCGCCCGCATGCGCACCAATCCGCGATTTCAGGATCTCATCCGGCGGATCGGCATCCCCTAGGGGCGGCGCGTGGCGCTCGCCCCCGGGGGTGTCGAACCGTCTACTGCTTGATCCACACGGTCACGTTGGTGACGGTGCCGCTGCCATTGGGAAGGGTGATCGTGAGTGTGCCGGCGGAGTAGTTATACGTCCCGTTTTGACTCTTCGTGCTCGTCAGGGCCAGCGTTCCCTGGTCGGCAGACGAGGAGGTGTCCGTGGCGACGTACGTGCCGCTGTTCCCGTTCCCGCCATTGTTGGCGGCGAACGTGCCAGTCCAGGTCAGCGTGAAGGCGCTCGACGTCAGAACCAACGTGCCGCCGTCGTTGGCATCCACCGGTGTGCTCGACGTGTTGCCGCTCGAGTCCCTGGTGAAGCTGGCGAGGTTGTACGTGCCGGTCAGGTCGATCTTGTCCCCTTTGGCCGCGCTACCGGGGGGGACCGTCTTGCCCGAGTTGGGTGAGGTCGACGAGCTGCAGGCCGTAGCTGCGGCGATGATCACCGCGGTGATGCACGGGACGAGATGGGTGTATCCGCGAGACTTCCACATGTTCGAGGCTCCGGGTCTTGGTAGAATGGGCAGCCGCGAAGGTGGGCTGCAGCCGGAGCGACTCGGCGTCTAAACGTGCTGTAACCGGTCTCGCGCTGATTTCGTCTAATTTCGTGGTCGTTGTTACCCGGTGTGACTCGCGGCGTTACTTCCACTCTTCGCGCGGACGCACGACATACTGGGCTTCGCCGTTACCGAAGGACCAGTCTTCCCGGTGGTTCTCGACCAGCACGATGAGCAGGTCCTCGGGGCGGACGCCGGGATGCGCTTGGGCGAGCGTGGCGACGCGCGCATAGAACGCCTGTTTGAGCTCGATGCTCCGGCCGGCGCTCAGCAAGACCTGGATGAACACCACGTCATCGGTGCGGTCGATGTCCAGGTACCGCTCGTCGGCGACGAATCGGTCGGGCGCGTGCTCGGTGATGACCTGAAAGTGATCGCGGGCGGCGACGCTGAAGATCTCGCCGAGGGCTTGGTGCACGGCGTCGCCGATGGCGCGCGCGTAGGTCGCGGGGTGACCGCGTCGGAGGTCGATGCGAACGAGAGGCATGCGGTAATGTATCGATTTGACGCGCGGTATTGGAACGTAACCCCGGCGTAACGCCGCACATCGCGCATGGCGGTGGCCGGAGAGCGCGGCCACACTGCGGTGATGCTCGTTGAGGCCCGTCGGATGCAGCGCTACCAGCTCGGCATGGTCGCCCTGATGGTGGTGGGATACGCGGGCTACTACATCTGCCGGTCCGATTTCTCGGTCGCGCTGCCCCTGATCATCGCCGAGCTGGCTGCCCGGGGCGCGACGACGCCGGCTGGGGCCAAGATCGCGCTTGGCGGGGTTGCGTCCGTGGCCGTTCTGGCGTACGCGCTTGGGAAGTTCGCCAGCGGCGCGCTCTCCGACCGTATCGGCGGCAAGCCCAACTTTCTCGGTGGCATGGCCGGATCGATCCTTTTCACGATCGTGTTCGCGTTGGGTGGGACGATCCCGATCTTCACGATCGCCTGGGTGGCGAACCGATTTGTGCAGTCGACGGGGTGGGTGGGGATGATCGCTCTCGTCTCCAAGTGGTTTCCCTACTCGCAGTACGGGACCGTGATGGGCGTCATCAGTCTGAGCTATCTGCTTGGTGACGCCGCGTCGCGGGCATTCCTGGGTGTGTTGATCACGCACGGGATGGGATGGCGCGGGTGTTTTCTGACGGCCGCTGCGGTGCTTGGCGTGTTGGGGATCATCAACGCCCTCTGGCTCCGGGAATCACCGTCGACTGTCGGACTGCCTGCTCCCGCGGACAGCCCGACCGTGCTGGTCGGCGCCGGCGTCGGCACGGATCGCTTGGCGACGACGACGGTGCTGCGGGACTTGGCCGGGAGCCCGGCGTTCTGGATCGCGTGCGTGCTCTCGCTGGGATTCACGCTCATGCGTGAGACGTTCAATACGTGGACGCCGACGTATTTCACCGAGGCGCTCGCGTTGCCCGCCGGTGAGGCGGCGCGGGAGAGCGCGTGGTTTCCCGTGCTCGGGGCCGCGTCGGTCCTGATCGCCGGTGCGGCCAGCGACAGGCTGGGGCGGGGCGGTCGGGCCCGGATCATGTTTGTCGGGCTGCTAGCGACGATGTCGCTGCTGCTCGTGCTGGCGCATGGGTCGTTTGGTCGATCGCAGGTGTGGCCAGTCGTGGTGGTCGCCGCGACTGGATTCGCCATGCTGGGCCCATACTCGTATCTGGCCGGGGCGATCTCGCTGGACTTTGGTGGACAGCGCGCGAGTGCCACGGTCTGCGGTCTGATCGATGGGGTGGGATATCTGGGCGGTGTGCTGGCTGGCGACAGCATGGCGCGCGTCTCCGTGGCGCTTGGGTGGCGGCACGCCTTTGACGTGCTGGCGGCCGTGGCTGCCGCGGCCGCGGTCGCAGCCCTCATCTTCGTGTGGCATCAACGGGAGGTGCGTCATGAGTGACGAGATTGTCGACCGGATTCTGACGTTGTTTGCCGAGCGCGGCGATGCGGCGTATATCGGCGAAGCGGTGTCGCAGACGGAGCATGCGCTGCAGACCGCCCATCTGGCGGAGGCGGCCGGGAGCCCGGCGACGTTGATCGCCGCGGCGCTCGTGCACGATATCGGGCATCTGGTGGACGATCACGCCGAGGATAGCGCCGAGCGGGGAGTGGACGCCCGCCATGAGGCGTTGGGGTCGCGGTGGTTGGCCAGGTATTTCGGGCCGGCGGTTGTGGTGCCTGGCGCGCTGCACGTGGCGGCCAAGCGGTATCTCTGTGCGGTCGATCCGCACTATCTCTCGCGCCTGTCGCCGGCGTCGGTCCAGAGCTTGGGGCTACAGGGCGGCCCGATGGATCGCGCCGAGGTCGAGGCGTTCGACGCGGCGCCGTATGCGGCTGACGCCGTGCGGCTCCGGCGGTGGGATGACGAGGCCAAGATTGTCGGCTGGTCGGTCCCGCCGCTCGAGCACTATCGGGCGGTGCTGGTGCAGGCGCTCAGCGACGCACCGCCTGAGAAAAAACCAGTATGACGCGGCGGGCGGATGTGGCCGTTGTCGGTGGCGGCATGCTCGGGCTGGCGCACGCGTATCTGGCCGCGGCGCGGGGACAGTCGGTGGTGCTGTTTGAGCGCGGTGTACGCGCGACGGGCGCGTCGATCCGGAACTTCGGGATGATCTGGCCGATCGGGCAGCCGCCGGGCGAGATGCACGAGGTGGCGCTCCGGAGCCGGGCGCTGTGGCTCGAGATGCTCAAGCGCACGGGATTGCCGTACCGGCCGACCGGGTCGTTGCACGTCGCCTACCGCGACGACGAGCGGGACGTTTTGGCGGAGTTCGCCGAGCTGGCGCCGGGGTTGGGGTACGACTGTGAGTTGCTCACGCCGGCCGGGGTCTCGCGTCGGAGCGCCGCGGTTCGCGCCGAGGGGCTCGTCGCAGGGCTCTGGAGCGCGACCGAGCTGACGATCGACCCGCGCGCGATCGTGGCGGCGCTCCCGGGCGTGCTCCGGTCGATGGGCGTGGAGGTCCGCACGGGGTGTCCGGTGGTCGGAATCGACTTGCCCACAGTGGAGACGCCGGAAGGCCAGTGGACGGTCGACCGGGCGATCGTCTGCAGCGGCGACGAGTTCGCCACACTCTACCCGGACGTGTTTGCCGCGAGTGGACTGACGCGGTGCAAGCTCCAGATGATGCGCACGGCCCCGCAGGCCAACGGCTGGGATCTTGGGCCAGCGCTGGCGGCCGGCCTGACACTCCGGTTCTACAAGGCGTTTCGCGACTGCACGACACTCCCCGCGCTGAGGGCGCGCATCGCCCGGGAGATGCCGGAATACGATCGATGGGGGATTCACACCTTGGTCTCGCAAACTGCTGATGGCGCGATCACGTTGGGTGACTCGCACGAGTATGGGGAGAGTCCGGAGATCTTCGACCGTACGGAGATCGACCAGCTCATCCTCGATAACATCAAGACGTATCTCGCGCTGCCGGACGACCGCATTGTCGAGCGGTGGCATGGGGTGTACGCGTGGCATCCCGAGCTCTCGGTTGTGCGGTGCCAACCGGCCCCCGGGGTGCAGATCGTGACGGGCGTTGGCGGGTCCGGGATGACGCTGTCGTTCGGGCTCGCCGAACGGACACTGACATGAAGCTGCAGGCGGTGGTACTCGATTGGGCCGGCACGACTGTGGATTATGGCAGTCTGGCGCCGGTCGCGGCGATGGAGCGCGTGTTCGCCGAAGTGGGGATCGTGTTGACGCCTGACGAAGTGCGGGCGCCAATGGGACTGCCAAAGAAGGACCATGTTGGCGCGATTCTCGGGATGCCCCGCGTGGCTGACGCGTTGCGACACGCCCCGGGGGCGGACGTGGACACGTTGTACGCGCGGTTCATTCCCCTGCAGATGGAATGTCTGGCCGCGCACTCGGATGTGATCGAGGGCGTGCCGGCCGCGGTGGCGCGGATGCGGGCGCGCGGGTTGGCGATCGGCTCGACGACCGGGTACACGCGAGCGATGCTCGACGTGGTGGCCGCGGCGGCGCGCGCGCAGGGGTATGCGCCCGACCTTGCGCTCTGTCCGGACGACGCGGGCGGCGGGCGGCCGATGCCGTGGATGATGTATACCGCCGCGGTGCGCCTCCGGGTCTACCCGATGTGGGCGATCGTCAAAGTTGGCGATACGGCGAGCGACGTCGAGGAGGGGCGGAACGCCGGGAGTTGGACGGTCGGCGTGGCCCTGACGGGGAACGAGATCGGTCTCTCCCGGGCGGCGTGGGATGCCATGCCGGCGGGCGAGCAGACCGTCGCCCTGACGGCTGCGCGCGAGCGGCTGCGGCAGGCCGGGGCGGACTACGTGGTTGACGCGGTGGCCGATCTAGATACGTGTTTCGATGACATCGACGCGCGCCTTGCGCGGGGGGAACGGCCATGACCGGGATCGACCGGCGGGATTTTGTGCGTGCCTCGGTCGGCGCGGTCGTCACGGCGACCGGGGGTGTGGGCCTGGAGAGCGCGTTGCACCGGGGCCGGGGCGAGGAGCCTCAACAGGGACTCGCGGATCTCGTCGTCATCAATGGCAACGTGCTGACGGCTGACGCGGCGGCGCCGCGGGCCGAGGCGTTCGCGGTAGCGGCGGGGCGGATCCTCATGGTTGGGCGCACGGACGCCGTCCGGCGACTGGCCGGGCAGGGGACCACGATCGTCGATGCCCGCGGCCGGACGGTGACGCCGGGGTTCATCGACCCGCACATGCATCCTCGGCCGATGTTCGCGGCCGATTCCCCGTACGAGCCGGTGGACCTGTCCCCCGCGGCGGCGCCCACGCTGAGCGCCCTCATCGTCGCGCTCCGGCGAAAGGCGGACAAGACCCCGCCCGGTATGTGGGTCATTGGTCGCGGATACAACGATGCGCTCTTTGGCCGGCATCCGACGCGCGTCGATCTCGATTCGGCGTCAGCGGATCATCCCATCCGGATCACCCACGCCTCGGGCCACATCAGCGTCGTCAATAGCCGGGTGCTGGCCGGCGCGGGGATCACGGCGGCGACCGCCGACCCGGCCGGTGGCGCCCTCGACCGCGACAGCAGCGGAGCGCCGACCGGCGTGGTGCGGGAATCGGCCGGCCGGCTCGCCATGCAGGGGAATCCCCCGATTCAGCAGCCGTCGGTCGACGAGCAACGGGCCGGGCTGGCGCGGTGCCTCCGCGCGTTCGCGCGCACCGGACTCACCAGCATTGGTGTCGCGGGGTCGGGTCCGGAGCAGTTTGCGCTCTTCCAGACCGTCACCGACGCGCCGATGCGGGTGAACTTCATGTTTCTGGAGTCGCACTTCCCCGCGGTGCGCGACCTCGGCGTCCGGCTCGGACTGGGGGACGAGCGGCTCCGCGTCGTGTCGATCAAGATGTTCCACGGGAATTCGTTGTCCGGCCGCACGTGCTGGCTCTCGCAGCCGTACAGCGATCGGGCCGATTACTATGGTATTCCACCGGCGCGATCGCAGGCCGAGCTCGATGCGGCGGTGCTGGCGATCCACGGCGCCGGATTTCAGATCGCCGTGCACTCGAATGGTGATCGCGAGATCGACATGGTGCTGACCGCAATGGAGCGCGCCCAGGCCGCGGTGCCACGTCCGGACGTGCGTCACCGGATCGAGCATTGCAGCGTCACGACGCCGGCGATTCTCGACCGGATCGTGCGGGCCGGCGTCGTGCCGGTCTTTCACTCGTACATGTACGAGCACGGGAGCGAGCTCGCGTCGTATGGCACGGCGCGTCTCGATCACATCCATCCCTTCCGCACGGCGCTCGATCTGGGGATCCATTGCGCCTGTCATTCGGACTGGCCCGTGAGCAGTTTCGAGCCGCTCCGCCGGATGCAGGATCTCGTCACGCGTCAAGGAACTGACGGTATCGTGCGCGGGCCGACGCAGCGGGTCACGCCGGATGAGGCGCTCCGCATGGTCACGGCCGGGCCGGCCTATGCGACGCACGAGGAGCACGTGAAGGGCACGTTGCGTCGCGGGCTGGTCGCCGATTTCGCGATCCTGTCCGCCGATCCGACGCGTGTCGATCCGTCGACGATCGCCGGCATTCAGGTCGAGAGCGTCTACCTTGGTGGGCAGTTGCTGCCGAGCTAGTTTATCGGTTATGAAGCGTCTCGGGATCTACATGCAAATGCTGTTCAACTACCAGCCGCGCCGGTTCTGGAACGAGCTCTTGTCGGACTCGTTCGATCTGCGAGGGGTCGGGCACTACCGACTCAGTGAAGCGGAGAACCGGGCGATGTACGACGAGAAGCGCTTGGGTATAGAACGCGAGCTGGCTACGCACCGCATTTCCATCGGGCCCGAGACAGCCGTCCTCGAGATCGGCGCCGGCGTGGGGTACTGGACGGAATTTCTGCGGTCCAAAGGCGTCACGCGGTACACGGGGAACGACATCGCGCAGGTGTCGGTCGAGCGGCTTGGGGCGCGCTACCCCGGGTTCACGTTCCTGCACGGCGACGCCGGGGATGTGACGCTCCCGGCGGGCAGCTTTGACGTGGCGTTCATGATCGACGTGACGCAGCATATCACGGACGATCGGGCGTTCGGTCGGGCGATGCGGAACGTGTGGGCGGCGATCAAGCCGGGCGGGGCGTTCCTCGTGACGTTCTGGGACCCTGGGACAAACAAGTTCCTGTCGACCAAGCTCCGGCTCAACCGGATCGAGAAGCCGCGCGGCGTCGAGGCGTACTCGTCGGCATTTGGTTCTGGCGCCACGATCCTGTCGCGCACGCCGTTCAACGACAAGCACCTGTTGGTGGTCCACAAGCAACAATAAGTTGGAGTGTGGACATTCGGGTGCCCGCGGTGGGCTCGCAGGACTGGTTGGAGCTCCGGGACGCGCGGCCCGCGGATGAGCTGTCCATGTACCGGGCCATGCTCCGGGTGCAGGTAGACGGCGAGGTATATCATCGGCCGTTCTGGTTTGACCGGGGCGACCTCGATGAATTTGCCCACGATCTGGCGTGGCTCGACAAGTCCGTGGGCGGCAGCGCGACGCTGAACCACGCCGGGCGGCCCGAGTACGTGACCGTAGTCATCGAGTCGAGCGGGCGGGCGATGATCACGGGCGAGCTGTTCGACTTTGAGAACGCGGACGCGCACGTTCGGTTCAGCCTTCCCCAGAATCGCGCCGGGCTCAGGGAGTTGCTGCGCGATGTGCGGACGCTGCTCGATGGCGGGGAGGCGCCGCGTTGACGAAGTGACGGAGGGTGTAGGATTCGAACCTACAAGCGGCTTTCGCCGCGCCGGTTTTCAAGACCGGTGCAATAGCCATTCTGCCAACCCTCCCAACGAGTCATAAAGTATTGCTGTTGCAATGCTTGAGCAACGTTCGCGCCCAGGTCGCGGGCGGCAGCTAGTGTCGGCGCACGAGCGCGAGTTGGGCGCTGAGCATGACCGCACACAGGATGACGAAGCCGATCGCCCAGTCCCCATTACGCCATCCGGTGATTCTCATCCAGATGCCCAACGCGACGAATGTCCACGACACGATCACCAGAAGCCAGAGACGTGGCGTGCCAATCGCCCACGCATGACGTGCCAATAGCTCACGCCGTGTCGGTGGTGGCGGGAACCGGTCTTGTGGTGAGAGGTGGTACGCCTCGTCGACGCCTGTTTCGCCTTCCCACAGGCCCGAGTTGACGAACGCCTCCTCCAGGTACCAGCCCCACTGGCTATCCATTCCGAGCGTCGCGAAGTCTGGCGCGTCCGTGAACAGAAATCCCCACGGCATCTCCGGGCCGAACCCTCGGTCACTGTACACCAGGATCATGCCACGTTCGGGCGCCTCTGCAACCACCCAGTACGGATAGCGCTCGCCCGGCGCGCCGTAGTCCCAGGCTCGTTCTTGCGCGTGCGGAGGGACCAGCAGCCGTGTGAGGGCATCCCGGCGTGCACCATCGGTCATGAGCGCGAGTTGCGCATCGACGAGTGCCTGGATGTGGGCGCTGTCCGCCATCGTCTCGTGTCCTCCACGGTGCCGCGTGCGCTTACGCACCGTAATCTATAGGTTGAGGGCAAGTTCACCGTTCTGGAACGGAGACGTCATGGCGGCTGTGGGACGGCTGGTGTGGGGCGCGACGATGGTCGTGGCGCTGGTGGGATGCGGCGCGGCGCCGTCCGATGTCGGCGGGCCGCCGATGCGGGTCGGGATCGTCGCGGCGCTCGATACGTCGGCCGCGGGGTGGACAGCATTCGATCTCGACAAGTTCATGGCGGTCTATCTGGACAGCTCGATCACGTCGTATGCCACGAAGACAGGGTATCTGCACGGGCGCGCGGCGATCCGCGCGCACTACGCGCCGCGGTTCGAGCCCGGCGCCAAGGCCAATGTGCTGCGGCTGGATAGTGTCGTCGTGGACTCGCTGGCGCCGACGATCGCGCACGTGACGGCGACGTACGTGCTCACCGACAACGGGGCGATCGTCGCCAGCGGGCCGACGTCGCTGCTCATGGAGCGTGTGCGAGGGCTATGGTACATCGTGCACGATCACTCGAACTGACGGACAGCGTGGCGAGCCGGACGCAGGCCGCCTGCCACCGCGGGAGGAGGGCGGCGTCGGCGTGCCGCCACGCGGCTGCGACCCAGGCGTAGTGCGCGGCGGCGCTGTCGCGGTGGCCCGCGGCGTCGAACGCGTGGGCCAGCGCCTCGTGCAGCTCGGTGTGCGTGACGTAATAGTTGACGCTTTCCAGCGACGCGCGGAGCGGCGGGGCGAGGACTAACGCCGCGTCGGCCGGGCGGCCGGTGGCAAGCAGGGCGCGGCCGAGGGCGAGGTTGATGCGGCTGTACTCCTCGCTCTGATGTCCGAGCGCGCTGCGCCACTCGGCGAGCGCCGCCGCCGTGTCGGTACGAGTCGCGAAGACCAGGCCCCGGACGTAGTGGTGCAACAACCGATCGCGCCAATAGCCACTCGACCGGCCCAATGCCTCGATCGTGTCGGCAAGCGCCGGGAGCAGCGCGGTGTCGCCGGCCGCGACGCGCGCCGTCGAGACGAGCGTGAGTCCCCACACGCGGTGGCGCGCGAGTCGCGAGGGTGTTTCCCGGGCGACGTCCGCGGCCGGTCGCCAGCGATCGCGGGCCGCCGAGTCGAAGAGCGCCGCCGCCTCGCGGAAGCGGCCGAGATCGAACAGCGTGGCGGCTTGCGCGTACGCTTGATCGGCCGTGGGGCGGCCGGCGTCCTGGCCCGGAGCGCCGGGATCAGCGCGGTAGGCCAATGCGGCCGACAGGGCCTCGTGGGCGCGCCCCTGCATCCGGAGACTGAGCGCCAGCCACCAGAGCGCCTCGGCGCGCACGCCGGCGTCGGCGCTCGAGGCACGATCCGTGAGCACGCGGTCGGCCTCGTCGAAGCGACCGGCGCGGAGGTCGACCGTGACGGTACGCATGGCGCTTCGATCGAGGTCGGATGACAGGCGCACGCTCGCGCGGCCGGCTGCGATCGCCGAGTCTGGGCGGCCTGCGTGGTCGAGGACCCAGGCCAGGTGATCCCAGGCATCGGGTGCCGTTGGTTGGCGCGTGGTCCAATCGCGCGCCACGTCTTCGGCGGCCGCAATAGAATCTGCGTAGAGATACGCGGAGATGAGCAGATGCTCCGCGTCGCAAGCGACGCAGCGGGTGCCGGCGATCGTGAAGCTCGCCGCGTCGCGGGCGATTGCTCGGCGCAGACTGGGCACGGCGCCGAGGAAGTCGCCGGTACTCACGCGGGCGCGGCCCGCGGCGACGAGGGCGTCGGGATCGTCGGGAAACAGTGCCAGGAGCGAATCGGCGCGCGCGACGCCGTTGGGATCGTTGGTCGCATCGGCCCAAGCCTGCTCCAGCACGAGCCGCTCGTGGGTCGGCAGGCCGTTGGCGCCGCGGAGGGCCACGCGGAACGCCTCGCGCGCCGCGGGCCAGTTGTCCTCGAGCTCACAGCGCGCGACGTAGTAGGCTGCCATGGCGAGCCCAGAGTCCGTGGCCAACGCCGCGCGAAAAAGCGGGGCCGCGGCGCGGCGGTCGCCGACGTAGTACTGGCTAAGCCCATCGCCATACAGGAGGGTCGCCGCGCGGCGGCGCGCGGTCGCCTGATCGACCGGAGTGCGTCGCCAGATCGTTATCCCGATGACCACAAGGCACCCTCCAGCCAGTGCACCCACCAGGGCCGCCGTCGGCAGCCATCGCCGTTGAGGGGCGCCAACGGGCAAGTGGGAGGTCGTGGGCATTGCCGGGAACGATGGGTGATTCACGGCGAGTTGACAACCAGCACCGATGGCGGCACGGCATAGAGTAGAATCGCCACGTAGTGGCAGACGCTGCCGCCGATCACGAACAGGTGCCACACCATGTGAAAGTACGGGATGCGGTCGAATGCGAAGAACACGATCCCGATGGTGTAGAGGAGACCCCCGGCGACGAGCAGCGCGAGGCCCGTCGGGGCGACGTGGACGAGGAGCGGGCCTGGCGCGACGACGATGAGCCATCCCATGACGGCATAGAGAGGGACCGCAACGCGCATCATGCGGCCGGGAGCCACGGCGGTGCCAACGATGCCGAGCGCCGCCAGCCCCCACTCGATGCTGGCGAGCGTGTAGCCCCAGGGGCCGCGCAGATTGAGCAGCGCGAACGGGGTGTACGTCCCGGCGATGAGCAGATAGATCGCCGATCGGTCGAGGATCTGAAAGACAGCCTTGGTGCGCCGGGGCGGTAGCGCATGGTAGATGGTCGACGCCGAGTAGACCGTGACCAGGGTTGTGGCGTAGATCGCATCGCAGACGAGAATCGTCCAGTCGCGACGTCCGGCGGCGACGATCACCAAGAGCACGGCGCCGGCTACTCCAACGAGGAGGCCGACGCCGTGTGTCACGCTATTCGCGATCTCTTCTCCGAGGGACCAGCTCTGGCCCTTCACCGATGGATCATGGGAGCTTGAACCGGACTCCGAACTGGAATGGGAGATAGTCGCTCTCACCCGAATCGAAGATCGCGTGGTAGCGGAGCTCGAAGTACGGCTCGATGCCGGCGATCGGATAGCGGACGCCGCCGCCGAAATTAATGCCGACGCCCGTCGAGCTGGCACCGCAGCAGCTCTGGTGATAGATCCCAATGCCGGCGATGGCGTAGGGGACGAAGGGAGTGGCCGGGATGTGGAACGGGTACTCGGCGTCGGCGAGGAAGCGCCACGCACCCACGCTGGCATTGAAGTTACTGATACCAAAATCGCTGTAGCCGATTTCTCCGCGGAACCACAAGGGGAGGTGCAATTGGCCGGGCTTCCACTCGAACGCGCCCATCACGTCGACGCCGGTGTTCAACCCGCTCTGCGTTGGCACGGCGAAGCCGATCGATCCATCGATGGCGAACTGGTTCGATTCCGCGCGCTGCGCGGACAGTGGTGCGGCAACGGCAAGAGCGGCGGCGGCAAGGGCGAGTGCAGTCGACACGGCTCGGTTCATTCACTGCTCCATGTTCAGGTAAGGGGCGGACCAACTGTGCTCGTATGCAAGACAGTGGCCGAGATAGATCCTAGCATCACAAACTAAAAGAACGAACTCAACTGTTGACAGGGACGTCGCGGAACCGGACAACGTCACCGGGTCGGCACTGCGCCAGACGCGGGAGATCGGTCGAGCTCACTACGGCCAGCACTGGATAGCCACCGATGGTCGGCGCATCGGCCATCAGCACCACTGGCTGCCCGGACGGCGGCACCTGCACGACGCCGGGACATACGGGAGCGGACGGTCCGGCAAACGTGCCGGCGCCTTCGATCACCGGTCCCTCCAACCGATACCCCGTACGGTCCGATGCCGTACTCACGCGAAACCGTTCCGATACAAATGTTATCCATCCAGTGCCTGTGAACCAGCTCGCATCGGGACCGCGAATGACGTCGAGCGGAGCGTCGTGCGCGGGGCGACGCACTCCTGTCGCATCGCTGGGCGCATGAGTCGGCTCACCAATCGCTAGGCGGTCACCGGTTCGGATGAGGCGTCCGCCGTGTCCGCCCAACCGCGCCGGCACGTACGTTGATCGACTACCAAGGACGATTGGCACGTCGATCCCGCCACGGATCGCCAGATACAGGAATCGTCCGGCGGTGAAGCGGCCTATTGTCAATACGGCGCCCGCGTTGGCATCGTGCGCATCGCCAACGCCGATGCCTCGGTCGTCGAGCGTGGCGTCGGCGGCGGCGCCGCACAGCGCGAACCGCGCGCGGTCGGCAAACCGGATGACGCCGCCGCCCAACGCCCACTCGAGCGTGGCGGCGCCCGGGTCATTGCCGACGGCGCGATTCGCGGATTCCATGGCGACGACATCCATGGCGCCACTCACGGGCACACCAGCCGCCCGGTAGCCAAATCGACCGCGATCTTGCACGGTCAGATACGGCGGGGCGGCAACAATCTCGATCAGCGATCCTCCGGCACGAATCGCACGGTATCTCCCGCGGCGAGCCGCGCGGGCGGGTCGCCGCGGGGATCGAACATGGTGAGCGTCGTGTGCCCGATGAGATGCCAGCCGCCAGGGGTCTCGAACGGGTACACCGCAGTCTGGGTTCCGGCGATCGCGACCGAGCCCGCGCTGACGCGTGGCCGCGGCTCCGCGCGGCGGGGGAGCGCGAGTGTGGGATCGAGATCTCCCAGATACCCGAACCCCGGGACGAAGCCGAGGCAATACACCGTGTAAGTGGGCGCGGAGTGCCGCGCAATTACCTCGGGTGTAGAGAGCCCGGAGCGCCGTGCGACGTCACTGAGGTCGACGCCGTCGTACCGGACGGGAATGTCATGGTGTCGTCCGGCGATCGGTTCGTCGGACTCGATGTCGGGGACGGCGTGGACTGCCTGCGCGACGGCCGCATGCGTCGTGCGACGCGGATCGAAAAATACGGCGAACGACGCGTAGGCCGGCGTGACATCGCTGACACCGTCGATGGCGGCGTCTCGCACGCGCGTGGCGAGCTGGCGGGCGCGTGCAGCGAGCCGGAGGTCGATCGTACTCCCGAGGCGAACGAGGAGCGCGCCGTCGCCGAGTGGGTCGATCGTCATCGGGCGAAGGGCGCGATTGTCACGCCCCGCGCATCGAGGGCATCGCGGACGGCGCGCACGAGCGCCGGCGCGTCGGCCGTGTCACCGTGCACGCACAGCGAGTCGGCGTGGACAGCCAACTCGATGGCACGAGCCGCAACGGTGGCCGGATCCGTGATCACGGCCCCGGGCGTGTCGCGGGGCGCCAGGGTGCCGTCGGGTCGGTACGCACGATCCACGAATGCCTCGGACGCCGTCGTGAGCCCCGCGGCGCGCCCCGCCTCGACGAGCGCGCTGCCAGCGAGGCCGAGCAGCACGAGGGAGCTGTCGACCATCCGCACGGCGTCGGCAATGGCTGTCGCGGTCGGCGCGTCGGACGCGGCACGATTGTATAGCGCGCCGTGTGGCTTGACGTACCGGAGGCGCGTGCCCGCGGCACGGCAGACCGCGTCGAGAGCGCCCACCTGGTAGATCACATAGGCGGTCACCTCGTCGGCCGACGCCGCCAGCGCCCGGCGCCCAAAGCCCAGGAGATCGGGATACCCGGGGTGGGCGCCGATGGCCACCCCCAGCCGCGCGGCCGCGGCGACGGTCTCGCGCATCACGACCGGGTCGCCGGCGTGGAAGCCGCAGGCAATGCTGGCCGAGGTCACGAGGGTGAGCAACTCGGCGTCGTGGGCCGGCCGAAAGGGTCCGAACCCCTCGCCCATGTCGGCATTGAGGTCAATCGTCGGCACGTCGCCAATATACGCGGGCGGGCGAAACGCATATATACTCTCGGCATGACTCACTTCCGCGCTCGTCTCGGCTTCACGGTTGCATTGCTCGCGGCGATCCCCGCCCGCGCGCAGATTGTGGTGCTTCACCCGGCGGCCGTGTTCGACGGCGTCGACCTGCATCAAGGGTGGAGTGTGGTCGTCGACGGCACGACGATCCGGGCCGCCGGTCCGTCGGTCACCGCGCCCGCCGGGGCCGCGGTCATCGAGTTGCCCGGGATGACGGTCTTGCCTGGGCTGATCGATGCCCATACGCACATGTTCCTGCATCCCTACAACGAGACGCCGTGGAACACGCAGGTGCTCCAGGAGTCGCTGGCGTTGCGCACCGCGCGTGCGGTCGCCCATGCCCAAGCGACGCTCATGGCGGGGTTCACGACCGTGCGCGACCTCGGAACCGAAGGGGCAGGGGACGCCGATGTCGGCCTCAAGCAGGCCATCGAGCAGAACATCGTTCCTGGGCCCCGGATGCTCGTCGTCACGCGGGCGATCGTCGCCACCGGGTCATACGGTCCGCCGCGCCGGAATTACGCCTTTGACCCGCCGCAGGGCGCGGAGGAGGCCGATGCATCGACGCTGCAGCACATCGTGCGCGATCAGATCGGGCACGGCGCGGACTGGGTCAAGGTCTACGCCGACTATCGCTGGGGACCGCGCGGCGAGGCGATGGCGACGTTTTCGATCGACGAGCTGACGCTGGCGGTGGAGACCGCGCGATCGTCGGGCCGGGGCGTGTCAGTGCACGCAACGAGCGCCGAAGGCATGCGGCGGGCGATCGCGGCTGGCGTGGAGACGATCGAACATGGCGACGAGGGAACCCCGGCGCTGTTTCGCGCCATGGTGGCCAAGCACATCGCGCTGTGCCCGACGCTGGCCGCGGGGGACGCGATCGAGCAGTACCGCGGGTGGAAGAAAGGGGTCGGCCCCGAGCCGGCGGATATCACGCGCAAACGCGCCAGCTTTCGCGCGGCACTCGACGCCGGGGTGACCATCTGCAACGGCAGCGACGTCGGTGTGTTCACCCACGGCGACAACGCCCGCGAGATCGAGCTCCTGGTCGCCTACGGCATGCAGCCCGTCGCGGCACTCCGCGCCGCGACATCGGTCGACGCCACGGTGCTGCACATGGATGACCTGATCGGCCGGATCGCGCCCGGCCTCCGTGCCGACATCATCGCCGTGCGCGGCGACCCCACGCGGGACATCAGTGCGTTGCGTGGGGTCGCGCTCGTGATGAAGGACGGTGTCGTCTACAGAAAACCAACTACTTGAGGCCCATGGCCAAGACGACGTAGAAGCCCGCGGCGAACGTCGCGGCGCCGAGGAAGACGCAGACCGGGAGGGTGAGGACCCAGGCCAGCAGCAGGTTGCGGAGAGTGCCCATCTGCACGCCAGATCCGTTGGCCGCCATGGTGCCCGCGACGCCGGAGGAGAGGACGTGGGTCGTGCTCACCGGCAACCCGAAGTAGTCGGCGAGGCCGATCGTCGCCATGGCGACGACTTCGGCCGATGCGCCCTCGGCGTAGGTCAAGTGCGACTTGCCGATCTTCTCGCCGACGGTGACGACAATACGCTTCCAGCCGATCATCGTCCCGAGTCCGAGTGCCAACGCCACGGCGACCTTGACCCAGGTGGGGATGAACTTGGTCGCCCGATCCAACTCGGTCTTGAGGTTGATCAGCGTCTTCTTCTGCTGGGGATCGGAGAGCAGTTTGAGCTTGTTGAGTTTGTCGATGCTGCCGGCGACCAAATAGAACTGCGTGCGGACGGTTTTTCGGTCTTCGCGGGCCAACTGCGAGAACGAGGAGACGTTGGCCAGGCGCGTGGTGATCTCGCTGTCCATCGTCGCCAGCGCGGCGAACGTGCTGTCGCCGGCCTTGCCCGTGGTCTTGAGGAAGCTCGACAACACCTCGTTGGCCACCTGCGGGGTCAGTGGATCACCATGGGATTCCTGGCCGAGGACGGGCTGCGCGGTTTGCGCGGCGGCGACGATGTGCGAGACGCCCGCCTTGTCCATGTTGAGGTTCAAGGCAAACGCGCCAGGGAGGATGCCGATCATGATGAGCATGATCAGCCCCATGCCCTTCTGCCCGTCGTTGGAGCCGTGGAAGAAGCTGACGCCCGTACAGGTGAGCACGAGGAGGCCGCGAATCCACACCGGGGGCGGCTGGTCCTGCTCCGGCGACTGATAGAGGTCGGGCCGCTTGACCAGGAGCTTCAACGTGAGGAGCAGCAAGCCGGCGCAGACGAACCCCATAATGGGCGAGATCAGCAGCGACGAACCCACCTCCTTGGCCTTGGCCCAGTTCACGCCTTCACCAAAGACATGGCCGGCCGATAGCATCGAGTTGGCGAATCCGACACCCATGATCGAGCCGATCAGCGTGTGCGAGCTCGACGCCGGCAGCCCCAGGTACCAGGTACCGAGGTTCCAGATGATGGCCGAGATCAGGAGGGCGAAGACCATGGCCCATCCGGCGCCGGATCCCACATTGATCACGAGCTCGACGGGCAGCAGGGCGATGATGCCGAATGCCACGGCACCGGCCGATACCATGACGCCGGCGAGGTTCCACAGGCCCGACCAGACCACCGCGACGTTTGGCTTGAGCGTGTGCGTGTAGATGACGGTCGCAACGGCGTTTGCGGTGTCGTGGAAGCCGTTGACGAACTCGAAGCTCAGCGCCAGCCCGAGCGCCAGCAGTAGGAAGACCAGCGTAAACGCGGTAACTGGCTCGCCGAAAATGTGCACGATGTGGGGCCCCGGATGCGTGAAAGCCGAAGGTTGACCGGCGTCAACCTTCGGCTTTCAGGGGGCGCGGCACCAGCCGCCAGAGCCGCAGTTACAGGATTCTTACGTTACCCTATGTCACTTTGGCGCCGGTTGAGTCGTTCCCGGCTGACGACGCGGACCGAGTGGCACGGCGCGCGCGCTGTCGCCAGCGGGAGGCGGTGGCGGCGGGCCCTGCGCCGGGCCAAACATGTCGGCGATGTGCGTGGATGCCGCGATCTGCTGCGACGTATTGACCACGTTCCGCGCATCCTGGACCCGTCCCGCCTTCTCCAGCGCCTCGGCCAGGAAATACCCCGTCATGACGTAGAGCGCGGGAATGTTGTTCGATGGCTTGTCGACCCATCCGTTGCGCTTGATCAGCGACTTGGGCGCCTCGAACGCCTGCCAGAGCGAGAACGAGCGATCGATGTCGATGAACCCTTCGCCTTGCAGGACGATCGTGTCGGTCGACGGCGTGGGCACGCTCGGCAGGAGCTTGCGTGCCAATCCTTGGGTCAGCAAGTAGTTCTGAAAGCCCAAGGTCGCGCCGTAGTTTCCCGACGTGCTGCTGAAATAGACCGAGCGCTGCGTGTTGTCCAGAACCAACCGCAGCACAAAGACATCGGCGCGCTCGAGCAGCCCGTGCGACAGATTCTTGGGGTCGAGGGTGGCAACGAGGTTCGTGCCGGGTTTCTTGAATACCTGCGGGCCGGGCAGCTCGACCGCGAGCGGCACGCTGTCCGCCTGGGCGGGCGTCATGGCCAGCGGCGGCGTCGTCGGCTTGGGCCACACGTGCCCGCGGTAGATGGCCGGGCCCTTGAGGGAATCGTAGGCGTAGATGGGCCGGCGGATCATCTGCCGGGTGTACCAGTCGGTGTTGAGCAGCGATGTATTGGCGAGAACGACGTCCTTGCGGATTCCCTCGACTTCCTGCGCGTACCAGAGCGGGAAGGTGTCGTTGTCACCGACGGTGACGAGCACGCCATACGGCTCGACCGAGTCGAGCAGGTCTTTGGCGAAGTCGCGCGTGTCGGTCTGGCCGGCGCGCGATGCCGCCTTCCAGTTCGTGAACAGCGGTACGAGCGCCAGCAACAGGATGGGTGAGGCGATGAGCCAACTGGTGCGCCGCGGGATGTACGTCTGCGTCCGGCCGACGGCGTCGGCACCGATCACGGTCGCGATCGACTCCCACAGGAAAATGAGGCCCAGGGAGGCCCACACGCTCCACGCCGAGAAGCTCCAGAGATAGAAGTAGTCGCGGTCGCGGACTTCGCGGGCGACGGTGCCGCCCAGCTCGGGGTTTTCGGAGTAGCCGTACTTGAAGTTGAGATAGACGATGAGGCCGACCGTGGTGATCGCGATCAGCGGCCCGAAGAACCAGAAACTTCGTCGGTCGTATTTCCAGTGGGCGTAGCCGCCGAACAGACCCAACAAGAAGAAGACCGTCGCCAACACCACCTGCCACTGTCCGTGCTGGTCGTACGGGTCGCGAAGCCACTGCCACTTGAAGTAGAGCCACCACATGTTGACCTGGGCCGTGAACGGCGCCTGGCGCTCGCTCACATCCGGCTTGCCGTACTGCACGCGGTTGATGTTGTCCATCAGCCGTTGGTACGTGACCTTGTCGACCGTGCAGCTCACCGTGAAATGGGTGGTGCAGGCCGTGGGCTCGCCCTCGTTGATCGCCGGGAAGTGGGCGGCGCGGATGGGCTCGAAGATGAACGGGGTGAGGCCGAGCGCGAGGGCGCCGACCATCGCTAGGAGAAGCCGCCAACGGAGCAGCGTGGCCGGGCGGCGGACCAACACCGCGACGGCCACGGCCGGGCCGACGAGGAAGCCGGCCGGGTGGTTGGCGTAGCCCAGGCCGATCAGGTAGGCGACGAGGATGAGGAGGCGGT
>DATMNB010000063.1:0-26667 GCA_035569435.1 Gemmatimonadaceae bacterium
TCAACGGCCACACGGTCTTCGAGCCGCTGGGCTATGACGCCTTTGGGATCCACTCCGAGAACTACGCCCTCAAGGTCGGCGTCCATCCGACGGCGCTGATTCCGCGCAACATCGCCAACTTCCGCCGGCAACTTGAGCGGGCTGGACTGATGGTCGACTGGCGCTATGCCGTCGACACCACGGACCCGCGCTACTATAAATGGACGCAGTGGGTCTTCCTGCAACTGCTCAGGCGCGGGCTGGCCTACAAGAAGCAGGCGGCCGTCAACTGGTGCCCGTTCGACAAGACCGTGCTGGCCAACGAGCAGGTGATCGATGGCCACTGCGAGCGGTGTGGCACCGCGGTCGAGCAGCGGTCCCTGGAGCAGTGGTTCTTCGCCATCTCGAAGTACGCGCCGCGGCTCCTGGCCAACCTCGACTGGCTGGATTGGTCGGAGACGACCAAGACGGCGCAGCGGAATTGGATCGGCCGGAGCGAGGGGGCGAACATTCGATTCGCCACGCAGGCAGGCGCCACGCCGGCCGGTGATTTGGAGGTCTTCACCACGCGCCCCGACACGATTTTCGGGGCGACCTACATGGTGTTGGCGCCCGAGCACCCGCTGGTCGATGCCTTGACGACGCCCGACCAGATCGAGGCGGTCACGGAGTATCGCGCGCGCGCGGCCGCCCAGGATCTCGTGAGCCGCAAGATCGTGAACCGCGACAAAACCGGCGTGTTCACTGGCTCGACGGCGGTCAACCCGGCAACCGGGGCAGAGATCCCGGTTTGGGTTGCCGACTACGTCCTCATGGACTACGGCACCGGCGCGATCATGGGTGTGCCCGCCCACGATGAGCGCGACCGAGAGTTCGCTACCGTCCACGGCCTCGAGATCGTGCCCGTCGTCTCTGACGAGGGATATCTCATCGACTCGGGCGAGTTCACGGGGCTGACCGTCGCCGAGGGGAAGGCGCGCATCACGGCGTGGCTGGCCGAGCGTGGCGCCGGGAACGCTGTCGAGCAGTATCGCCTGCACGACTGGTGCATCTCGCGGCAGCGCTATTGGGGGCCGCCGATTCCGATCATCTACTGCGCCTCGTGCGGGGCCGTCCCGGTGCCCGAAAAGGATCTGCCGGTCGTCCTGCCGTTCGTCGCCGACTTCAAGCCCGATGATTCCGGCGTGTCGCCTCTGGCGCGGCACGAGGAGTGGTACCGCGTGCCCTGTCCCAAATGCGGCGGCGCGGGGCGGCGCGAGACCGACGTGTCGGACACGTTCCTCGACAGCTCGTGGTATTTCATTCGGTACCCGAGCGCCAACCGCGACGATGTGCCATTTGACCCCGCCCTGACCAGGACCTGGCTGCCGGTCAACTCGTACATCGGGGGCAATGAGCACGCCGTGCTGCACCTGCTGTACAGCCGGTTCATCACCATGGTCCTGCGCGATGCCGGGCATCTCGCGTTCGAGGAGCCCTTCACGCGCTTTCGCGCCCACGGGATCATCGTGCGCGACGGCGCCAAGATGTCCAAGAGCAAGGGCAACGTCGTCAACCCCGACGAGTATATCAATACCGCGGGCGCCGACGCCTTCCGCATGTACTTGATGTTCACGGGGCCCTACGAGCAGGGCGGGGATTTCCGCGACACCGGGATCGCCGGAACGCGGCGGTTCCTGGAGCGGCTCTGGGCGTCGGTGACTGACTGCGTCAATACCGCGCCCGACAGCCGCGTCATGACGCAGCTGCATCGGACCATCAAGAAAGTCGGGGACGACATTCCCCGCCTGAGCTACAACACAGCCATTCCGGCGCTCATGGAGTACATGAACGTCGTGCGCGAGGGCGAGCGGCAGCCGCGGCGGGCCGAGGTCGAGCCCCTCGTCCAGTTGGTCGCACCCTTTGCGCCCCATATCGCTGAGGAGCTGTGGGAGCGGCTGGGCCATACGACGAGCATCTTCGACACCACGTGGCCGGCCTACGATCCGGCGCTGCTCGTCGCGGCGACTATCCCGCTGGTCGTGCAGGTCAATGGCAAGATGCGCGCGACGATTCAGGTGGTGGCCGACATCACCCAGGGCGACGCCGTGGCCGCCGCAGTGGCGACGCCCGCGGTCGCCAAGCACATCACAGGGGAGATCAAGAAAGCCATCTTCGTCCCCGGCCGCCTGATCAACCTCGTCGTCTAGCACCAGTGCCCAAAGCCGTACGGTTCCACCGACTCGGTGGACCGGAAGTCTTGCAGATCGAACAGGTCGACCTGCGCCAGCCGGGCCCCGGTGAGGCCGCGATGCGCGTGCAGGCGGCGGGTCTCAACCGCGCGGAAGCCCTGTACTTTCGTGGCAAGTACCACGAGCAGCCCGAGCTCCCGTCCGGTCTGGGCTACGAGGTCGTGGGGACCGTCACGGCGGTCGGCCCTGATGTGAGCCAGGATCTCATCGGCCGCGAGTTCGGAACGATTCCCGGCTACTCGCACAATCTGTATCCCTCGATGGCCGAAGAGGCGATCGTGCCGGCGAGTGCGCTAGCCGAGCTGCCCGCCTCACTCTCGCCGGTCGAGGGCGCGGCCGTGTGGATGCCGTACAGCACGGCGTTCGGCGCATTGGTGGAATTCGGCAAGCTCGGCCCGGGCGATGTCGTCATCATCACCGCGGCATCCAGCAGTGTCGGCCTGGCGGCCATCCAGATCGCCCGCGCCGAGGGCGCCACCGCCATCGCCACAACCCGCACCTCGACCAAGCGCCAGCAGCTCCTCGAGCTCGGCGCCCATCACGTCATCGCCACCGATGAAGAAGACCTGCCGGCAAAAGTCGCCAAGATCACTGACGGCAGGGGCGCGCGTGTGGTCTTCGATCCTGTTGGCGGGGACTACATCAATACGCTGGCCCAAGCCACGGCCAATGAAGGCACGATTTACCTCTACGGCATGCTCTCGGGCACGCCGACCCCGTACCCGATGACCGGCTATCGGAGGGGCGTGAAGGTGGCTGGCTTCCTGATGGGACTCATGAAAACGCCGGAGCGCCTCGAGCGAATGAAGCGCTACATCTATGACCGGCTCGTCGACGGTCGCTTGCGCCCAAAGGTCGATCGGACGTTTCCATTCCAGGACGTGCAGGCGGCGTTCCGGTATCTGGAAGGCAGCACGCAGGTCGGCAAGATCGTCCTGACATTCTAAGCAGGCCGGCAAAGATCCTCCGCACCTTCTCACGACGCTGCCGTTCCGCGCCCTAACGCCGCCGCCGGTTGCCCTTGTTGTTCTTGTTGTTCTTGTTGTTCTTGTTGTTCTTGTTGTTCTTGTTCCCCTTGTTGCCCTTCCCTTTCTTATTTCCTCTTCCTTTTGGCAGCCGGCCGTCGCCATCCGTCCGCGCCGGCGGCGCCCACGGTTGATCGAGCAAGTCCTGCAGATCGGCGAGGGTGGCCGCCCGCACCGTCCCTCGCTGTCCACGTAACACCGTGAACCGCACCGGACGGTCGAGGACGGGAATCTCCTCCTCGACCAGCGTCCGCGCCATCTTCTCGGGCAACCGAAGCCGCGCCACCCCGACCGGCCCGGGCTCGACGTCGTAGTCGATCTCCACATCCCGCCCCCGCACACTGACCCGATCGGGCAACGCGAGATACGGCGCCCGGGCCTCGACCGGTACCACCGCGTCGAGATCGAGGTCCAACGGCGCATGCCAGAATTGGTTGACTGAGTCAACCACTTCCAACAGTGGTCTGTAGAGGGATGCCAATTCGGCCGCGCCGAGCGACGGCGTCCGGCCGCCCGACCGCCGGTACACCTCGCGCACCTCCTCGACCGCGGCCTGATTCCGTTTCACCGCCGGGTGCCGCGCCTGCCCACGCGCGAGGGCATCCGCGAGCACGTCACGTGCCGCGTCCGCCATCCCCTCGGGAAAGACATCGGTCACCACCTCCGTCTCGCGCTCCAGCTCGAACCCGAAATAATCCAAGCGCCGCACGAGCACGAGCGCCGGATGCTTGCGCGCCGTCTCCCAGGCCAACGTCGCCTCACTCCGCCACGCATATCGGCGGATGAGATCCGCCGGGATCTGCGTCCCATCGATGGCGGCCCGCGGCACCCCAAACCGGTCCGCGAAGAACCGGAGATTCCCGGCAATCGCCCCCCAGCTCCCGCACACACTCGTCCGCGACACGCGCGCCCGCTGCCCGTCGACGGTCTCCTCGTCGATCACCAGATCAAACGGCATGTACCGCGCGACGAGATCCGCAAACGCCCGCAACACCGCATCGCGCGCCGGCGGCAACCGCGCGGGCAACGGCAGCCCCACGCTCCGATACACGCTGGCCGCGGCGAGCGCCGTATCCTCGATCGCCTTGACCAACACCCCACGCCGCTCCCCCCACTCGTCGAGCTCCGGCCCGAATACGTGCCGCGGCAGCCCGTACACCTCGCCCACCGACCCGTAGAGCGTGTACGCTTCGGCATACACGTTATAGGCGGTCAGATGATCGCTCCCCGGCACGATGAGCCCCGCGAGATCGCGCTCATCGCGCGTCATGCGGTGCAGCGACTCGATCGCACTCATGACCGCGATGTACGGCAGCATGGCGTCATCCGCGTGCACGATGAGCTCCCCCCACGGCCGCTCGACCGGCAACGCCTCGACCGCGCGCCCGTACGATGAGAGCCGCCCGTTCTCGATCACGCCACGCTGCTCGAGCAGCGAGAGCGCTCGGCGATATGCGGGGCGGTCGAGTGGGACGGGAAGATCCAACTCGTCGGCCCGCACCCCGAGGCCGGCACAGGTCAACGCCACGCGCTCGGAGTCGCCCGCGAGCTGAAACTCCGGCTCCTGCGGCCGGAGGCTGGCAAAATCGATGTCCCGATCCGACAGGATGAACACCCGCCCACCGTCGACCCGCCCGTGCACGCGCCCCGCCATCTGCAGGATCTCGTTGGCGCCCAGATGCAGCCGCGTGAGGACATTCCGCCCGCGCTCGATCACGTTGGTGAACCGCGTATCATCGATCACCACGGTGTCGAGCCCCCGCACGTTGAGCGCGCTCTGCCCCGCGGCGGTCATGACGAGCACATACGGCCGCGCATCGTCGCTCTCCAAGAACGGCCGAATGACCCGGATCGGCTCCCCGCCATGATAGAACGCCGCGTTGATCCGCGGAAACCGCCCAGCGACATCCTCCGCCGCGGCCTCCACGGCAGCCCGCGTCGGCAGAAACACGCCGACCCCCCGCCGGTGCTGCAATACGTCCTTCAAGAACCGATCATCCAGGAACTCGCTCGGTTCTCGGCGCACCACGGTCACGCGCGCCGCCTTGGCCGGATCGAAGGCCGCGCTCTCGATCACCGCGGCGGACCCGAGATACCGGGCATAGAACCGCGGGTCGACCGTGGCCGACAGCCAGATGAACCGGCACCCGGTGCGTTTGCCGAGCGCGAGGCAGAGCTCGAGCTCCGCCGACGTCTGGTGGATCTCGTCGACAACTAACGTGTCCGTGGGAAGGATGTCCCCGGCCTGGAACCACCGCCGTGCGATCCCGGTCGTGACGATGATCACGTTCCAGGATGGCGTCTCGGGCGTCGCCTCGCGCTCGCGGTTCACCACCCCGACCCGGAGCGGCGCCCGCAGGATCGTCTCGGCGATCGGCCGGACCGCCAGCGTCTTCCCGGTCCCCGTCCCGGCCACAATCCCAAAGCCTGAGTCCGAGGCGGCCAACTGCCGAAGCTCCGCGCCATGTTCCCGCTCGAGGAACGTGTCGAGGTGCAGCCCGAGCGCTAACTCGATCGTCTCGCACGCCGCACGCGTGGGCGCGATGACGATGACCCGCCCGGTCGGCGGCTCGGCCGCGAGAAACGCCTCGCGGTCCGGCGGGAGGGAACGATCGGTCGTGACGCGTGGCATCTACATAACCTCGCGCCGGGCGCCGTGAGAGACTACGGCGATCTCCCTTGCGGCCCCGACGGAGGCGCCCCGTCGTCGCCAAAGATCAACGTCGACCCCGGCGTCCGCATCTTGGCCGCCTGCCCGCATGACGTCGGCGCCGGCTGACGCGAGCCAGGCACGCCGTTGAGCCAAACCCGGCACTGCCCCGGCGGCGGCCGATCACTCTCGGACGCACCCTGCGGCAGCGGCCATCGTCGATTCATCGGCGGATGCGGCACCCGCGTGGCCGTGACGCCACCCGGAGACTGCCCGCCAGGCTGGAACTGGCCGCCCGGAGACTGCCCGCCGCCCTGGAACTGGCCGCCCGGAGACTGCCCGCCTACTTGCGGCATAGCACCCGGCGACTGGCCACCCGCCGACTGGCCGCCCGGCGGCTGGCCACCCGGAGGTTGGCCACCCATGGGCTGACCGGCCACCCCGCCAGCAGAACGCTCGACCGGCACCTGGTTGCGTGGTTCGACCGCGCGTGGTTCGACCGACTGCGGCCGCGACGGCGACGGCTGCTGTTGCTGCGGCCTGGGCGCTGGCACCGAGAGCTGCTGCGGCCTGGGCGCTGGCGCCGAGATGCGTGGCGGCGGCGCGGGCGGCGGATGCGGGATCCCGCCACCCATATGGCTCACGCCGCCCCCACCCCCACCCGAGGGATGGGTGCGCTGGCCGTAGGCAGGCATGCCAAACACGATGGCCGCGACCACAGCGACCACCCCCGGAGACACTCCGAGCCAGCGGTTCAGCATTCTGCCAACAGCCATGGACCTTGGGTACCCCGGAATAGTTCAGCGGTGCCGTCGAGCTCGACCATTCTTTTGACTCACCGCCCCAGCTTTGCCACCGCCCGATCAATCGACTCCACGACTCGCCCCTGTGCCTCGATCGCGCGCCGCGCCTGGAGTGGCGCGATGCTCGACGTTGCCCCCAACCGGCCCAACGCGTCCGCGACGCTCGCGCGCACGAACATATCGTCATCGTTGAGCAAAGGCACTAGGAGGCCCGATGCTTCCCCCTCGCGCCCTGCCCCCGTACTGGCCAGGAGGGCTATCGCCTCGACCCGCGTGGACCGCTTGGTGGACGGCCCAAGATACGTCTCCGCCGTCGTATACCCGCTCGGCGCGTGCGTGAGCCCCAAGGCATGTAACGCCTGCGTCCGCGTGAGATCCGTCCACGAGTCCCACCCGAGCGCCTCGTGAATCAACGGGATTGCCGCCCCCGTGTCGATGCCCGCCAACGCCATGAGCGCCGCGCCACGCACGAAGAGCGAGGAGTCCCCCTCCGCCATGTCGTGAAGACGCGCGGTCGCCCGCAGCGCTTTCGCCCCGGCTTGCCTGACGCGCGAATCCGCATCGCGACTCGCCGCGAGCACCACATCCCCCGCCGTGGCCGGCAGCGCCGTGACGGCCTGGGTCCGCGCGTACCAGAACGGATCATGCGTCGCCGCCGTCGCCAACGCCGCCGCGGCCACGGGATCCGCCGCGCGCTGCTGTAGCAGCTCGATCGCCTCGAGGCGCCCGGTCACGTCGTCGTGCGCCAACTGGTAGACCAGCATCGCCGTCGGTCGCGGAAAATCGTAGACCTGCAGCAGCCACCGACCGCTGTCCCACCGAATCGCGCGCACGGTTCCAGACACGGTGAGCGTGACCGAGGAACTGTCTCCGTGCACCGGCATGACGCCGCGCACGACGCCGGCATCGGTCCATACAGCAACATCGACATTCGCGTCGAAGTACCCCGTGAGGCTATCCCGCGGCTGCACCTGCCGCGCGACGACCGTCACCGCAGTAGACCCGTTCTGCCGCGCCGAATCGACAGTGTACGACACCCGAAACGCCGGCAGCCCCGCGCCGTACACCCACTGCTTGAAGAACCCCGTGAGATCGCGTCCCGACGCCTGCTCGAATGCCCGTTCCAGGTCCGCACTCTCCACGGTGCCGTATGCGTGATCGACCGCGTACCGATGCATCCCCACCCAGAACAGCGAGTCACCCAACTGGTGCCGCATCATCTGCAGCACAGTCGCGCCCTTTGGGTAGATCTGCCCGTCAAACAGCTCGAGCGGATCAGTGACGTACCGGTCGTAGACGAGTGGCCGTCGCCCGCGCTGGTCGAGCTGGATGGCCTGCCGCTGGGCGCGCAGTCGGTCCAGCGCACCCTCGTCGGCGCCGAGCGTCACGTCGCGATGGATCTGCTCCATGAACGTCGCGAACCCTTCGTTGAGCCAGGCGTGCGCCCACGTGCGCGTCGTGACGTAGTCGCCAAACCACTGGTGTCCGAGCTCGTGCGCCATGAGCCCATCGGCGTTCTGTTGCGGCTCCGCCCACGCCGGATGCAGGATCCCGTCGTCGGTCTGCGTCGTGGCCGTGACGTTTTCCATGCCGCCGAAGATGAAATCCGGGGCCACCACCTGGTCGTACTTCTCCCACGGGTAGTCGATGCCGATCTTGGTCGAGTAGAGGTCGATGGCGTTGGGCGTGTGACTGAACCCGCGCCACCCGGCCTGCACCGAGTCGGGATAGACCCAGTAGTCGACGGGCACGGTCCGCCACCGATCCTGCAGCACGACGAAGTCACCGGTCACCGCCGTCATGAGATACGTCGACGCCGGCCGGTCCTCGGACCAATGCCACTCCGTCTGCCCATCGACGTCGCGCGAGCCGACGAGCCGGCCATTGGACAGGGCTTTCTCGCCTTTCGCCGTCCGGATGTAGAACTCCCACGTCTCTTTCCCGTTGGGATTGTCGTACGTCGGCACCCAGTACCGGGTATCCTCCGTGCATCCCTGCGTCCAGACCACGTGTCGCCGGTCGATGAAATAGGCGCCCTTCTTGGGCCGCACGGTCTCGTACGCAACGGTGAACGTCGTCGCGCTCGCCGTCGTGAGCGACGCCGGCACTCGGACGGTCAGCGTGTGGCCGTCATAGGTGTGCGAGAGCGGCTTGCCCGCCGCGCTCGTGACCGTACTTATCGTCATGTCGACCGCATCGAGCGCGACCTCGCGTGTCGCGGGCGCACCAGAGAGCCCCGTGACCGTGAGCGTCGTCGACCCGACGACCGCGTGGCGACGCCAGTCGAATTGCACGTTGACGATCTGATGCCTGATCGCGTACGTCCGCACGCGTTCTGCGTGCGCCGCGCCAGGCGGCGGTGGCCCCCACGCGATGAGCGCGCTCGTATCTTGTGCGAGCGCGAACGCCAACAAGAGGTGGAACACGACTCAGTCGGCGGCGACTGTGCCGAAATCGTAGCCCGGGACAGAGATGCGTGGGATCGGCTGGCCCATCAGCCGCTCGATGGTGCGCACCATGGCGATCTCGTCGGTGGACATGAAGGTGTACGCGTCGCCCGTCGCCGCCGCACGACCCGTGCGGCCGATCCGGTGGATGTAGTCTTCCGGCTGCTGCGGCACGTCGTAGTTGATCACGTGCGAGATCCCCGAGATATCGAGCCCGCGCTGGGCGATATCAGTGGCCACCAGCACCCGAATCTTCCCGCTCTTGAACTCCTCGAGCGCCCGCGTCCGCTGCGCCTGCGACTTGTCGGCATGCATGGCCGTGGCCTCTACGCCCGCGCGTTCCAGGTGCCGCACCACGCGGTCGGCGCCGTGTTTCGTGCGCGAGAAGACCAACACTGAGTCCATGTTGGCTTGCCGCAGAAGCTCGACCAGCAGTTCGCTCTTCTTCTCGCGCGGCACCGGATAGACGGCGTGCGTCACCGTGCTCGCCGCCATCGACCGGCGTCCGACCTGCACGACGACGGGCTTGCGGAGGTATTTCCGGGCGAGCGCCTCGACCTCGGGCGGCATCGTGGCGCTGAACAGCAACGTCTGGCGATAGCGCGGGATCTGGTCGACGATCCGGTTGATCTGCGGGGCGAACCCCATGTCGAGCATCCGGTCGGCTTCATCGAGGACGAGGATCTCGAGATCGTCGAAGACGACGTTCTGTCGCTCGAGGTGGTCGAGCAGCCGGCCGGGCGTGGCCACCACGATGTCGACGCCGTTGCGGAGCTGCTTTTCCTGCGGGTCGAGGGCCACGCCGCCATAGACGGCGGCCACCGTGAGAGCAGTCGTGCGGCTGTACGTCGTACAGCTTTCCTCGACCTGCGCCGCCAACTCACGGGTCGGCGTCAGAATCAGGGCGCGGGTGCGTTGCGGGCCGCCGAGGAGCCGATCGATGATCGGCAGCGTGAACGCCGCTGTCTTCCCGGTACCTGTCTGCGCCAGCCCGATCAGGTCTCGGCCGCGCAGGGCGAGGGGGATGGCCTCGCGTTGAATCGGAGTGGGCTGTGTGTAGCCGACGTCTCGTACTGCCGCCAACACCTCAGGCCTGAGCCCTAGGGTGTCGAACGTACTGTTGTCATCCATGTGTACTAATAAAGTAATACCTTGGAGCGCAATATCATACTGGCTCGATGGGTCTACCGAGGAGACGGGCGATGAGCCCCAATCGAAACGTGACGTCCGCCCAGCGCTCATCGCCGTCGGTCGCCTGCTCGAGCGGGTAGGTCGGCCAGGCGTAGGCGTTGGTCGTGTGCGGCGTGGCGAAGCCTTTGTGGGGATGCCACACGCCGCTCCGATCGCGGTCGTCGAGGAAGCGCTCGTAGAGCTTGAGCCAGTTCTCGTGACGGCGGAGGTAGCCGAGTCGGGCGAGCATCTCCATCCACATCAGGGCAAAGGGGACGTCGGCGTCGACGACGTTGCGGTGGGGGAGTAGGTCACCCAGGACGAGGTGCGGCTGGAGGATGATGTCCGAGCCGACCACCTGCGCCGACTCCTGCCGTGGCAGCGGCTGACACAGAAAGAGATAGAGTCGCTCGACGTGCTCGTGATGCTCGCTCCGGAACTGCGGCATGAACGCCAGCATCGTCAGGGCATAGATCGACGGCGGCGCCGCCTCGGCGGCGAGGACCTGCCGGTTGCCCACGCGGATCCACGGCTTCTGCGCGAGCGGCGACTTGAGGTAGGCGTTGATCCGCTCGATGATGCGTCGGGCCGCGCCGCGGAGCCGTGGGTCGGCCTCGTAGCCTGCCTGAGCGAGGGCGCTGGCCGCCGCCTCGCGCAGGATGGTACGGCCACGTCGCGCCTGGTCTTCATCGGCCGCCGGGGCGAACTCGAACAGGTACGATGGGTCTTCGTCTTCGGCGAGGAGACGGAAGAGGAGGCGACGGACGCGAACGATGGGCGGCGATTCTTTGTCCCAGCCGTATTCGAGGAGCCGGCGGACGGCGTTGATCGTGCCGACGCCCTCGAACGGGTCGCCTTTGCCGGAAGGGACACCGAGCATGGTGCGACCCCAGGAGCCATCGGCCGCTTGGGCCATAGCCAAGGTCACGGCCGGCTTATACGTGAGCGGGATTGTCGCCAGGGGTGCGACCGTCGGCTCGGCGAGTCGCGCAACTTCCGTCATGGCGCGATACTGCAGCGGCGGCGCCGCACGATCGAGCAGCCAACCGATCGGGAATTTGATGGGTGAGGCTGCGGACGGCGCCATACTTGGCGGCGTCGGAGCAGGCTGGAGCGGCACAGTCACGCGTTAGTTTAGCATACTTCGGACAAATCGCCAGCCCAATATGACGCACATCGGCAAGTTCGTGTCATCTTCGCGCCGCGTGCTGCTCCTCGCTGATGACGCCGCCCTCATCGAGCGGCAACTCGGGGGCGAGGACATCGCGTGGTCGTCGAGCTTGGCGCTTCGCGATGATATCTCGACCGACGAGATCACCCCCGCCTACATCTGCTACTACTTTGACGCGACGCTCGGTGACTTTACGTACCTCGGCCTTCGTGCTGGTCAAGTGTTTCCAATCACGCCGGGCTCGGTCCGTCGGGGCAAGTTCGTCGCTAGCGTCGCCGGACGCCGGCGGGGCAAAGGGTCCTCCCGTGAGCAGTCCCCATACGCCGAGCGCGCCGCAGGCATCCGTGTCGTCCTGGCCGAGAGTTTCGAGCGCATCTATCGTGAGAACTGCCAGAACCTTGGACTGCTGACCTCGACGGACTTCTCACTCATCCCCAAGCTCCAGGCCGGCGACCCCATTCCGCTCTCGGCCTTCACCGACGGCGAAGGCCCGATCGCCCGCGGCATCATCGAGCTGGGCGGCCTCTACCCATACAACGTGGCCCGGCTCGCCGGCACGGTCACCGTCCCCGTCCCCGACCAGACCCCGCGCCCCCTCACCGCCGTCGAAAAAATCCTCGCTCGGCATTGGGTCGCCGATGCGCCGACCGGCCGCGTGGGCGTGGGGACCGTCCGGCCCGGCGACCAGGGCTTCGTCCGCACCGACCTGCGGTTCAGCCACGAGTACGTGACGCCGATGGCGGCCATGATGTTCGAGGAGCTTGTCGGCCCCGACGCCTCGATCGTCGATCCCGACTCGGTATTGTTCTTCCGCGACCACCTCACCTTTCTGGCCGACGCGATGGCGCCCGCACACCGTGATGCCGGGCTCCTCGACGTCGCCATGGCGCTCGAGGCCAAGCAACGGACGTTCGCCGAGGCGAAAGGCATCACGCTCTACGGTGAAGTCGCCCGTGGTGGCTCGGTGGCGATCTGCCACTCCAAGATTCTGGAGGACCACGCTCTCCCGGGCCAGGTTGTCGTGGGATCCGACTCCCACACGCCGCACGCGGGCGCCATCGGCTGCGTGGCATTTGGCATCGGCACGACCGCGGTCTGCAATGCCTGGATCACGCGCGACGTGCGCGTCGAGGTGCCGCCGACCTGCCGCATCGTCGTGCGTGGCACGCCGCCGGTCAACGTCACGGCGAAAGACGTCATGCTCGAGATCCTGCGCCAGCCGTTCGTCGCCTCGGGCGGCGCGATCGGGATGGCGCTCGAGTACGCGGGCGACGCCGTGGCCGCGTGGTCGATCGACGAGCGCGCGACGCTGACCAACATGGCGGCGGAAGTCGGGGCGCTTACGGCGATCGTGCCGCCCGACGCGCGCACGATCGACTTCCTCATCGAACGCCGGGGGCTCGCGCCGGCGACCGCCCGTTCCCTCACGGCGGGACTCGCCCCCGACCATGGCGCCGAATATGCCCATATCATCGAGATCGATGCCACGGCGCTTCGACCGATGGTCGCCCTGCCCGGCGACCCGGGCAACGGGCTTCCTATCGACGGCTTGGGCCACGTGGCGATCGACATCGCCTACGCGGGGTCCTGCACGGCGGGGAAGCGCGACGATATGGACATGTACGCCCGGGTCTTCACCGCCGCCCGAGAGACCGGCCGCGCCGTCGCCGAGGGCGTGCGCTGTTATGTGCAGTGTGGCTCGACCGATGTCTTCGACTACTGCGTCGAACAGGGCTACGATCAGCTCTTCGCTGACGTCGGCGCCACACTCATCGCCCCCTCCTGCGGCGCTTGCATCAACGCCGGCCCCGGCGTCTCTCGCCGCGCCGACGAGGTCACGGTCTCGGCGATCAACCGCAACTTCCCCGGCCGCTCCGGCCCCGGCCAGCTATATCTCGCGTCTCCCTACACTGTCGCAGCGTCCGCCCTCGCCGGCCACATCGTCGCCTGGGACCCCGTGTTGACAGAAGATTCTCAGTTGTTCCAAAAAAACTTTTCTTCCTTATGAGAGGAGAGTTTGTCGACGTCGGAGGCGCCCGCCTCTATTACTACGCCGCCGGCACCCGCGGCGCCGGCGAACCGCTCGTGCTCCTACACGGCCTCTTCACCTCATCCCACCTCTGGTCCGGCGTCGCCGCCTGCCTCCCGCTCGGCCACCGCACCGTAATCCTCGACCACCTGGGCCACGGCCGCAGTGACCCGCCCTCACCAGACGCCGCCCTCGGCATCGCCGGCCACGCCGACCGCGCCCTGGCACTCCTCGATGCGCTCGGCATCCGCCGTGCGTGCCTGGTCGGACACGGCCTGGGCGCCGAAGTCGCCCAAGCCATCGCCGTCCGCCACCCGGCCCGCGTCACCCGACTCGCCCTGATCAACGCGGCCCCACTCGGCGCCGAACGCGCCTTGGCCGACCGACTCCTCCGCGCCCTCATCCCGTCAGCCGGCGCTCTCCCCGGCCCCCTCCTCCTCGGCGCCCTCCGACGACGGATCGCCGCGGGCTATCTCGACGCCGACCGCGGCGCGCGCGCCATCGACCACTACCTCCGCCCGTTCGCCACGCCCACCGGCCGCGACGTGATCGTCGCCCAACTCAAGGCCCTGGCCGACGACGAGCTGACCGACGACATCGCGCAGATCACCGTGCCAACAATCGTCGCCACCGGCGATGCCGACCCGGTGGCCACACCAGCCGTCGCCCAAGCCCTAGCCGCCCGCATCCCCGGCGCGACAGTCGCATCCATCGGCGCGGTCGGCCACTACGCGCCCGATGAGTCGCCAGAGCACACCATGCGCGCCATCCGCCACCTGCTGGAGCGTCCCCTTGAGCACTGATCGCATCGAGACCTTCCGCCGCATGGTCGCCAAGGACCCGTCCAACGTCCTGGCCAAGTACGGCCTCGCCAACGAGGCCCTGAAAGCGGGCCTCTACGATGAAGCCCGCGAACAGCTCGTGGCCTATCTCGCGATCTACGACGATGAAGGCAACGGCTACGGACGCCTGGCCGAAGCGTTGACCCGCCTGGGCCGCATCGACGACGCCCGCGAAGCGCTCCGAAAGGGGATTGCCGCTGCCATGCGATTCGGCCACACTGGGATGGCCACTGAGCTCGAGGAACGCCTCGAAGCTACCGACGACTAAGACCGGCTATCGCCGGCTCGAATCCGGCTGGAACGCACTCACCGTGTACCGACTTCCGGGGTTCCAGAGAATCCACCCGTAGATGCCGTTGTCGTAACCCGCCTTGATCTGCGCCCGCACCTGCGCGGCGCCATAGTGCGGCGGCCCCAACGTGAAATCCTGATACCACGGCCGGATCAACGCGACGCCCGTCATTGGCGCCGACCGCCGCTTGGCATCCTTGAGCGTGTTGTCGATCACCGCGTACGGGCTGCCGTTGGGATGCGCCAACCCATACGTCCCCGGCGCATAGTGCGACGGATACGCCATGGGCAGCACCACATCCACCTGATCGGCAAACATCTCCCACCGCTGCCCGATCCCCATGTCGGTCGAATCGCTCGCCGTCAGCCCAAAGACATCGGCCGTCACCGGCACACCCAACGGCTGCAACTCCTGCCGCGCCCGCCCGAGCTGCTCGCGAATGATCGCGGCTCTCAGACGCCCCTTCGCCAGCGGAAACGTCGCCTCGCGACTGATCCGCTTGTCATCGGGAAACCGCACGTAGTCGAACTGCACCTCACTGAACCCGAGATCTACAGCCTCGCGCGCCAGATCGACCGCGTACTGCCACACCCCCCACTGATTGGCATCAAGCCACGGCCGCCCTTGCTTGTCGTGCCACGCCCGCGCCGTGTCCCCACGTGCACGGATCGCCCACTCCGGCTTCCGCTCGGCAAGCAACGGATCCTTGGCCACCACAATCCGCGCGATCGGATAGATATGGTGCGCCCGCATCGAATCGAGCAGCGCCCGCACTTTCACCCGCGGCATGGGGCTCATAGTGTCGGCCCCAATCTCGTGCGCCAACGGCACTCCCGATCGGTACAACACGAACCCGCGATCATCCTTGACGTCGATGACGAGCGAATTGATCTCGGTGCGCTTGGCGACGTCGACCAGCTCCCACACGCGCCGCCCGATGGCCGCCCAGCGGTTCACGTACAGCCCATGCACCGTGTCGGGCGTCGGCACGAGCGGCGCCCGCGGCAGCGGAATCGAGTCGGCCACTGGCGCCACCTGCACCTGCGCGGCCAATAGCAAAGCCAGATGAATCAGATCGCCTTCAGCTCCGCCGCGGCGTTCAGCACGTGGCCGATTTCACGGGACAGCGCCCTGGCTTCCTGCGTCGCGCTCGTGACGTCGTCCAACGCCGCCTGCACGCCGGCTGACCGCATCTTGAGCAAATCGAACCGAATGTTCTGCAGCATGAGCCCGGCGTTCTCGAGTTGCCCATAGAGGCCGTTCCGCTGCTCGGCCAGATCACCGAGCGTGGCCCGCTGCCTCTTGAGGAGCCCCATCTTGCGATCGCGGTCCGGCGATGGCGGCTCGGCTTCGATGGCGGCAATGCGCGCATCGAGCGATGGAATGGCACCGGGCACCACCTCGCCGTCCAATCGCTGCAGCGTCGTGGCGAGCGAGGCGATGCGGTCGACGAGCCCGTTGACCGCCGAGACCACATCGGGGAGCAACACCCGGTCGGCGGGCCCCAGCTTCTCGACGATCTCGCGCACCGCCGTGCGATCGGCCACCGCCCGCCGAATGAGCGGTCCGTGCGGGCCATTCAGCACCTCGGGCGCAACGAGCGCCGCCAACTCCTGCGCCGACGGATCCGATCCACCGGCCCGCGCCGCAGCCTTCTCCGCCCGCCGTGCCTCGCGCGCCTGCTGCCGGAGCGCCTCCGCGGGATCTCCGGTCGAGGCAGTCGATCGAGCAGCACTACTCGCCCGCGGTGGCGCGGTCGCCGACGCAGACCCTGCCAGCGTGGGCACCGGCCGCTCCTCGGTCATGCGGTACTGGAGCTGCCGCACCCGCTCCCGCTCCCGCACCTCGGCCCGCCGCCCCTTATCAAAGATCGCCCGCGCGTCGTCGACTGCCTCCGCCGCCACGTCAAAGAAGAACCGGTCCCGCGGCTGCTTGAACACATCGCGCCAGTCGTAGCCGTCGGCCCACAACCTGGCGTACCAGAACGCCTGCAGCATCGACCAGATCGCCGTGACCGACAAGAGATCCGTGTTCCCGAACAACGAGATCACGACGATGACGGCATTAATGATGACGTACGTCCGGAACCGCCGTCGGAACTTCTTGACCGGCGGCGCATTCCACCGCGCCACGTCGGCGTCGCTGAACGCGGCGGGCAGTATGGCCGGCGCGACGGGTTGTCCCACACTCGGAGGAGGGGCAGGCGCCGTGCGCTCGACAAACCGATTGTAGCTCTCGCTCTGCGCGCTGGCTTTCACCGCCGCCGGGTCGGAGGCGACCGTGCTGGGAATCGGCCCGCCGTCAAGCGCCGCGACAAACGCCCCGGCATTGGCGAATCGGTCCGCCGGCGCCTTCGCCAACATGACCATCACGACCCGCGCCAACGGCTCCGGCACGTCGGGCCGGCGGTCCCGCAGGGGAACCGGCGCCTCCGAAATCTGCTTTATTAAGAGTGCGGGCGTGCTCGATCCGGTGAACGGGGGCAGCCCGCTCAGCATTTGATAGCCGACGACGCCAAGCGAGTACAGGTCGCTCCGTCCGTCGATCGTCCGGTCCCCAGCGCACTGCTCGGGCGACATGTAGGCGGGTGTCCCGATCGCCATGCCAGTGGCCGTGAGGCGGGTCCCACCCCCAGCCCCAGTGGTCTCGTCAATCGCCCGGGCGATGCCAAAATCGGTCACCATGGCTCGTCCGTCGGTCCCAAGCAGGATATTGTCCGGCTTGATGTCCCGGTGGATGACCCCTCGGCCATGGGCGTAGGCCAGCGCCTGGCCGACTTCACGCAAGATCCGTTTGGTCTCGTCGGGAGGAATGGGGCCCTGGGCCCGGAGGCGCCCGCCAAGGCTCTCCCCGTCGATAAAGGCCATGACGAAGTAGACGAGCCCGTCTTTCTCGTCGACGGTATAGATCGGAACGATGTTGGGGTGCGAGAGCTGGGCGGCCGTCTGCGCTTCTTGCAGAAAGCGCGTGCGAATCTCGGCCCGGTAGGCCAGCTCTGGCGGCAAGAGCTTGACCGCAACGGTCCGTTTGAGCCGCACGTCGCGGGCTCGATACACGATGCCGTTGCCGCCGCGACCGATCTCACCCTCGACAACAAAGGCCGGAGCGATCACTTGCGCGACGCGGGCCTGGAGTTGTGGGTCGGCGGTTTCAGGCACTCGGCGCGTACGCTAATGGTAGCACGACAACCGTAGTGTAGCACAGAACTTGGGCTCTGGAAAGACGCACTCGACCGTTCGGGCGAGAGCAATCTTGTTTGAGCACTGGCGCACTCCGTGCGCCAGTCGGATACCATCCTAAAGTGCCAGGAGACTCTTGCGCACCCTCGGAGCGCAACGCACCGGGGCACAAAGTGCCCCGGTGTTCAAACAAGATGTGACACGGTCGTACCCAAAGTGCCAGGAGACTCGTGCGGACCCTCGGAGCGCATCGCAGTGGGGCACAAAGTGCCCCAGTGTTCAAACAAGATGTGACACGGTCGTAGCTGCCGCCCAGGCAGCTACGACTGTGTCACCACGGCGGGTCAGTATTGCGAACCCCGCCGCGTTGGCGTAAGTCGATGAGACCAGATCCTGCGTAAGAGACGCAGTTTCGTTTTCCGGTCCATCCGGATTTCGAGTTGTCTTCAAAACTGGATAGTGCATAATGGCACAACGTCAAACCCTCCCTGTCCTGCCCCTGCGCGGGACGGTGATCTTCCCGGGGCTCACCGCGCCAATCGCGGCGGGGCGGCCGGGTACGCTGCGGGCGATCGAGGCGGCGCTGAAGGGCGACCGACTCGTCTTCGCCGTCGCGCAGCGCGACAATACCGACGAGCCGACGCCGGACATCCTGTACTCCATGGGTGTCATCGCGCGCATCGGCCAGATTCAACGCGGCCTGGGCGGCGTGCAGCTCCTCCTGCAGGGCGAGCAGCGCGCCAGCGCGCTGCAGTTCACCACCAACGACAACTATCTCGCGGCGGTCGTCATGCCCGTCGACGAGATGACGCCGATCAACGACCACGACCCGGCGTTCGAGGCGCTGCATAAGGAGATCCGCGAGCGCGCCGCCGAGTTGGGCGAGCGGCGTGGCCTCCCCGAGGAAGTCGTGCATCAGGTGCTCGACTCGGTGACCGAGCCAGGGAAGTTTGCTGACCTGGTGGCGGGATACATCGAGCTGAGCGTCCCCGAGAAGCAAGGCCTGCTCGAGACGCTGAGTGTCGAGGAACGCTTACGGCGCGTCCTCGTGCACGTCCAGCGGCAGATCGGCCTGCTCGAGGCCCAGGAAGAGATCAAATCCCAGGTCCAGGAGGAGCTGGGCGAGCGCCAGCGCGAGATGTATCTGCGCGAACAGATGAAAGCGATCCAGAAAGAGCTTGGCGACGACGACCAATCGCGCGAGATCACCGATCTCCGCGACAAGTTGACCAAGTTGGAGCTCCCCAAGGAAGCCCGCGCCGAGGTCGAGCGTGAGCTCGGCCGCCTCGAGCGCGCGGGACGGGAGTCCATGGAAGCGCAGGTCATTCGCACGTATCTCGAGTGGATCGCCGAGCTGCCGTGGAGCACGCGGTCGGATGACCACCTCGATCTGCAACGCGCCGACGTGGTCCTGAACGAGGACCACTATGGCCTGCAGGACGTGAAGGATCGCGTGCTGGAGTTCCTGGCGGTGCGCCAGCTCCGGGCGCAGCAGCTCGCCGACGAGGTCACCAAGACCGGCGAGGTGCCGGCCGCCAAGCTGCGTGTGAGTAAGGACGACGCCAATCCGTCACTGGCGACCGGCCAGGACGAGAACCGGCAGATCACCGACGAGAAAGAGGTCAAGTCGCGGGCGATGGCCCGTGGCCCGATCCTCCTGTTCGTCGGCCCACCAGGCGTCGGTAAGACCTCGATCGCCAAATCGATCGCGCGGTCCCTGGGACGTGAGTACGTGCGCGTGGCCTTGGGCGGCGCGCGTGATGAAGCGGACATTCGCGGGCACCGGCGGACGTACGTCGGCGCCATGCCTGGCCGCATCATCCAGGGCATGAAACAAGCCGGCACCAAGAACCCGGTCTTCCTGCTCGACGAGGTCGACAAGCTCGGCACGTCGTACCAGGGCGATCCGGCGAGCGCGCTCCTCGAGGTGCTCGACCCGGCGCAGAACGACACGTTCACGGATCACTACCTCGGCGTGCCGTTTGATCTGAGCGAAGTCCTGTTCATCGCGACAGCCAACTTCATTCAGAACATTCCAGGTCCGCTCCTGGACCGTATGGAGGTCGTCGACTTCGCCGGCTACACCGAGCGGGAGAAGGCGGAGATCGCGAAGAAGTACCTGATTCCGCGGCAACTCGAGGAGTCGGGACTCGGCGGCCGGCACGTGACCTTCACCGACGAAGCCGTCATGGCCATCGTCTCGCAGTACACGCGCGAGGCGGGGGTCCGGCAGTTGGAGCGGCAAGTCGGGGCGGTGGCGCGCAAGATCGCCCGCAAGCTGGCCAGTGGGCAGACGGACGATCTCACGATCTCCGCCGACGATGTGCGCGAGCTCCTCGGCCGGCCCAAGGTGCATCCGGAGCACGCCAACGAGCAGAACGAGGTTGGCGTGGCGACGGCCATGTACTACACGCCGATGGGCGGCGATATCATGTTCGTCGAGGCAGCGATCCGGCGGTTGTCCGGTGGGTCGGCATCCGATGACGAACGTGTGCAGGTCAGCGGCGGCGGGAATGTGTCGTTGATTCTGACCGGCCAGCTCGGTGACGTCATGAAGGAGTCGGCGCGGGCCGCGCTCACGTATGCGGCGACGCATGCGTCGCGTCTCCAGATCCCGGAGAACCGCCTCGGCTCACTCGAGGTACACGTGCACGTCCCCGCCGGTGCCATCCCCAAGGATGGACCGTCGGCCGGTGTCACGATGGCGACGGCGTTGGTCAGCGCCATGTCCGGGCGGCTCGTTCGCCGCGACGTGGCCATGACCGGAGAGATCACCCTCCGGGGCCGCGTGTTGCCGATCGGTGGGCTCAAGGAGAAAGTGCTCGGCGCCCACCGGGCGGGCATCACCGACATCGTGCTGCCCAAGGCGAACGAGGCCGACCTGGAAGACATTCCGGCCGAAGTTCGGGCAACTATGCATTTCCATCCCGTCGACACGCTCGACGAGGTCTTTGCCGTGGCGTTGCTCCCGGCCAGTAAGCCGGTGCAGACCCGGAAGACTGAGATGGAGGAAGCCGAGGAAGAAGCGGCCGTCGGCTAAGCCGCGTTCGGCACACAGCTTGTTTCCGGCCGGGCGCCTTCGCGGCGTCCGGCCGGTTTACATCCTGGGCATCGGGGTGCTATGCTCTCGCACCGTCATGAATCCCTCCGAACACACGAATGGCCACCTGGGCACGGCCGCGCCCAGCGGGCGGGCGCTCATCCTGGTCGTCGAGCGTGACCCGCACATCCGCGAGCTCGAAGCGTACTTTCTCGATGAAGCCGGCTACGCGGTCGAATTCGTCGGCGACGGCGCGTCCGCCCTCGACATGGCGCGCGCGTTGCTCCCCCACATCGTCATCACGGAGATCCTGGTGCCCAAGCTCGATGGGCTGGCGCTGTGCCGCGCCATCAAGGAGGATCCAGCGCTTCGTGAGACGGCGGTCCTCATCTTCAGTATTCTGGCCGCCGAGCGACGGGCCACGGAAGCCGGCGCGGACGCATTTCTCATGAAGCCGCTCGCGGAGCGGCGACTCGTCGAAACGGTCCGGGGCCTGGTCGCGATGCGCGCGGCTCGGACACGCCCATGACGGCCGACCTGTATCCCCGCATCCGGACGGGCAACCCGCAAGCGGACGATGTGCTCGGCGGCGGGTTTCCGAGCAATTCGATCAACATCGTCATGGGTCAACCGGGCACGGGAAAGACCATCTTCGCCGAGCAATTGATGTTCGCCAACACCCACGGCGAGCGCCCCCTGCTCTTTATCACCACGCTGTCCGAGCCACTCACTAAGGCCGTGAGCTACGTGCAGCGGTTCCGCTTCTTCGACGACAACAAGTTGGGCGACCAGATCCAGTATCATGATCTCGGGGAGGCCCTGGCGGCGGACGGCCCGGGCGCGGTGGTGCCCTGGCTGACGACCGTGATCAAAGCGTCCGGTCCGAAGATCATCGTTATTGATTCGTTCCGGGCCATTCACGATCTGGCCTCGTCGGCGCCGCGTATGCGGCTCATGGTCTCCGACCTCGCCGGCCTCCTGTCCGCCTACGACGTCACCACGTTCTTGTTGGGTGAGTACACCATTGGCGACATCGAGCGCTACCCGGAATTCGCCGTCGGGGATGGGATTGTCGCCTTGGCACGGCATCCGCTGAGCAGCCGCGATGAGCGCTTTTTCCGCGTCATCAAGTTACGGGGCAGCGCGTATCTGGAAGGACAGCACGCGTTTCGGATCACGGATCGCGGACTCGAGCTGTATCCGCGACTCGTCTCCCCGCTGATTCCGGAGACGTACGAGCCGCTGCTCGAGCGTGTGCGGACTGGCGTCACGGGACTGGACGCCATGATGGGGGGAGGGCTCTGGTCCGGCTCGACGACCCTTGTTGCCGGACCGACGGGCGCCGGCAAGACGACGGTGGCGCTGCAGTTCGCCCTCGAGGGGGTGCGGCGGGGTGAGCCGACGCTGTACGTCAATTTTCAGGAGAACCCGGCGCAGTTGCGACGCGCAATCGACGCATTGGGAATGCGCGCCGACGAGGCCATCGCGCGCGGCCTCATCTTGCGATACGAATCGCCGGTCGAACTACAGATCGACAGCATCATCGTCGGGATCTTCGAGCGCATTCGTGGTGGCGACGTCCGCCGGGTCGTGGTCGACGCCATTGGCGATCTGGCCATGGCGGCGAACGACCCCCAACGGCTGCACGACTACCTCTACGCGCTCGTGCAGCATTTCGCCGTGAATCACGTGACAAGCATGTTGACCTTCGAGTCGGAGTCGGGCGCCACCACCTCCGCCGAGCTCGAGCATCGCTTTTCGAATATGTCGGACAACGTGATCGTCTTGGGGCTGGGTGGCGAGGAGCGGAGCCGGCGCACCTTGCGGGTGCTCAAGACCCGCAATAGCGGCCATGACCCGATGGTGCGCGAGCTCGACATCGCCGAGGGGGGCGCGCGAATTGTCTGACGACAATCTGGCGCCCGCACCCGTCTCGGATCCGCGGGCACGGCAGCTGACGCAGCTCAGTCATGCCTTCACCAACGCGATCTCACTTGACGAGATCCTGCGGTTGGCGGTCGATCAGGCGGCGGAGTTGCTGGGCGCCGCGAAGGCGGTGCTCATGCTCACCGATGCCGACGGCATGCTGCGCGTACGCGCGGCCGTCGGGGTCGAGGACGATGTGGTGGCCCGCTTTCGTCAGTCGTTCGATGAGTCGTTGGTGACGCGACTCCAAGGGCTATTCGGGGCGGACGGATCTGACGGGTTCATTGGGGTCCCACTCATCGTGCGCGGACGCGTCACCGGCCTCCTGGCCGTCATGCGGCCACGCGCGAGCCCGGCGACCGCCGAGGATGAGGCGCTGCTCTCGGCCCTGGCCGATCAGACCGCGGCCCCACTCGAGCACGCCCTGCTGACGGAGCGGATGGAACGCGCGACGCTGCTGGCCGACAACGTGCGCCTCTATGAAGCGGAGCGTGCCGCCCGGCTGGTGGCCGATCGCGCGCGGGCCGACGCCGAGGCGGCGAACCGAGCCAAGAGCGAGTTCCTGGCCAATATGAGCCACGAGCTCCGCACGCCGCTCAACGCCATCGCCGGATACGTCGAGCTGGTCGACATGGGCCTGCGCGGACCGGTGACCGAGGCACAACGCGAGGACCTCCGGCGCATTCGGGCCAGCCAGCGCGTGTTGCTGCGGCTCGTGGAAGACGTGCTGGACATGGCCAAGCTCGAGACCGGGCACGTCGAACTGGCGCTCTCCGATGTGTCCGTGCATCAGGTCCTGGCTGGCGCGGAAACGCTCGTGTTCCCGCAACTGTTCGCCAAGTCGTTACGGTACGAGTACCGGCCCTGCGACCCCGCGCTGATGGTTCGTGCCGATCGCGAACGGCTCCAGCAGGTCGTCGTCAACATGCTGACCAACGCCATCAAGTTCACACCGGATCGCGGGGAAATCATCCTGAGTACGGAAGCCACCGGCGCCAGTGTGCACATCCGGGTGACCGACACCGGACGCGGGATCCCGAGTGACAAACTCGACGCGATTTTCGACCCGTTCGTCCGCGTGGAGACCAGCATTACGCGCTCGACCCAGGGCACGGGTCTGGGGCTGGCCATCAGCCGCTCGTTGAGTCGCCTCATGGGGGGCGATCTCACCGTCGCGAGCACGCTTGGTCACGGCAGCGTCTTCACGCTCACGCTCACGGCCGCGTAATCAGCTCGCGCTGGCTCGAGCTCCAGATGCAACAGCCCATAGACGGCCACCAACCCGTAGCCCACCATGAACAGCGCCAGACACGGCGCCGCGCCGTACTGCCCCTCGTGCACCGCGAGGGCCAGGGCGGTCGCTGACGAGAGCGACAACAGAATATCGACCGCCAGACTCCATGACACTGGGCTCCGGTACCGCCGGACCGTGGGCCCGCCGTCGTCGGTGATCTGGTATTTGGGCGTCCGCACAAACGGCGACCGGATCCCCCAGATGCCTTCCACCGCGGCCCGCGCATTGTGCCCGCTCATCCCGATCGAGATCGCCAGAAAGAGCGGATAGCGCACCATACGTTCCCACCAAGGCCCACCGAGCCATTGGGCGGCCGACGCGTAGCAGAAGCACGTGCCGAATGATGCCGCGAAGAAATACGCGGTGACCGGCCAGATCATCGGCATGGCATGCCGCCCGGCGGCGAGCACCAGGGCGGGGCTGAGGAGCGTGAGCACCACGAGCAGTGGATAGGCGCAGGCGCTGAGCAGATGCACGGTCCCCTGCGTCTTGAGCGCGAGCGAGCGGTCAGAGCGCCAGAGCGGACGCAGGTTCTTGCGGGCCGTCTCGATCGGCCCCTTGGTCCACCGGAACTGCTGGACCTTGAGGCTATGGATGTCGTCCGGGATTTCCGACGGGCAGCTCACGTGCGGGAGAAACAGGGCCCGCCACCCCGCCAGCTGGGCGCGATAGCTGAGATCGAGGTCCTCGGTAATCGTGTCGTCCTGCCACCCGCCGGCGTCGATGATCGCCTGACGTCGGAGCACACCGGCCGTGCCATTGAAGTTGAGAAACCACCCCGCCCAGCACCGCGCCGACTGCTCGACGACGAAATGCCCATCCAGCGCCAACGACACAGCCCGGGTCAGCTCGGACGACGTCTCATTGAAATAACTCCACCGCGTCTGCACGATCCCGATCCGCGGGTCGCCAAAGTGGGGCAGCGTCTGCCGCAGAAAGTCCGCGGGGATGACAAAGTCGGCGTCAAAGATGGCGATGAACTCCCCCCGCGCCCGCGCCAGCCCGTTGGCGAGCGCCCCGCTCTTGTACCCCGACCGGTCCTGGCGATGGAGGTGCACGATCGGGACGCCAGCCGCCTGGTAGTCGGCGACGAGCCGGCGCGAGAGGGCGAGCGTGTCGTCGGTCGAGTCGTCGAGCACCTGGATCTCGAGCAGGTGCCGCGGATAATCAACGCCGCACGCCGACCGGATCAGGCGTTCGGCGACGTGGATCTCGTTATACAGCGGGAGCTGGATCGTGACCGTCACGTCGCGTGCCGGCGGCGTGGCATCGGGGTGCCGGCGATGATACCACCAGAAGACGACCGCCAGGACCCCGTGGTTCACGCTGTACAGCGAGAGGACAAACACGACCGCGGCATACGTCAACTGCACGGCGAACCACACAGACATGCGGGGCGATCCTCCCTCTAAGGCAACCCGATAGGCCCGTCCGACATGACGCTCTTGGGATCGAACCGCAGCTCGGCCGGTTCCGTGCCCGGCAGGAAATACTCAGTATATCGCCGATCCACTGGCGTGGAGGTATCAGCCAGGGCACCAGTGGCCCGATCCAGCTCAGCCGTCACGAGTGTCGACGGCGGCACCCACGTCCCTGGCTCGCGCCCCGCGTAGTAACTGGCCATCATGCGGGCCCAGACGGGCGCGGCCAATGTCCCACCGACGGCCCCCGGTCCGATCGTCCGCGGCTGATCGAACCCGAGCCACACGCCGGCCACGAGGTCCGGCGTCATCCCCACAAACCACACGTCCGTATTGTCGTTCGTCGTCCCCGTCTTCCCCGCCGCCGGCACCGCCGCGGGCAAAATCCGACGCACACTCGTCGCCGTCCCACGCTCCACGACGTCGCGCATCATGTCGCGCACGATGAACGCCACGCCGGAATCCAACACGGTCGCCCCGAGCGCCGGCGGGGACGCCCACACCGTCCGCCCCGCCCGATCGTCGACCCGCATGAGCAGATGCGGCACGACGACCGCGCCGCCGTTGTCAAACGCCGCGTACGCCCCCACCAGCTCGATCGGCCGCACCGCCGACGCGCCGATCGCCGTCGCGGGATACGGCGCCATCGGCGTCGTGATGCCCAGCCGATGCGCCAACGCGATCACCGAATCGAGTCCCACGCGCATCGCCAACTGCACGGCCACCGCGTTGCGCGACCGGATCAGCGCCTCGCGCATCGTCATGGCCCCCAGAAACTGCTTATCGTCATCCTCCGGCCGGTACACCGTCCCGTCCTCGAGCGGAATCGCCAACGCCGTGTCGTACACGACGGCGCTGGCAGGGAGGCTGTCCGCCACGGCGCCCGCGTAGACGACGGGCTTGAACGCCGACCCCGGCTGCCGCAGCGCATTCAGCGCGCGATCAAACGACGACGCGATGTAGTTCCGCCCCCCCACGAGCGCGCGAATTTCCCCCGAGGCCGGATCGAGCGCCACGACCATCCCCTCCAGCCCGTCAGGTTGTTTGGCCACACCGTCGGCCAGCGCCGACACCGCGCTCTGCTCGAGCCCCGGATCGAGCGATGTATAGACCCGATACCCGCCCTCCATCACCGGCACCCCATCACGCTGCGCCTCGGCCGCCGCGG
>DATMNB010000064.1:0-4705 GCA_035569435.1 Gemmatimonadaceae bacterium
GCCTCGAGCCCGGCCGGCAACGGATCGTCGAGCACCAGAAACTCCCGCTCCTCGCGCACGGTCACCTTGAGCCGCACACGCACCAACTCCCCTTCGACGGCCGAGATGATCGGCGTCGCCGCGTCGTAGCGCTCGTACCACCGTTCGACCGCGATCCCAGCGTCATCGGGCGTGACCGGCCGTCGCACCGGCACTTCGCTCACGGTGACATAGTAGTAGAGCGGCGCGATTCCGCCGCCATCGTCCGCCGCGAGCGACAACGTCAACGCCCCGCCCGTCAGGAGCCCGGTGAGCGTCGACGACGTATCGGCCCCCGCCGCGCGCGCGCCACCGAGCCGCGCCACAATCCGACCGCCCGACCGCACCGTCACACCGCGCGCCACGGCCGCGCGCTGCGCCGCGTCGAACTCGGACAGCGCTGCCACGAGCGCACCAAAGTCATGCGTCGTCCACATCCACTCGGCCCCGCCACTCACACGGCCCCCCTCCACCAGCGCTTCAACGAGCGGCCCCACCAACCGATGCTGAGGCTCCACGGCCAGCGTCGCGATCAACACTTCGGCCGGTAGCCAGACGCCGCGTGAGAAATACCAGTGGTGCACGGCACTGTCGGGAAAGACCGCCCGACGGCCCTCGACGCGCACCATGTCCCACTCGGGCTGCAACAGCGCCCGCGCGACGACCATCCCGCCTCGGCGCCTGGCGATCACCGCGGCGAGCCGCGCCCGGTCGATCGGCCACAGCTGCGCCGCCTGACGAATCAGGTCGTTCTCCGCCGCCACGTCCGGCCGCCCCACCCGGCGCAAAAACGACACCGCCGCCACACGCTCGCTCAACACCCCGGCCGCACTTTCGTGGACGTCGCTCACCGGAGTCAGCGACGGCGTGGCGTTGGACGTCGCGCCACGCATGTACCGCGCGAGCCGCACGAGCACGGAATCATCGACGGCAATCCCCGCGGCGCGCGCGCCGGCCAGGAACCCGCCGACATAAGCGCTCAGGTACGGCGTCGTCCAATCCTCGGCATCCCACAACCCGATCCCACCGTCCGTGCGCTGGCGACGGCTCAACACGTCGACCGCCGACCGGAGCTGCCGGCGCGCGACGGCCGTGTCCACGATGCCAGGCGCTCCGCGATAGAGGGCGAGGATCGGCATCGCCTCGGTCGTCACTTGCTCGCTGCAATCGTACGGATAGACGCGCAGCGTGCGCGCCGCGCCAGCGATCATCGCCAGCGGCGACGCCCCGGCGCTGATCGACAGCCGCGAGCGGTCGGGATCTGTCCCCTCGGGCAGCACCAGGTGCACGGTCGCCGTATCCACTAGCACGCCCGCGATCGTGTGCGCGCGCGGCGTGTAGTCTGGCCGTACCGGCAGCCGCAGACGCACACGGTCCGCGTCGACCTGCGCCTCCGCGAGCCGCACGCCAAACGTGAACGACACACTGTCCTGACTACCGGCCGGCCGCTCGGGGACGCGGAACGGGAACCGCACCTCACGCCCGCGCCCGGCCTCGAGCGTGGCGCGCTGCTCCGCGTCGCCGCGCAACACGGCGCCTTGCACCGCCGCGGCGACGCGAACGTCGGGTGTGCCGCCCGAGCGCTGGTTGACGACCACGCCAGCCGTCAGCTCATCACCGCCGCGCACAAACCGCGGCAACGCCGGCCGTGCCAGCAGCGGCCGCGTCACGAGCATCGGCGATGCCCCGCTACCGTAGCGATCCCCACCGGTCACCGCGACCGCCATCACACGGAACGTCGTCAGGTTGTCAGGCAGCTTGGCCACCGCGACGGCCGTCCCCGACGAGTCGGTCACCACCGAGGTCAAGAAGAACGCCGTGGCCTGAAACCGCGACCGCAAGACGCCCGCGGCGTCCGCACCACCGCCACCGCCGGGCGACCGCCGCCCCTTCTCCCCCTCGGGCACCTGCGGCGCGACCGCCGACAGGTTGCTCGACAGCCGCACGCCAAGCCCTCGCTCGGCGTACAGAAGATCGATCGGGTCCGGCGTCCGATAGCCGGTGAGCGACAGCACCCCTTCGTCGACCGCCCACACAGTTACCTCGGCGGCCCGACCAACATCACCGGCATCGCGCACGTGGATCGCGATACGCGCCGTGTCGCCCGGCCGGTACTCGCCTGCCGCGGGTTCGACCGCGACCTTCAATCGCTTCACGTCCGGCAGTACCCGCAACGCCACGTACCCGACGCGGATCGTCGGCCGACCCGGATCGTCGAGCTTGCTGGGCGGCGCCGACCGGCCGCGCGTCAAGAAGACGGACACAAAGACGTTCGGTACGAACGCTTCCGTGATCGGAATACGGAGCGACGTCGATCCACCGGTCACACGCAGCGGCCGTTGCTCAATAACCCCTTCCCGCTCGATCGTCAGCCAGGCGTTGGCGTTGGTGATCGGCGAGGCGACCAGCACCGTCGCCGTATCGCCGACCCGATACGACGTACGGTCGGCCACCAGATCCATCTTGAATTGCGTCGCATCATCCCACGGCACCCACCCGGGTCCGGTCGCCCACCGCGCGACCGATGTCTCGGCGACCCGCCCTGCCTCGTCGGTCGCGCGGAACGTCACGGCGTACTCACCGCCGGCCCGCGGCGCCACGACGCACGGCGCGGGCTCGGCGCCACTCGTGAGCTCGCACCGCCCAGTCGTATCGGTGACCCAGTCCCCAACCAGCTCGGCGACACCGCCGCGCACGCGCCGCACCTGGTGCCACTCACGCCGCACGACGATGCCGTGCACGGCAACGTCCCGCACGCGCTCGCCGCTTGGCCGCACCGCGACCACGCCGATGTGGACCGGCGATCCTGCCGTCCAGAAATACTCCGACCCCTCGACCTTGGCGGCGAGATAGAAGGATGCCGGGTGTACGACGGTAGATGCGCTGGCCACGACGACTTGACGGTTGACGTCCGTCACCGTCGTGGCCACCGTGATGCGCGCGCCCTGCCCTTTCGCCGGCTTGGGTAGCGTGACGCGCCACGCACGGCGCCCACCGCCGTCCAGCGTATCGCGTCCGCTGGCAAAGACCGTGGTCGTCTCGTCCACCTCGTCGCTCTCGCTGGCGTCGGTCCACCATCGTCCGTCGCCGATCTCCCATCCATCGGTCCCCGGAATCTGCAGCGCGGCCGGCGACATCACCGTCTGCCGCGCCTCCCAGCTCAGCGCCGCGTGCGCCATCGGCGCGCCAAACAGGTACCGCGCCTGCGCCGCGACCCGCAGCGACTCGCCGCCCACGTGTGGCTCCGAGTCCGCGGTGACATCGACGAGAAATTCGGGCGGCCGGTACTCGGCCACCCGCACGGTCACATCTTCGACGGTGTGCCACGTGCCGTAGCGTGCGACGCGCACCCGCACCGTCCAGTCACCCAGTCCCGCGTTCGCCGGCACGGTGAAGGACGTCGCCGCAGTGCCAAACGCCGAGAGGCGCACGGTTGTATCTCTGACCAGCGCGTCTTCCCGGTCGCGAAGCTGCCATTGGATGGAATCGCCCATCGCAGGGCGACGGAGCGCACCCAGCATCCCGCTTCGAATGATCGCCTTCGCATAGATCCGTTCACCGGGGCGGTAGATGCCGCGGTCGGTGAACACGGCAGCGGCGACCGGCAACGCGGTGTTGCCAATGGCGGCCGGGAGCGCGAATCGCCACGGGCTCAGGTCGGGCTCGTACCCGCCGACAGCAATCATGCCGCGATCGCCGCCCAACCGTACGTCGACGTACCCTTGGAACAACACCGGCCCCTCATCGGCCACGTCGTCATTCTCGTCATCGTCGCCGTCGTTGCTCGCCGGCTGCAACGGGACGAGACCTGCCGCCGGAGCCCCACGGCCAGCGCGAAACCCGTTGAAGTGCGCCACGCCGGTACCGTCAGTGATCGCCGTCGCCACGATCTGTCCGTGCCGGTCATGCAGAACGACTTGTGCGCCAGCCCGCGGCCGTCCGTCGCCGACGCCAGTCACCCACACCGCGCCGTTGTCGGCGCCGACCTTGGCGTGGATCGCGAGGTCAGTGACCTGCAGCAGCGCGACCGCCGCCTCGTGGAGCTCGGCCGCGCGACTCCGCCCGGTCGAGTCGGGTGCGTGCACGCCGATCACCTTCATTGCCACGAGCGAGGTATCGCCGGCGGGGAGTGGGATGGTCGTGACAAAGCCGACGTCCGGCGTGTGCCGCACGGCGATGCGGCGCTCGATTGCGTGCTTGCCGATTTGCTGCCAGACCGGCCCGAGGCTCCACGGCGAGGCCGCGAGCAGCCGCGCGCGGTCCGAGTCGGCAACCGGCGCGATGTAGGTGATGAGCGTATCGACGTTCATGTGCTGCACGGCGAGCGTCCGGAAGCCCGTCCGCTCGACGAGGAGCCGGCCAAACGGATACTCGACGCCCGCCAGATAGCCCGTGGTGCGAAACCCGACCGCGGGGTTGCCGACGAGACGCTGCCCGAAAATGTCGTGCAGCGTCGTATCGGCCACGACGGCGTACGCCACGCGCGGCGTGAGCCGCGCCTCCAGCGTCCACTCGGTGCCTTCGGCTGCGGTGTCGCTGACCGTGAATGGTATGGCCGGGAACAGGTGCACGTGTCGTAACACCTCGGCGCCGCGCACCGGAGTCGAGAACACGGCGACGAGCGGCCCTCGGGGACACGCCTCATCCTGCCAGCACCGGACCCCATCCAACCGCAACGGACCGTACG
>DATMNB010000065.1:0-10824 GCA_035569435.1 Gemmatimonadaceae bacterium
GTATGGTCGTGACGCGCCGCGTCCGTTCCTGACGACACAGCTGTCCCCCCGGCGACCGCGGGCTTTCGCGGAGCCGTCGGGGCGGGGGCCTGCCTGACCGTCGTCTGTCGGGTCGGCGCGCTACGGACGTCTTTAGGCATACCTCGACAGACGGCCCGACCGGGAGCGCCGCAACCTTACGACGCGTCGTTACGCGGGGAACATCTGACGCTCGCCACGGCGCTCGCTTACGGAGCGGGCGGCAGATCCAACAGCAAACAGGTCGTCGTGGCGACCGCATAGAGCCGCCCTTTGGCATCGACCAGCCGCCCCTGCGCCAGCGCCGTCGAACGCCCCGCGTGCACCACCGTCCCCTCAGCCGTCACCGTCCCACTGTCGATCGACACGGCGCGGACGTAATTGATCGTTAGGTCGATGGTCGTGTTCCCACGCCCTACCGGCTGCTGACTCAGAATCGCGCAGCTCATCACCGTATCGAGCAGCGTCGCCAACACGCCGCCGTGGACCGTCCCGTACGGGTTGTAATGGTATTCGGCCGGCGTGAGGTCCATCGTCACGCGCCCCCGCTCGAGCGTCCCCATCGTCGCGCCAATGAGCGCCAGAATCGGCGGCGGGGGCGACGTCCCGGACTGGATCGCCTGCAGATGTTCGAGCCCGCCAAGCGAGCGCCCCGCCCGTGCGGCGGCTAGCGGGTCCGCCCAGCGCACGATCCGCTCACGCACGATGTCCCGTGCCGTTTCCGCGCGTGCCGTCACGCCCCGTGCGCTCCCGCGGCCGCGAACACCGCGCTCGTGTTGTGCCCGCCGAACCCGAACGAGTTACTCAACGCCACGCCCACCGGCCGCGACACCGCGGCGTTCCGCGCCACTCCGACACAGCAGGCCGGGTCCATGTTGTCGAGATTGATCGTCGGCGGCACGACGCCGTGGACGATGCTCAGGACGGTGAGCACAGCCTCGGCGGCGCCGGCGGCGCCCAGCATGTGGCCCGTCATGCTCTTGGTCGCCGTGGCCGTAAGGCGATCGGCGTGCGCGCCAAACACGGCCCGCACGGCGGCGCATTCGGCCGCGTCGCCAAGCGCGGTCGATGTGGCGTGCATGTTGATCGAGTCGACGTCCGTGGCATCGACCCCTGCTTCGGCCAAGGCCGCGCGCATGGACAGGATAGCCCCCATCCCCTCCGGGTGCGGCGCTGTCATATGGTATGCGTCATTGGAAGCGCCCACTCCGAGCAGTGCCGCGTAGACGTGCGCGCCGCGGGCTATGGCGGATTCCCACGATTCGAGGACAAGCACCGCCGCGCCTTCCCCGATCACGAACCCGTCGCGGTCCGTGTCAAACGGCCGGCTCGCCGTACTCGGCGACTCGTTGCGCGTGGAGAGCGCGCGTGCCGCGGCGAACCCGCCCAGTCCGAGCTCGGTGATGCACGCTTCGCTGCCGCCGGTGACGACAATGTCGGCGCGCCCCGAACGGATCGTGTCCAACGCGCTCATCAAGTTGTCGTTCCCCGTCGCGCACGCGGAGACCACACAGTGGTTGGGACCGCGCAGCCCGTGCTCCATGGCGATGACGCTGCCGGCCATGTTGGGGATGAGCATCGGCACAAAGAACGGCGACATCCGCCCCGGCCCGCTCGCGCGAAACACCTCGGCCTGCGCCTGGAACGTCTGCATCCCGCCCTGGCCGCTGCCGACGATCACGCCGATGCGCGCCCGCGCGGCGTCGGACATGGTGTCGCTGGCGAACCCGGCGTCGGCGATGGCTTCGCGCGCCGCGGCGACCGCAAACTGCGCAAACGGATCGAGCCGCCGCGCCAGCTTGCGTTCCATATAGTTGTGCGGATCGAACCCTTTGAGCTCGGCGGCAAACCGCGTCTCGAACGCCGCCGGATCGAATCGCGTGATCGGCGCCGCGCCGCTCTCGCCACGCAGGGCCGCGTCCCAGAATGCCGACACGGAGAGGCCGAGCGGCGTGATGGCGCCGAGGCCGGTGACGGCGACGCTCGTGTGCGTGGGGGTCATGACCGCCGACCCGCGCGGATCCGCGCTGCCCGTGCGTAGATCTCAGGTCCCGCGGCCGGCCCGGGTCGGAGTCGCACGTTGGACGCCGTGAGCGGCAGTCCCGTCATGGCATCGACCAGCACCGGATCAACCTGCCGGCCGGTCGACCGCTCGATCAACTCCACGGTCGGTCCCTCAGGCGAAAGCCAGCGCGTCCCCCACCGCACCAGCTCCACGAGCACCGGCACGAGATCGCGCGCCTTGTCGGTCGGCCGGTACTCGAACCGTGGCGGCCGCTCACTGTATTGACGTTTCTCGAGCATCCCGTCGGCCACGAGCCCCGCCAGCCGATCGGCCAGAATGTTGGGCGCGATCCCCAAGCTCGCCTGGAACTCATCGAACCGCCGGAGGCCGTGGAGCGCGTCCCGGAGCACAAGCATCCGCCAGCGCTCGCCGATCTGGGCCAGGCTCCGCGCCACAGGACATTCCGTTTGCATCATCGTAGGGTAGTCGAGTAACTTGCAAAGTGCAAGTTACCTTCACTGGTGAGCGCAGATGAGCGACGCATTCATTATAGACGCGGTGCGGACGCCGCGCGGGAAAGGGAAGCGCGGTCGCGGGGCCTACAGCGAGACGCACCCGCAGGAATTGCTCTCCCAGACCCTCAACCGGCTCGTCGAGCGGAGCCAGGTGCCGGCAGCCGATGTCGACGACGTCGTCGCGGGGTGCGTGTCGCAGGTCAACGAGCAGGGCGCCAACATCGCGCGCAACGCCGTGCTCGCCGCGGGCTGGCCCGAGTCCGTGTCGGCCACCACGGTGCATCGGTTCTGCGGATCGGGATTGCAGGCGGTGAACTTTGCCGCGATGGGCGTCATGTCCGGCACGCAGTCCGTCGCCGTGGGCGGCGGCGTCGAGAGCATGTCGCGCCTGCCGCTCGGCTCAGATGGCGCCGGGACGGACGGCGGCAACGTGCGGCTTCGTGAGCGCGTCTACCAGGTCCCGCAGGGGATCAGCGCCGATCTCATCGCCAGCCTGCATGGGATCAGCCGCGAGGAGGTCGATGCGTTCGCGCTGGAGTCGCAGCAGCGAGCGGCCGTGGCGCAGCGCGATTGCCACTTCAGCAAGAGTCTCTTCACGGTCACTGATCCGGCGACTGGTGCCGTCCTGCTCGACCGCGACGAGTATCCGCGGCCGTCGACCACGATGGACGCGCTGGCCGGGCTCCCACCGGCGTTCGCTGAGATTGGCGTGACGCTCGACCCCATCGCGCTGGCCCGCTATCCGGAGGCCGGCACGATCCGGCACGTGCACACGGCCGGCAACGCGAGCGGACTCGCCGACGGCGCGGGCGCAGTATTGCTAGCCTCGGACGAGTACGTGCGGGCGCACGGACTCAGGCCGCGGGCGCGCATCCGCGCGATGGCGACCGTGGGGAGTGAGCCGCTGATCATGCTCACGGCGCCGGCGCCAGCGTCGCGCAAGGCGCTGCGCGCGGCGGGCATGGACGTCGGTGACATCGATCTCTGGGAGATCAACGAGGCGTTTGCCGTCGTGCCGATCATCACGATCCGTGAGCTGGGCCTCGACCCGCGCCGCGTCAACGTCAACGGGGGCGCCATTGCCCTCGGCCACCCACTCGGCGCGACCGGCGCCATGCTCGTCGGCACCGTCCTCGACGAGCTCGAGCGGCGCGACCTGTCGACGGGGCTGGTCACGCTCTGCATCGGCGGCGGCCAGGGCATCGCCACGATCATCGAGCGCGTGTAGAGTCCTCTAGGGAACCGCGGCAGCAAGTTCCGCATACCGCCTGGGGAATCAACTATTCCCCAGGAGATCACATGCGGCACCTTACACGGACGGGACTGGTAGTCTTCGCACTTCTGGCAACTGCTGCAACGGTGCGGGCGCAGGACACAGCGATGCACGGCGCCATGGAGGACGGCGCCATGAAGGACGGCATGAAGATTGGCATGAAAGACGGTGCCATGGCCCACGGCGCCACCTTCATGAAGGGCACCAAAGGGTGTACCGGCAGCTACACGATCGGCGAGGACCAGGGCCAGCAGGTCCTGACGTTCAGCAAAGACTTCTCGATCGAGAACTCGCCCACGCCCTACGTCATTCTGAGCACCACCACCGGCCTCGGCGACGCTCCGGTCTGGTTGGGCGCGGTGCAGCTCGGGAGGGGGACGCAACGATACATTATCCCCAAGGGCACCAATCTCTCGCACTATACGCACGTCGTGATCTGGGACAAGACGACCAATGCGACGCTCGCCAGCGCCGATCTCGCGTCGGGTAGCGCCATGATGTCCGACCAGTAACCGCCCACGCACGACATTGATGACGCATTCGCACCCGCCTCCCGGCGGGCCGATTGATTTCGAAGCGTCGCTCCTGCCGATCCTCGGCCAGGCGTACGGCTACGCGTTACGTCTGACGCGCAACCAGGCCGACGCCGAGGATCTCGTGCAGGAGGCCACGCTCCACGCCCTCCGCGGCCTCCATACGTTCGAACCAGGCTCGCTCTTCAAGCCGTGGTTCTTCCGCATCCTCACGAACTGCCACCGCATGCGCTGGCGCACGCGCGCGCGGCGATTGTTCACGGTGAGCCTCGACGACGCCCCCGAGCTCTATCTCTATACCGCGACCGACGCCGCCCACACCGCGGTCGAGAGCGACCCCGCGAATACGTTGATCAGCCGCATGTCGCGCGAGTCCATCCAGGACGCCATCCGGCAGCTCCCGGTCGACTACCAGGAAGCCGCAGCGCTCTATTTCAGCGACGAGCTCTCGTATCAGGAGATCGCCGAGGTACTCAACGTGCCCATCGGAACCGTCCGCTCACGCCTCCACCGCGCCCGCAAGCTCCTCCAACAACTCCTCTGGCGCGTCGCCGTCGACGAGGGCATCACCCCCGAGCCCAAGAAAGTCGTCGTCCCCCCGCGCGGCCTCGATCGCGCCGGCTGCGAAGTCGCGTTCATGCGCCTCGACGACTATCTCGACCGCGAGCTGGCCAAGAGCGAGATGGCGCTCGTCCAGGCCCACCTCGAGGTCTGCGCCCTGTGCACGTCGGAGTTCGCCTTCGAGGCGAGCCTGATCAACGGCGTCCGCGCCAAGCTGCGGCGGATCGATGTGCCGCAGTCGTTTCGGTCACAGTTGGCGCGACGGCTCAAGGGGACGGAGAAGACGGCCGCGCACTGAGTGTTATCTGGCAACTTCGAAACGCACAATCGCCCCATCGACATCAGCGATGCGCAATCGCGTCGAGCCCAGCGGCGAATCGGCAACGCAGCACGGCGATCATCGCCCCAACGGCCGCGATACCCAAGGGGCGAGCGCGAAATGCCACTCACGACGGCCGCCCGTGCGCCCGCAGCCACGCCTCGACCGAATGCGGGAGGAACAGATTGTCGGCAATGGCGGCAATCTCCTCGGCTTCTCGCCACGCCGCCTCCAACTCCGCCATCGCGCCCTCCATCGCGCGCCGTTCGCTATCCTCGTGCAGCGCCATCTCGAGCGCGACACGCTTGGTCGGCGGCAGCGCTGCCAGCGTCTCTGGCGCCACGTGCGGCGGCGCCTCCCTCCACTCCCAATCTTCTACATCGAACGCCTCGGGCAGCGCGAACCGGCGCGGACGGTCGGTCTCCGCGTGCGTCCCGCGGTCGCGGACTTCTGTCGCGATCTTGGTGACAAACGCCTCGGACGCGCCCGCGGCACCGAGGAGCCGCGTGGCAGCCAACACCCGATGACCCGGCACGCCGGCCCAGTTGAGCCGCGCCAATATCGCCCCCGCGCCACGGACCGCCTGCGACCCACTCAACGTCGCAACCCCGCGGCTGTGTTGCACACGCAGCGCCAACGCACCCTCCTCGGCGCTCGTACTCAACGCCGCGGCGCGAAGGTCGCCTTGCCGCACCTCCACCACCTCCTCACCCGTCCGGAGCGCGGCCACCACGTGCCTGTTCCACCACAGTCTGCGACCCGCCATAAAAGCGACCGCGCCAGTCAAGCCAAGGAACGCCGAGAGAGGCCGCCCGCTCCCCCACAACCCGCTGGCCATGACGCCGCCCGCGAGCGTCTCGAGATACCTGGCAACGGGTGCGACGTGGTCCACGACCTGCCCCCGCCAGTGCCGCCGGGCGAACGTGCGGCCATACCGCCACGCCGCGAACTCCGGCCTGAGCGGCCGTCCGATCCGAATGAGCACCAGCCCCTCGGGCAGCGTCGTGAGCCCGATCTCGCTCGTCGACGTCCGCATCGGCGTCGATCGAAACGCCCGCTCACACGCCTCGATCGCCTCCCACCGCTCTTCCAGCGGCGTGAGGTTCCAACGCCGGCACCGGCCGCACACGACCCACAACCGCCCCTTGGCCGCGTCAAACGCCAGCCGGCGCCCAATCGGAAACCTCTCGATCGTCTCGTTCGCCCCGAGCGAGGCGTGGCAGAAGAGGCAGGTCGAGTACACGGACGCGAATATCAACCGCATCGGCCCAAATGGCCAGAGAACGCCGGCGCGGGCCGTGTCTACGACAGTGTCTACTCCTGCACGTCCCCCCGAGGCCGTGCCACCGACAGCCGACGCACGAGCGCGAGCAGCGCGGTCCCGATCGCGTAGATCACGAAGACGTTGATCCCAACGCGCAGCATCGTCATGGCGTATCGACCAGACATTTCCGCGCCGATGAGCAGCCCGTGAAACGTGAACGTGCCCAAGACCACGAACGCCACGACGTACCCGACCGCCAACAGCCCTGACACGCCGAGCAGCGCCCCAAAGCTCGCGCCGCGCCGCATCTCACGCCAAACGAGCGCACCCACACCCACCATGATCACAGCGAACGCGATCGTCTTGCCGCTCGTGGCCATCGGATTACGCAACGACACCACCATGTAGCCGGCGATACCAGCCGCCTGCACCACGGTGCCGATCACAAACAGCCAGACGTAGCGCACGACGTCAGCCCATCACGACTGCGGCTCAGGCACCGCCGACGCGCCCAACTCCTCCCCCGCCACAACATCCCGCTCCCGCCACCCATGCCCCGGCCACCAGTTCCATCGCCCGGCGAGCCGCAACACGGCCGGCCCCACCGCCAGCCGCACAACAGTGGCATCGAGCAACACCGCCACGGCGAGCGCAAACCCCAACACCTTGATCAACAAAAACTCACCGAGCGTGAACGAGGTGAACACTACGATCATGACGGCCGCCGCCGACGTGATCACCCCACCCGTCCGCGCCACGCCATCGGCCAGCGCCTCGACCATCCCCAACCCCGCCCGATGCGCCTCGGCCACCCGCGCCACGAGAAACACCTCGTAGTCCATACTCAACCCAAACACCAGGCAGAACACAATCACCGGCACCGCCGGAAACAACCCGTCCACCGGCTGCGCCACCCCAAACAACTTGCTCCCATATCCATCCTGAAACACCAACACCGTCGCCCCAAACGACGCGAACACCGACAACAGGTTGAGCAACACGGCCTTGATCGGAATCAACACCGACCGAAACCCGATCAACAACGCCACAAACGTCCCCCCAATCACCAGCATGACGACGAGCGGCGTATGCCCCGCGATCGCATCCGTATAATCGGTGTTCTGCGCCGGCAACCCGCCGATGCGGAGCCGCGCCCCCGCGAGACCCGTGATCGCCGCCACGTCCTTGGCCCGCACCTCGTGCACAAACGCGTTCAGCTGACTCGGACTCGCCGTCTCCGTCGGAATCACCTCCAACACGACGCCGCGCTGATCATGACTCACAAATGAGTGAATCAGATCCGCCGACACATACCCCAGCACCGTCGGACTCGGATGCTCGGCAGCGATCACCGACGGCAGCGACCGCACCCGCGCCACACGCGGGTCATGCGCCAACGTATCGGCGAGCCGCCGCGTCGCCTGCCACCCCGCCTCGGTGAACGCCGTCACGCCAGGCGGCAACTCCAGCACGATGCGGGTGTTCTCGACGATCCCCATCTTCCCCATCAACCGCATCGTCCGGATCGCCCGCGCCGACTCCATCGACGCCGGCAACCAATCTTCCCCCGTCGGCAGATGATCCTGCAGCCGCGGCGCCTGTGCCGCGAGATAGACCATCGGCACCGCGCCCACGATCAACACGCGCCACGGATGCGCCGCGACCCACGCGCCCCACCGGCGCCACCGCACGCCGTTGGCCAACGTCGACACCCGCCGCACACGCCCGCGGTTCACCCAGTCGCCCAGCCAGACGAGCCCGCCCGGCAACAGCGTCGTCGCCAGCAACGCCGAGAACGCGACCGTAAGCAGACCGCCCACCCCGATCGAGCGCAGATCGCCAACGGGCACGGCGATCAGCGCCGCAAACCCGATCGCCACCGCCATAGCCGAGATCAGCACGGTATGCCCCGCGTGTCGCACGGCATCCTCGGCCGCAGCCTCCGCGCCGAGGCCCGACGCCAACGCTTCCCGAAACCGACTGACCATGAGGAGCGCATAGTCGACGCCGATCCCGAGGCCGAGCATCGTCACGATATTCTCGAGCAGAATCGACAACGGCCAGTGCGGCGCGAGCAACGCCGCCGCCCCCAAGCTCAACCCGATGGCCAGCGCCCCGGCGATCGCCGGCATGAGCGCGGCCGTGATCGTCCCAAAGACGACGAGCAGCAATAACACCGTGACCGGAAAAATCCGCCGCTCCCCGTCCCGCGCGTCCCGCGCGCTGATCGCGCGACCATCATAGTTGAACGGCGCATCGCCCGTCCACGTGAGCGAAATCGAGGGATACTGCGCCCGCATCGCCGCGGCGATCCGCGTGGAGGCGGCGCGCATCCCCGGCACGAGCGTATTCGCCGGGTTCCCGCTCCGATCCAACCCCACCAGCACAAACGTCCCACTCGGCGACAGAAACACCGAGTCCGGCGTCGACAGATACGACAGGATGCGCTTCACGCCGTAGACCGTATCGACCGCCGCGATGATGCGCCCGAGCGCCGCCGCGCCCGCTGGCGTCGCCGGCGACGGCGTCCCCGTGACGACGAGCACGGCAAACGACGCATACGGCGCCCCAAACTGGGTCACGAGCGCCCGCTCGACGACCCCGGCCTCGCGGTCGTTGGCCTGCGTCGCGCTCGCCTCCAGCCGCTCGGACACGTCCGAGGCGAACGGCACCAGCGCCGCCGCGATGACGACCCACACGACGGCGATCGCGGCTCGCGAGCGGACGATGGCCCGCGGCAGATTGAACGCTAGCGCCACACCGCGAGGGAAACAGCCTTAGAAAAGGCCCTAGAAAAAACCGTAGACATCTGGTCGACCAGAAGGGGAAACCGGCAGTTTAGGGGCCGGCGCTCCCGTGCTCAAGGACAGCGGGTTCGGCAGACTCGATCGCGCGCAGCATCTCATCGAGCGCGGCAAACACCGGCGCCACCGGAAGCGTATCGAGCCACCGCCCAGGCGATGTGATCGCGCGCCCCGTCGTGCGATAGGGACCCCAGTGCCCATCCTTGCCGCGCGGCAACATGACGAGCGCAGGTTTGTTCAATGCTGACGCCGCGTGCGTGATCGATGTGTCGGGCGTGAGCACGAGATCCGCCATCGCCACCAACGCGAGCGCATCGCGGATGCGCGGCGTGCGCGCCACGCGCGCGCCTGTCGCCTCGCCTAACCGCGTGGCCAGCGCAAGATCCGACGGCGCGGCCACGAGCAACACAGCAGGCGCGGGATCGCGCGCCGCGAGCGCGCCCAGGAGATCCTCCAGCTGCGACTCGGGCCACCGGCACGATGCCTTCCCAGCGGAAATATTCACCAACAACCGACGCCGCCCCTCCCCGTCCGTCGCCCCGCGCCACTGCAACTCGGCGGCGGCGAGCTCCTCGTCCCTGAAAAACAGCTCCGGACGCCAATCCGTATACACCGGATCCACGCCAAACGCCCCGGCCAGCGCAGCCGTGTGTTCGATGACGTGCGCCGCGCCCGGTGGCACGGGCATGGGATGCGTGAGCGCTTCGTCGATCCCGCGGTTGGCGACCCCCACCCGCGACCGCGCGCCGCTCAGCAACATCATTAGAAGGGTCGTCGTCGACGGCGAGAACACCTGACAGTCGAGCACCGCATCGTACCCGGCTCGGCGGATCCGGCGCAGCGTCCGCACATAGCTCAACGGCCGCCGCCGCTCAAACAAAATGATCGAGCGCACGTGGGGATTCCCATCGAGCACTGACACGTTCTCGGGCGACGCGAGCACGTCGACGGCCAGCGCCGGGGTCGCCCGCGCGAGCGCCCGCAGCAGGCCGGTCGCGAGGATCATGTCGCCGATCCGGTCGTACCGGAGATAGAGCACCGGGCGAGGCCCGGCCGGGCCCGCGGATCTCGCATCGGCCGGGGCCGGTGGTCGGCGATTGAGCGCCTTTGCCCACTGGACCAGCAGCGCGCGCACCGCCGCTTCCACCCGTCGAAATCGCACCTTAAATCGCATGAGTCGATCATAGAACCTAGCGGGCCGCCGAGACGCTGGCGATGTTTGGCCATGCGCGTGTTGGTAGTCGGCGCGACCGGCGGGACGGGCCGCGCCATCACCACCCGGGCGTTGGTCGAAGGCCATACCGTGACCGCGTTCGCGCGGCGAGCGGCGGCACTCCCCGGCGGCGACGGGCGGCTCCGACGGCTTCCAGGCGACGTGCTCGACCCAGCCGCCGTGGACGCGGCCGTGCGCGACCAGGACGCCGTCATCTGTGCACTCGGCGCCCCCCCGACCCGAAGTCGGGTGAGTCTGTTTTCACAGGGGACGGCCAACCTCGTGGCGGCCATGTCCGCCCATGGCGTCAGGCGCATCA
>DATMNB010000066.1:0-7556 GCA_035569435.1 Gemmatimonadaceae bacterium
CGATCTGACTCCCGGAGCCGATGGCGTGCACGAGTCCATTGGTGTCGACCCGTATCCGATCGAGGTCCAACGACGTGAAGGTCGGTGTTGGAAGACCGGTCAGCGGCTCGCCCCTGATGGTCCGCGGCGTGGCGGTGAGCCGGATCGTGTCGTAGGGCGCCACGGTGGACAGCGTCACCGCGCGATGGTCGAGCGTGAGCGACCAGAAGAGCCGCGTGGGATCGGTGACGGGCGGCGGCGCGTAGGCGGCATCGGCAACGCAGCCGGCGACGGCGAGCGCCACCATCGCCACGACGCAGCCGGACCAGCGAGGCGGCAGGGCCAACGCGCGGCGCGTGGGAGAGGAGAGACAGCGAGGCATCGGCTCACGCCCCCCGGCTGCGGCAGCCCGTGAACAGCGGGTTGCTCACCCGCTCCGCGCCAGGGATCGGTGCGGTCACGTCGCTGCCGTAGCTTCCGTACGCCCCCGGGTACAATCCCGTGGGGTACACGCTCTCGGCCTGCCGACCGTACTGCCGGATGAGCCGGCGCAGGTCGCCCTGGCGGTGCCCGGTGAGGAACAGCCAGAAGCCGCGCTCGTAGAACATCAAGCCCACTCTCCCGTTGGTCGTCCCCGGGTCCGTGGTGTCTGCCATGGCCGGCGTGATCGCCGTCTCGCGCAAGTGATTCAGCGTCGCGAGCCACGTCCCGGGACTCCCCGCCTGCAGGGCCGCTTCGGCCTGAATGAGTCGAGCCTCGACCCCGCTGGCGAGCACGAGCGGTCCGTCCCCGGCCACGGAATACTCCACCGGGCGCGAGAGCAGAAACCCGTGCTGGTTCGTCCCCTCGGCCACCCATGCCGAACGCGGATCGCCGCTCGAGAGGTAGGCGAGCCCGTTTCCCCCCTCGACATCCACCATCGTCAGGGGGTTATTACCAAGTCCCCCGAAGGCGGACGCGGCAAAGCTCTGATTCTGGGACGCGTTGAGCGTGTCGGTCGACGTGGCGGAGTACTGGAGCGCGTACTGAAAGGCGTCTGGCACTTGGGCGACGGCGGTGCCCGCCGCGGCGTACTGCCCCAGCGCGAGAAGCGCGCGCCCCTTGCCCACGCGGGCCAGGTTGAGAATCCGATCGCTGTCGGCGACGACCGTGAGCGCCGAGTCGAAAAACCCCACCGCGCGCTGGTACACCTCGGCGGTCGACGAGCCGGGCTGGTAGGTGAAGTCCTTCCCAAAGTCGAGCGTGCTCAGGGGAATTCCCGAGCAGAAGAGGTCAGCGAGCAAGATGTCCGCGTAGCCCTCGACCGCGTACAGGTGGCCTGGCAGCGCTCGAGGACCGCCGGGATCATAGGCCCCGAGCGCGCCGCGCGCCTCCCGCGCCTGCCCGCGCACTTGCTGCAGGAGCCCATACACGCTTTGAATCGGTCCCAGAGTGGCTCTGTCGTCACCACTTCCCGGCGCGTACTCCGGAAGGAACCGGCTGTCCAAGCGCAGGTTGTCGCTCATCGCTCCGATCTGCCCGATATCACCCGCTCGGAGCTCGTCGGTGAGCAGTCCCGTGACCGGGACGAACGATTCACCACCACCATAGTTGCTGCCAACAGCGGTCCTGAGCAGCACGAGGGCGCCACGGTATGCGGCGAGCGCCCCTGCCGGTGTGTGGGTCAACCGCGGATCGGGCACACCAGGCGGGAGTTGCGCGTTCCCGGCCAGATTGTCGAGCGAGCAGCCTGGCAGCCCGCTTGCGAGCACGAGAAGGAGCACCGCATGGCGCAACGCTCCGATGTGGAGTGAGACGGGGGACATGGTGATCGGCATGGAGCGCTCCCGCTCAGTAGGTAGTGTGGACAGAGAGCAGCCAGTACCGCGGGAGCGGCAACACCCCGGTGTCGACCACCTGGTTCCCGGTCGCGAAGGCGTTCACGTTCGGGTCTTTCCCCTTGTAGTTCGTGAACAGCCCCAGGTTTGTCCCCTGCAGCGCCACGGACAGCGCGCGCGCTCTGGTGAGCCAATGCGCGATCGCCGTGGGTATGTTGTAGGCCACCGCGAGGGTGGTGAAGCGCAGCGTGTTCACCGTCTGCATGAGGCCATAGTCCGATTCGTTCATGACGGCCACGGCGGCCTGCTCGCTGAACGGCGCGTGCGGGTCGCTCGCCCCCGGCGAGAATATCGGCCCCGACCCGCCCGCGCCCGGCCCGATCGTGCGATTGACCTGGGTGAGTCCGGCTTGGTACGAGAAACTCGCGCTCACCGTCACAGCGCCGCGAAGCAGGGAGAGCGACGTGAACAGATTCGCCTCGTAATCCGGCTCGCTCGCGCCCATGAACACCAGCGAATCGCCGAGCAGCACTTCATTGCGCTCGATGATCCCATCATGGTTCGCGTCAGTGTAGGCCAGGATCGGCCGTGCCCAGCGCCCGAACAGCGGATAGCCGGCCACCACCCGCGCATCGTTTGGCCCGAACGGCAAGACGCCGCGACCGAGCTTGGTGACGAGGTTATGGTTGCGGGTCACGTTCAGCGACACACTCCACGCGACCGGATCCGTGCGCAGGAGCTGCGTGGTCAGGCTCGCCTCGAGTCCCGTGTTGCGGATCACGCCGATGTTTTGGAGCTGTGTCACGCCCGATCCATAGACCGACGGCGCCACCGGCACGGGCATGATCGCGTCGTAGCGCATCTTTTGGTAGCCGCTGAACCCGATCGAGACCCGGTCGTGGAGGAGATCCGCGTCGAAGCCCGCTTCTATTTCCGCTGACCGCTCGGGTCGGAGCTGGCTGTTGCCGATCTTCAAGACTTGCGTCGCGTTCTGGACACCGCCGTCGAGCCAAGGCCAGGAGTTGGAGTACAGCCGGAGCTTGTCGGCCGGCCCCGGCCAGACGCCAGCTTGGCCATACGCGGCGCGCGCACGGAACACGTCGACCAACTTCTTGAAGGGGAACCACGGCTCCTCGGACACCAGCCAGGAGCCGCCGAGCTTGGGGAAGGTCGGCAACTGGGCACGCGTACCGAAGGTCGAACTCCCATCGATCCTGACCCCGGTGGAAATGCTGAAGCGCTGGTGCGTGAACGTGGGCTCGACGTACCACCCGTAGTTCGGTATGTCGCTGGCGGTCTGCGTGGCAAAGACGATCCTCTCCGCCCCGACCAGCGAGTTGGAGCCCGGTGGGAGGCCCACGGCCCCGGCGCTGAGAGTTGCCATCGATGTGTTGATGTAGTTGGCCCCGGTGGCGAGCTGGAGCCGGAAGCCCCAGGGGAGTGGCAGCGTCCCAGTTGCCCGCAGGTTCACCGTGCTCACCGCATCGCTGCCGTGGCCAATGGTTACGTGGCCAACGCTGTCGGAGAAGGGGAGCATGCCGTGAGGAAGGAGCAGCTCGTCCTGCCGCTCGACCAGGTTGAGCCCCGCATCGGCGCTCGTCGTGAGCCAGCGCAGCGGGCGCCAGGTGAAGTTGGCGCCGCCCGTGAAGTTCGTCGCGGCATCGGTAGCCCGCTGGTAGAAGGAGGGCAGGAGCACGCTCGACGGAACGATGCTGCCACCGCCGCCGGCCGGGCTCCAGATCGTGCCGGTTTTCCGGTCGATGTAGGTCGTCATGAGAGTGGGGATCTGCTGCTCGAGGTCCGAGCGCTGCTGCGTCTGGCGGGTGAGCAGCGTGAAGAGCGAGACGTCGGCGCGGTCGTTGAGCTTGGCCGTCAACCGGCTCTCACCGCTCCACCCTCCGAGCTGCTCCGGGCGCCGCATCCACGCGAGTGGTGCCGCGCCGTCATGCACGGACCGAAAGCGTGCGGCCTCGAGGTCAGGCAGCCCGACGGGACCCGTCGCGTCCTCGCGGCTACCAGTGAAGGCGTACGTGAGGGCCTCGCTGCCGCCGGAGACGCCCAGCGAGAGGTTGGTGCTCGCGCCCTGCTTGAGAAAGGTGTACCTGGGGTGGTTGAGCGCCTGGAAGCGCACCAGACTGTCGGCCTGGCACCTGAAGTCGGTGAGGGGACAGAGGACGGTCTGCCCCAGGTAGTCATGCCCCCACCGATAGAGGCCGTCTTGGTACTTACCGGGAATGCTGGAGAGTCCGTGCGACGCGCTGCCGCTCCAGCTGGCTGGCCCCGCTTTCCCCCGCTTTGTCGTGATGACAATCACGCCATTGGCGGCATCGGGGCCATAGAGCGTGGCAGCCGATGGGCCTTTCAACACCTCGATCGTGGCGATGCTGTGCGGGTCGATCTGGTCGAGCGGTGACGGCGCGGCAAAGGCCGACACGCCCGGAGTAACGCCGCCTCCGGTGTTCACGTCGTGGAGCGAGGCGATGTTGGCGCTCTGGGAGTCGGATTGCGCGGCGTAGACGCGGATGCCATCGACAATCACGATCGGGTCGTTCGACCGCAGGACGCTGCTCGTTCCGCGAAGCCGTATCCGGCTCGGATCCCCCGGCGCGCCCGAGGTGTGCTGCACCGTGAGCCCGGGCACCCGCCCTTCGAGCAGGTCGGTGACGTTCGAGATGGGCTGCGTGGCCACGATCGAGTCCGCGTTCAGGATCGTGATGTCGTTCGCCAGCTCGTACCGCCGCTGGGTCCCGGTCGCCGTGGTGACGACCTCCTGCAGCCGCGCCGTCCCCATCCGCATCACGAAATCCACCCTCACGAACCCGGTGTCCGGCACGAGGATCTGCCGTTCCACCGGCGTGTAGCCCACGTACCGCGCGGTGATGACGCGCAGGCCGGATGGCACGCGGCGCAGCAGGGCATATCCCTGCTCGGTGGTGGTAAACCGGATCTTGGTTCCCGTCGCCCCCACGACCGCGCCGATGATCGGCTTCGCCGAGTCGTCCGCGACGTGCACGACCACCGCGGCGTATCCCGTCGTGTCCGCCGGCGCCGTCTCCGACCGCGCACCCGTCTCCTTCACCAGCATCACGGTCTCACTGGTCGTCACGACGGCTTTCACGCCCGTCCCTCGCAGCACGCGCTCGAGCGCGTCACCCACGGTGACGCTGTCGCCCCGGATCGTGACCCGCCGGTCCAGCGGCACGACGCGAGGTGTGAACGCCAGCCCGAGGCGCGCCTGCCGGTCGATCTCGCGCAGCGCGTCCCGGAGCGTGACGTTCCGAAGATCGAGCGTCACGCGACGCTCCAGTGGCGGCGGCTGCGAGCGGTTCGTCCGGGTACCATCCCCGGCGGACCCATCGCCCCCATCACTGACCATTGCGGCGCTCGCCCCTCCGCGCACCGTCGGCGGCACGGTCTGCCCGCGAAGCGGCGAACCGAGCCACGGGACCAGCCCGGCGGCACACCAGAGCATTACCGAGCGATGCACGCGCACACCCTCCGTATGGGGCGTTGAAGTCCGAGTGACTCGAATGCGGGAACGGATCCCACGACACTCCGTCTCGTCAGCGGGAGTGCCCGTCGTCGTGGTGAATGCGGACGTATCGACCGTCGCGCGTGCAGTGCACGCCGAGCGTCCCTGCGATGATCGCGAGGGCCTCGTCCGCGGATTGGTTGGTGAACGACGCCGTGACCGGCACGCTCGCCAGCGCGCTGTCCTCGATCGTGACGTCGATGTCGTACCACCGCTCGAGCTCCCGCACGACATCCTGGAGCGGGCGTTCCGCAAATTGCAGTTGTCCGTTCCGCCAGGCGAGCGATGCGTCGACATCGACGTGATCCACGACCTCGACGCCTCCGTTCTGATCGAGCCGCCCCATCTGGCCGCGCCCGAGCTCCGTGGCGCGGCCGCGGACCGCCGGCGTCTCAGCGGGCCGCAGCGCCACGCGACCCGAGGCCACAATCACCACCGTCTCGGTGTCGCCCGGATACGCGCGCATGCTGAACTCCGTGCCGATATCCTCCGACACGCCGTTGCCGGCATGCACGCGGAATGGCCGGTGCGCATCGTGCTCCACGACGAAGAACGCTTCACCGGTCAGCTCCACGTCACGCGTCGCCGCGTTGTAGCCCTGTGGCACGCGCATCCGACTGTCCACGCTGAGCCACACCCGCGTGCCATCGATGAGGGTGATCTCGGCTCGCTGCCCGCGGGCCGCGACGTACTCGCGTGACGGTTCGAGGATGGCGATCCGCGCGCCATCGGCATGCCGCCACCACCCGATGGCGCCTACGATAATGGTCGCCGCGATGCCCGCCGCGAGCGCAGGGGAGCGCCAGGTCATCCGCCGTGCGCGGCGCATCGTGAAGCTCCGCGGCACGGCAGGCGTCGCGGCGGTAAGCCTCTCCTGCAGCGCATGCCAGGCCCCGCGCTCATCGACCGCAGGCAACGGGGTCGCGGCCTCGATCCACACGCGGCGCATCGACGCGAGCAACCGGGCATGTGACGGATCGGCCATCACCCATGCGTCGATCGCCGTCGCCTCATCCAGCGTGCACTCGCCGCTCAGGTAGCGATCGAGGAGCATCCAATCCGGGTCGGCCGTCATCAGGTGAATCCGATTCCCAGATGTCGAGTGCATGCCGTAGATACCGGCACCGAGCGGCCGACCCCTACGGCGCGCATCAGAGCCACTCCGCGAGCGACTCGCGCAGGAGCCGCAGCGCCTTGCCGATCTGGACCTCGACCGTCTTCAGTGACGTCTGCATCTCGTGCGCGATCTCGGCGTAGCTCAGATGGCGCTGCCGCCGGAGCAGGAACGCCTCACGACACCGCGGTGGCAGATTCGCGAGGGCTCGGTGGATGGCGATGGCCATCTCCGTCTCGCGCATGGTCACGTCGGCGCCCTGGGATTCGACGGGTGCGTCGAGCGCGTCGACTTCAGCCCGGGCACGCCACCGCTCCTCCGTTTGCGCGCGGGCCACCCGGTTGAGCGCGACGTTGCGCGCGACCGCGTAGAGGTAGCCGGACAGCGTCTCTACCAACAGGAGGCGCTCGCGGTGCATCCAGATCCGGAAGAACACCTCCTGCACGATCTCTTCGGCCGACCCGCCCGCGCGATCGATGCGCGCCACGTACACGCACAGCTCTCGATAGTATCGATGAAAGAGCTGCTCGAACGCGCCCTCCTCACCGGCGCGGATGCGCGCAATCAATTCGGCATCCAAATCCGCTACATAGGCATGAGCCATTCGAAGCACCAGGTGGGCGCCGGCGCTCGTCGTCGGATCGGATGGCGGTGCTCGTGTGGAACGTCGACGAGACGCTTGGTCTGATACCGGTGAGCTGGGCCGCACCCCTACGCCAGCGGCGAAGTCGGCAGAACGCGGGGGCGTGGAACGGCGGGTCCAGGATGCGGCACGATCGCGGCCGACGCAACAATCGGCTGACGAGGTGTCAATGAATCGTCGGAACGTTTGGTGACGAATGGCGGGTTGCCATAGGTCGTCGGGCGGTCACGTGGCTCCGGAGACGAGCCTGGATGTGACGCCACCGCGCTACAAACGGTCTACCTTATGGCTACCTGATGGTCCTTCGCGTGCGACCGACGTCACCGCCGCGCTGCCAACCCGTCGATGAGCGCCCCCACGTCCCGTGCGTCCGTGTACACGTGCGGCGCCACACGGATGGCATCGCCGCGCACCGACACGTAGACCTGTCGAGCCGTCAACTCCCGCCCGACACTCACGGCGCTCCGCCCA
>DATMNB010000067.1:0-3225 GCA_035569435.1 Gemmatimonadaceae bacterium
CTCGATCGGGCGCCTTCGCGATTTTCTAGGCTTAGTAGGGCTCGTGGCGCTGCTGCTCGGCGGCATCGGCGTCGCCAGCGCGATCTCGGCGTTCGTGCGCCATAAGATCGGCACGGTCGCCGTGCTCCGATGCCTGGGCGCGACCGCGCCGCAAATTCTCGCGATCTACCTCGCCCAGACCGCCGCCATGGGACTCATCGGCGCGACAGTCGGCGCCCTCATTGGCGTGGCGCTCCAGTTCGGGCTCCCAGCCCTCGTCCAGAATCTGCTCCCGGTCGATGTCGTGCCGTTCCTCGCCCCGCGCGCCATTCTCACCGGACTCGCCATCGGCGTATGGGTCGCCGTGTTGTTCGCCCTCCGCCCGCTACTCACCCTGCGCACCATCTCGCCGCTCCAGGCGCTGCGACAGACCACCGCCGAGCGCCCGCTTCGGGCTCCGGCGATCGCCCGACTCGTCGATGTGGCCCTCGCCGCGAGCGTCCTCGCCCTCGCCCTCACGCGCGCTCCGTCCAAGCGCCTGGGACTGGGCATCGCCCTCTCGATCGGCGCCGTGCTGGCCGCGCTCTGGCTGAGTGCCACGCTCCTCTCGATGCTCGCCCGATGGTTCACACGCCTCCGTTGGCCCTACGTCGTCCGCCAAGGCGTGGCCAACCTCTATCGGCCGGCCAACCAGACGCGCGCCGTCGTGTTGGCGCTCGGCTTCGGCGCCTTTCTCATCTCGACGGTGGCCCTCGTCCAGTACAACGTGCTCGCCCAACTCGCGGCGAGCGCCGATGCGTCGCACGGCAACCTCATCTTCTTCGACGTGCAGGAAGACCAGGGCGCGGGCATCGAGGCCGCGATCCGTGCGGCCGGCCGTCCCGTCGTCGAGCAGGCGTCGATGGTCACCATGCGCATCGCCGAGATCGGCGGCGTGCCGGTGACGACCCTCGAGCAGTCCCATCACGGCGAGCGCTGGGCGCTCCGCCGGGAATATCGATCGACCTACCGCGACACGTTGGTGGGGTCCGAGCGGTTGGTTGCCGGCCACTGGCTCGGCCGCAAAACGGCCACCAATGACACCGCGACCGTGTCGCTCGACGCCGACCTGGCCAAGGAGCTCAACGTCCACTTGGGAGATCTGATCACCTGGGACGTGCAGGGCGTACGGATTCCCACGCGAATCGCGAGCCTCCGCGACATCGATTGGGCACGGTTCGAGCCCAACTTTTTTGCCGTCTTTCCCACGGGGGTACTCGAGCGCGCACCGCAACAGCTCGTGGTGCTCGCCAACGTCCCTGACCCGACCATGATCGCCGAGTTGCAGCGCGCGGTGGTCGAGCGCTACCCCAACGTCTCCAGCATCGACCTGACACTCGTCCAGGAGACCATCGCCGGCGTGCTGCGCAAGGTGACGCTCGCCGTCCGGTTCATGGCCCTGTTCGCCATCGCATTGGGGATCCCCGTGTTGTTCAGCGCCGTGGCCGCCACGCGCCGGGATCGCATCCGCGAGGGAGTGCTCCTCAAGACCCTGGGCGCGAGCCGCGCGCAGATCCTCCGCATCATGACGGCCGAGTACGCGGCCCTCGGCGTGCTCGCCAGCCTGACCGGCGTGATCCTCTCGTTCGCCGGTGCGTGGGGGCTCGTCCACTTTGTGTTCGACGCACCCTTCCACCCGGTGCTCGGCGCGGCGCTGGCTGTCGCCGCGATCACCGCCGCGCTCACGATTACCATCGGGATCCTCGGCGGCCGCGACGTGTTCGCGCGCACACCCACCGCCGCGCTAACGGATGCGTAGCAGGTAGATCCGCGCGCCCAGGAACGACACGACGGTGCCATCGCTGTTCGCCATCTCGAGGGACCACGACGGCCCGCTCGTGGTGACAATGGGCGCCGTGAACTGGATGTACCTGCCCCCGTTCCCCTGGATCGTATCGGTGGTGACCTGGTTGATGGCGGTCAGGGGCAGGGGCGCGAGCGGGTAGGCGGCCCCGGCGCCCGCCGCCTGCACGTCACGCATGTTGTAGCTGAGATACGTGAATCTCGGCGCGACGGTGACACTGTCAAACCCCGATGCAAAGTTGGCCACAAGCCATCCCGCCGTGAGCGTGTCGAACGGCACGCCGGTCGCTTGCTGGAGATTGGCGAACCCCGTGGTCGGCCCGAGCGCCAGCTGCCGCGTGAGCGCCGCCGGCGTCCCACCCGAGAACTGGTCCTCCGTGTAGCGCAGCAACGACCACGCCGCGCCCCGCACAGCGAGCGAGGTGTCCGCACGACTGTCGGCCGCGCCGAACAGATGCGGAGGACCGGCCAGCCAATCGGCAAAGCGGACCGCGTTGGGCTGGAAGAACGCGGCGAACTTGCCTGTATCGGCGTTCACCAGCGCGAACGTCAGTTGCTGGAGATCCGTGAACCCATACTCGGCGCGCCCCACGAAATCTTCCGCGGAGTGGGCCAACGCCTCATCGAGCCAGATGTCCTCGAACGCGCCCCCCGACTTGAACAGTCGGTTCGACGCATTGATCAGGTGCTCGAGCTCGTGCGCGACGGTCCCCCGCGTCACCTGCCGGACCGTGTCGGGCAACACGGCCGGCCCAAACTGTCCGCTCGGATCAGGCACGGCGAGATAGACGATCTCGCCGAGGTTGCTCTCGGGACACGCGGTTTGCGTGCTGCTCGCGGTCCGCGGGAAGAGATCGCCGGCAAAGAAAAACCCAGGGACGAACCCCAGCGCCCGGGTGGCACCGGTCTCGACGATGTTGTTGATCGCCGGCGTGTAATAGAGAATCACGTGCCCGTTGCCGTCGATGTCCGACGGCCCGCCAAAGTGCACCGTATCCGTCGGATAGATGAACTGATCGAACTCCGTCGAGATCGACTGGAAGTCGCTGGACTGGAACCCACCCGCCGGTGCCGTGACATCCTGCACGACGATGCCGTGCGTGCCGACCGCCTGCACGACGCCGGTCGTGACCTTGAAGTTCTCACAGCCGGCCACGGGGACGTTGAGCGACACGGTGTCGCCCACCGCCGGCACGGTGGTGATTGATCGTGCGCGTGACAGGTGAGACAGCGCCGCCTGGGCGCCAATCGGAGAAAGCCGACGCCGCTCGTACGCGCGAAGCCAGCCCTCGAAGGTGACACTCCGGGCGTGAGGCGCCAGCCGGTGCACGCTGCCCCGCGCGGTGGCCACCCGCTGCGCCTTGCTTGTCACTTTCGATTTCGATCTCGATGTTGATGTCGACT
>DATMNB010000068.1:0-10026 GCA_035569435.1 Gemmatimonadaceae bacterium
TCAACAACTCCGGCGGCGGCGCCCCCACACGCGCCCCAAACGAGCTCCGCGACCGACTCGGCGCTCCACGCGGCCCCATCCCGCGGGGCGCGGCCGGCGTCGTCGGTGCCGGCGTTGCCGCCCGCGTCGCCGCGGCCGCGACATTGAGCTGCTCGGACACCGGCGCGGCCGTCACCGCCGGCGCCACCTCGTAGTCATCCCCGCGCCGCCGCAAATCGATCACGTCAGCATCATGCGCATCCCGCAGAATGCGCGTGAAGTTCTCCGGCGTGAGACTCAGACTGTCCCGCCCCAACAGCTCCCGCGCCTTGACCCGCACGTCCGTCGCCCGCGCCGGCCGCTCGTCGGTCGCCACGGCGCCGACCGCCTGCCGCACCAGCTGAAACGCCTCATCCCGCGTCAGCCGCTCGCCACCGACCCCGATCCCATCCGACGGCCGGCCCACCGGCGCCGTATGCACGGCCGGTTTCGCGGGCGCCGCCACGCGCTCGGTCGAGCGCTCGCTCGAGCGCTCGCTTGACACCGGCGTGATCGACCCCGCCACCGCTGGCGTCGACTCGCTCCGTGCCGGCTCACCGCGCGCCTCGCCGCGACCTTCCCCACCACGCCCCCCACGCCCGCGATCCCGGCGCCCACGACTCCGCCGGCTCCCGCTGCGCTCTGCATCGCCGGCCGGCGCTTCGACGCCGTTCTCCGCCACCTCTGGGGCCCGCGCCACCGGCACCACCTCACCCTGCCGCCTCGGCGGCGCAATCTCCAACTGCCCCGTATCGAGCTTCGTCACCGACAACAACCCGCGCCCCGCCGCCTCGGTGACAAACCGCGAGAACTTGGACATGCCCAGATTCTTTTCATCGAACGAGCTATCGATGTCCTGCATGACCTGCTTGAGCCGATCCGCGCGCATGACGTCACCGTTCCGCTGCATCCGCGCCAGCGCCTCGGTCACCAACTCCCATGGATCCCGCCGCCCGGCTGGCTCACCATCGCTCCCAGCCCGCACCAGCCCAGCCAGCGCGTTATAGCTGTAGTACTCGTCGCAGTTCATGACGAGCAGGTCGCTCGACGACTCCCGGATCCCGACGCCAATGACGTACTTGCCGTACTCCTTGAGCTTGATGACCAGCGTCGAGAAGTCGGAGTCGCCGGAGAGCAGGATGTACGTCCCGATCTCGGGCCGCGTGAACACCAGCTCCAGCGCGTCGATCGCCAGGCGAATGTCCGTCGCGTTCTTCTTGGACGACCCATACGCGGGCGCCATGATCATGTCGATCGACGCCTCGGCCAACGGCGCCACGTACTGCGGATACCGTCGCCAGTCGGCGTAGGCGCGCCGCAGTTGGACTTTGCCCTTGATGATGTCGGAGGCCAGCAGGTTGCGCAGCTCGGTCTGCAGGTCCGACCGAATGCCCATCGTGACGTTGTCAAAGTCGATCAGGAGCGCCGCATTGGGCGAGTACGTCACGGTCGGCGCGTGTGGCGCCACGGCCACGGGCTGGGGCGGCCGCACGGGTGTGTGGCGCGGAGTGTGTGAATTCATGTACCAGGTTGCGTGTCAGTGTGGTCGGTGGGCCCGATCCGCCGCGGGACACGCTGTTCGCGCTGACCGACTCCCCCACATCGTCGTGGGGAATACCGGTCGCGCAGACGGCGTCGGCCGCGCGGGGACCGCCCAAAGCATTCGCCCCTAAATGTATAGGTGCATCGCCCGGGAGACCACCATCCCCTAATATCATAGCGATATGACCCGCTTTGGGTTCCGCACCCGGCTCTTCCTCATCCTCGCGCTGTTCGCCATGATCCCGTCCGTGGCGCTCACCGTCGTGTGGGGCGGCGCGCTCAGTACGGCCCTGCCACTTCTGAGCGGCACCGCCCCGTGGGAGCGCGTCGCCGCGACCGGCGAGCGCGCCGTCGACGAGGTGCGCAGCGCCCCGCTCACCCCGGCGCAGCGCGCGGCGATGGCTGCCCATGAGCAGGAGCTCCGCGCCTCAGTCACGGAAGCACGCCGCTATCAGTTCCTCGCCACACGCGCCGCACCCCTCGTCGGGGCGGCCTGCGTCGTCGCCCTCCTGGTCCTCGCCATCGTGGCCTCCCGCGTGGCCGGCCACCTGAGCCGCCAGTTGAGCCGTCCCCTGGACGAGCTCGTGGGCTGGACCGACCGCATTGCCCGAGCCCTCCCACTCCCGGCCGGCCCGCCACTCAGGGGTGCGCCCGAGTTCGAGGTGCTCCGCGCCCGCATGCGCACCATGGCGGCCGATCTCGAGGTGGGCCGCGCGCGCGCCCTCGAAGCCGAGCGCCTCCGCGCCTTTCGCGAGACCGCGCGCCAGGTGGCCCATGAGCTCAAGAATCCGTTGACGCCAATCCGCCTCGCCGTCATGCGCCTCAAGCGAGAAGCGCCTCCCGCCCTCGCCGAAACCGTAGACGTGCTCGCTGTCGAGTCGGCGCGCCTCGAGGCCATGGCGCGCAGCTTCTCGCAGTTCGGCCACCTCCCCGAGGGCCCGGCGGCCGACGTCGACATCGGCGATCTGCTGCGCTACGCCGCGCGATCCACCGTGCCGCCCACCGTGCCCGTGTCGCTCGACGTCGATGCGGCGCTCCCGCTCGTGCGGGGCCACCACGACGCCCTGGCGCGCGCCGTCTCCAATGTCCTCCTCAATGCCGTCGACGCGTGCGGACAGGGCGGCATGATCGCCGTCCGCGCGGAGCAAGTCGATGGCTGCGTCCGCATCACCGTCCGCGATACCGGGATCGGCATCCCGCCCGCACGGCTGTCCGCGATCTGGGAGCCGTACGTGACCCACAAGCCTGGCGGTACCGGTCTGGGACTGGCGATCGTCCGTCAAACGGTGATCGCGCACCACGGCGCGGTCGATGCGTCGAGCGAGCCCGGGAAAGGCACCGAGATCCGCCTCACCATCCCCATCAGCTAATGGCAACGATCCTCATTGCCGACGACGAAGCCAACATCCGCCGCATGGTCGGCGCGCTCTTGGCGGCCGAGGGCTACGATGTGCGCGAGGCACCCGACGGCGCGGGTGCCATCGCCGCCGCGGCCGAAAGCGATCCTGACGTCGTGCTCCTCGACCTCATGATGCCGGGCGACGTCGATGGACTGGCAGCGCTGGCCCGCATCCGGTCCCACGACGCCGACCTCCCCGTGATCATGATGAGCGGCCGCGCCGGGCTCGGCGACGCCGTCCAGGCGACCAAGCTTGGCGCCTTCACCTTCCTCGAGAAACCCCTCTCACCGGAAGGCGTCCTCCTGGCCCTCGCCTCAGCCCTCGAGCTCCGCCAAGCCCGCGCCGCCGCCCGCGCCCTCCGCGAAGAGCTCGGCTACACCACCCGGCTTGTTGGCGCCAGCGCCCCCATGCGACACGTCGGTGAGCTCATTGCCCGCGTCGCATCGAGCGACGCGCGCGTGCTCATCACGGGCGAGTCGGGGACCGGAAAGGAGCTCGTGGCAGCGGCCATCCACCACGCGAGCCCCCGCCGGGATCGTCCCTTTGTGCGCGTCAACTGCGCGGCCATCCCGCGCGACCTGGTCGAGAGCGAGATGTTCGGCCACGAGCGGGGCTCCTTCACCGGTGCCACCGAGCGCCGCATCGGCCGCTTCGAGCTCGCGCACACCGGGACGCTCTTCTTGGACGAAGTCGGCGACCTGGGCGCCGAAGCCCAGGCCAAACTGCTCCGCGCGATCGAGGCGCGCGAGATCGAGCGCGTCGGCGGCGCACGCCCGATCAAGACCGACGTGCGCATCCTGGCGGCGACCAACAAGGACCTGGCGCGCGCCGTGGCCGATGGGTCGTTTCGCGAGGATCTGTACTTCCGCCTCAACGTCATCCCGCTCCATGTGCCGCCGCTCCGCGAGCGGCCCGACGACATCCCGGCGTTGGTGCGCCACTTTGCCCTGCTCAACCGCGCGCGCACCGGTCGGGCGGTCTCCGAATGGAGCGCCGACGCACTGGAGCTCCTCGAGCGCTATCACTGGCCCGGCAACGTGCGCGAGCTGGCCAACATCGTCGAGCGACTGGCCATCCTGCACGCCGGTGAGACCCTGACCTCGGGCCACGTGCACGCCGTGCTCCACGCGCCGCCATCGACCGGCGGGGCGCGCCTGGCTGCCGGCGCCGAACTTCCGGCCACACAGCTCTCCACTTCGCTGACCGACGAGCTCGATGCCTACGAGCGCACCCTCATCATGCGGGCGCTCTCGGCGGCCAACGGCAACATCACCGCCGCCGCCCGGCGGCTGCAGACGGACCGCCCCAATCTCTATCGCCGCATGCGCCGACTCGGCATTGAGACTGGCGTGGTCCCGTCATCGGGGCATGCCGATTAAGTCCTCTCTCGTCTGCCTCATGGCGGCGCTGTTGCCGGCGCTGTTCGCGACGCCGCTCACCGCTCAAGACTCCACCGCCACCCGCGACACCCTCCCCCACGAGATCGCCGAGGAGGCCGCGCAGCGGTTCAACGCGCAGGGGACACGCCATGTCGTGGGTCCCCTCGACCTCGCGCGCGACAGCGCCATCACCGGCGATGTCGCCGTCATCGCCGGCCCCGTGACCGTCGCCGGGCACATCGCCGGCAATCTCACCGCCATCAACGCCGACGTCACGCTCGAGCCGGGCGCCCGCATCGACGGCGATGTCCTCATCGTCGGCGGCGCACCCATCGTCCCCAAGCCCGACAGCATCTCCGTCGCGGGCGCATCGCTCGTGTTCGCCCAGCACCTGCACTATCACACCGATAGCACGGGCGTGCTCATCGTCGACGATGCCGACGCCTCCAAGAACTGGTGGCGCCGCTGGCTCGCCGTCCGCCGGAAGCACAGCTTCAACGACTTCACCATCACCACCGCCCACACCTACAATCGGGTCGAGGGGCTCCCGATCTACCTGGGCCCCACCGTCCACCGCGAGATGCCCTGGGGCAGCGCCGGCGTCGACGTCTTGGGGATCGCGCGCACGGGCGATTTCGTGGTGAACGCCCGCACCTTCGGCTACAAGGTGGCCGGCGACGCCCAGATCGGGCACGCGCGCGATGGGAGCGTCACGTTCACCGCCCGCGCCTACAAGGACGTCGTCCCCGTCGAAAGCTGGCAGCTGAGCGACGGCGAGGTCGGACTCGCGTCGTTCTTTTTCCGGCGCGACTATCGAGACTACTTCGCCCGCCACGGCGCAAGCGGGTCGGTCGCGCTCGCCGACGGCTATGCCGACTTGGACCTCACCGTCGCCAACGAGCACTGGAGCTCACTCTCCGCGCTCGACCCGATCTACATCTTCCGCTCGGCGGGCAGTTGGCGGCCCAACCCGGAGCTCGACGACGGCACGTTCACACTCGTGAACGCCAACCTGCAGCTCGACACGCGCAACGACCGCAACGACCCGTGGGCCGGATGGTACGTGAAGGGCAACGTCGAGTATGGCACCGGCCGCATCGGCATCTACGGCACGCGCAGCCCGCCGCCATCGCCCGTCCTGGGCGTGCCGGGCGAGCCGATCGGCGGTCGCCCCGAGTCAGGCCGCGCCGCCGGAACCGCCTATACCCGCGTGTTCTTCGACGTGCGGCGGTACAACCGCCTCGGACCGACCGATCAGCTCAACCTGCGCGTCGTGTTCGGCGGTTCCACCAACGGCCCGCTCCCCCTCGAGCGCCGCCTCTCTGTCGGCGGACCGGGCACGATCCCGGGGTTCGACTTCCGGACGCCGGGCGACGACCACACCAATGTCGCCAGCTGTTCGACCGGGCCGTCCCCGCCGGCGGGGAATCCAGCACAGTGCGATCGCGTCGCGCTCGCGCAGGTCGAGTTCCGGCACGACCTGCGCGTCGATATCGGGCCGACCGGTCACGGGATCGGGTTTCATCGGGACGGCGCGGTCGTGGCGTTCGCCGACGCGGGACGCGGGTGGCTCGTCGGACGCCGGGCGGGGGACCTGCGATATCCGACCAACGCGTTCCCCGCGCCATCGACGTTTCTGACCGATGTCGGCGTGGGCCTCGTCATCGACCCGGTGGGCGTGTACATCGCCAAAGGCCTGTCGTACATCGAAGAGCGGCCGCACGTGGAGATTCGCGTGCAGCATCGCTTCTGAGCGATGTCCCGGACCGCGTGGATCCTGCTGGCCCTCTTGGGCGTCGGCGCGCCGCACCCTGCCCTGTCCCAGAACGCCCCACGCATGACGATCACGCTACCGGCGCCGGCGACGCGCGATACGACCGACCCGCCGGCGGTCGGCCCGGCCGTGGCGGGCCCCAACGTCATCGCCAACGGACAGATTCGCGACCTGCTCCGGAGCGGTTTCCCCGCGCGGCTTCGATTCCACCTCGAGCTCTGGCGGAAGGGATCGCTGTTCGATCAGCTCCTGGGCAGCGCCGATTGGCAGATCGTCGTCCGCTACGACCCGCTCACCAAGCGCTATCGGGCGGCACGCATCAAGGACAACGTCGTCACCGTGCTCGGCGACTTTGACCAGCCCCCGCAGCTCGACTCCGCGATCGCCCAACCCTACATCGTGCCACTCCCGCCGCGTGACCGGCAGAGCCGCTACTACTACACAGGCACGCTCGACGTCGAGATGATTTCGCTCAATGATCTCGACGAGGTCGAACGCTGGCTTCGCGGTGAGCTCTCACCAGCCGTGCGTGGCCAACGCAACCCCAGCGGCGTCATCGGCCGCGGCCTGCGCGGCGCCTTTCTCAAGTTGATCGGCGCCGAGCAGCGACACTACGAGGCCCGCACCAAAGTCTTCAGGGCTGGATAACTATCCAAGCGGACGGGCTTCGGTGCTAGTGCAGCGGTTTGCCTAGGGTGCGGTGCTCCAGCTCTTCCAGCTGGTGCAACGTATCGGCCCCGTAGAACAGCCGTATGTACCGCGCCTGCGTCGGCGTGAGCCGCCGCACCGCCCAGCTCAAGTGGACAAAGTGCGGCTCCACCGGCGCGGAGAGCGGGTGCATCCCGATCTCCTCCGGCAGCCGATTCGCCTTCCGCGTGTTGCACGGCCCACACGCCGTGACGACGTTGGTCCACTCGTTCGTCCCGCCCCGCGACAGCGGGATGAGATGATCGCGCGTCAACGCCTCACGCGGCTTGAGCTCACTCGTCGACCGCCCACAGTACTGGCACCGGTACCGGTCCCGCGCGAACAAAAACGTGTTCGTCACCTGCCGCCGGAACCGCCGCGGCACGTGAATGAACTTGGTCAACCGAATGACCACCGGCCGCGGCAACGTCATCCGCTCCGACCGCACGACGCGGTCCGTGTCCGCCTCGACGATCTCCGCCTTCCCATCGATGACCAAGCGCAACGCCCGCCGCATGGGAACCATGGTCAGCGGCTCAAACGACGCGTTCAACGCCAGACACCCGATGATCACACACCCCTCCCATCGCCGATACGAAAGCTCCCGCCACACGAGAGCGGGCGGGAGCAACGACGATTCATCTTACGGCGACCTCCTCTTCTCGTATCGCCGTCAGCCACCCATACGGGTCCGGTACTCGTCCTTTTGCTATCCCCAGGTACTGTTGTTGAATCGCCCGCGTCACCGGCCCGCGGCGACCCTCACCTATAGTAATACGATCGATCGACCGGATCGGTGTCACTTCCGCCGCCGTCCCGCTGAAAAACACCTCGTCCGCGATGTACAGCATCTCGCGCGGGATCGTCTGCTCCCGCACCTCGTGCCCGAGATCGCGCGCGATCTGCATGATCGAATTCCGCGTCACGCCCGGGAGAATCGCGCTCGCCACCGGCGGCGTGTACACCACGTCGTCACGCACGACAAAGATGTTCTCCCCACTCCCCTCGGAGACGTAGCCGAATGAGTCGAGCATGATCCCCTCGACAAATCCGCTCTGCCGCGCCTCGAGGAGCGAGAGCTGCGAGTTCAGGTAGTTCCCGCCCGCCTTGGCCATCGACGGGAACGTGTCGGGCGCGGCACGCCGCCAGCTCGACACGCACACATCGACGCCAGATTCCAGCGCGTCGTCACCGAGATATCGGCCCCAGACCCACGGCACGATGAACGTCTCGACCGCGCCCTCGCTGTCATCAGGCATGACGCCCATCCGGCTTCCGGTCCGAATCACGACCGGGCGCAGATAGCACTCGCGCAGGTCGTTCGTGGCGACCGTGTCCAGACACGCCTGCATCAGGTCATCGATTGAGTGACGAAGAGGAATCCGGTAGATCGTCGCCGAATCGCGCAGCCGGCGGATATGCTCCCGCAGCCGGAAGATTGCGCCGCCATTGGGCGTCTCATAACACCGGATGCCTTCGAACACGCTGGAACCGTAGTGCACGACGTGGCTCATTACATGGATCGTAGCTCCCGCCCAATCCACGAACTGCCCGTCCCGCCAGATCTTATGCGAGGGCGAGGTCATGACGCATGATAACGCCTTTAACGCCCTTTGCGCCACGCCGCCATGGCTGCCGCGCTCTGTTCCACGCGAAACGCGGCCCCGGCGTCCATTTCCGTAACGATCCGCCCATCGCGTACTAACTCCCGGCCCGCCACGCACACCATCCGCGCCGCCGTCCCCGGCAGCGCATAGATCGCCGCCGCGACGGGATCCGTGGCCGGCACGCCCCGCGCCCCATCCAACGGGAACGCCGCCAGATCGGCCGATTTCCCGACATCCAGTGTCCCGATTCGGTCATCCAACCCCAGCGCCCGCGCCCCACCAATCGTCGCCAGCGCCAACGCCTGCTCGGCGCTCATGGCATCGGCCCGGCCCCCGACGGCGTTTTGCAACAGCGCGGCCAGCCGTGCCTCGCCTAGCAAATCCATCTGATTGTTACTGGCCACCGAGTCCGACCCGAGCCCCACACGGATCCCGGCGTCGAGCATCGCCCAGACCGGCGCCACCCCGTGGCCAAACTTGGCGTTCGACGCCGGACAGTGCGCCACTGCGCAGCCGGCATCGACGATGAACGAAATGTCGGTCGGGTCGACCCGCACGCAATGGATGAGAAGGGGCTGCGCCACGAGGACCCCCATCTCGACCAGCCAGTGCACCGGCGAGTAGGACCGCCGCACCACTGGGATCCCACGCGCGCGCAGGAGATCAGCAAACGGCCCCTCCCCCTCGCGCAGAAACGCGATCTCCTCGGCGCTCTCGGCGAGATGGATCGCCATCGGCAATCGCTCACGCAGCGCGAACGCCGCGGCGTCGACCATAAGGTCGTCGTGCACCGTATACGGTGCGTGCGGCGACACACCGAGCGACACCAACTCGGTCTCGAGTGGCCGCCGGCGCTCGATCGCCGCCGCCAGCCCCGCCATCGACGCGTCGTGCTGCTCCGCGGCCGGGCCAAAGACCTCCTGGTACATGATCCCCCGCACGCCGGCCTCGCGCATCGCCCCGAGCGTGACCCCCGAGCTACTCGTGTCGGCGTAGGTCGTGATGCCGGCCATCACGCCCTCTGCCAGCCCCACTCTGGCCGCGTCGGTCATGGCCGCATCGTCGAGCACGGCCGCACGCATTTGCGTGAGGGTCCGCACCCAGGGCACAAACGACAGCCCCTCGAGGAGTCCGCGCATGGCCGTCAACTCGAGGTGCGTGTGCGTGTTGACCAGCCCCGGCATCAGGATCGCCGCGCCCAGCTCGATGTCGTCGCCCCATGGCGCCGCCGACCGCGGTCCGACGTACACGATCGTCCCACCCTCGACCGCGACCGTCCCATCGCCGATCGGCGGCCGTGACACCGGCACCACCCACCGCGCGTGGTAGCACCTCACAGGCAGTTCACCCCTGGCGCGTCCCATGCACGAGCGGATCATAGAGGTCCTCATCCCGCACCCCCGCCGCGCGCGCCACGGTCAGCGGGTGGGTCAGGTCCCCCACCTGTTCGGCGGTATGTCCGTCCGACCCCAAAGACAGCCGCACACCGGCTGCCCAAGCCCGAGCGACAAATCGCGCGTGCGGCCGGTACCGATTGGACACCTCGAACGCGATCCCAGCCGCCTTGAGCGCCGCCACCGCCCGCTCTTCCCGCGCCTCGGTCCATAGCTCTTCGGCCG